>CAXRIN010000075.1:0-9403 GCA_964230605.1 Flavobacteriaceae bacterium
AGATTGCTTACTTAATTCTACAGCTTTTAGCTTAAATTCTTTACTGTGTTTTCTTCGATTATTCATTATGTTAAAGTTAATTACTCAAAATCAACTCCAACTATCTTAACTTTTGTCTCTCAATTATTGGGGGAAGTCCAAAGTTAACATCAAGTTAACCTACGATAGACAAAATATTGTCTAATTATGGACAAACAAAATAAGCTAGGGTTTGATTTGTCAACTTTAAAGCGTTATTTTTAGTACTCAAGTTTTGGAGCGACTACCTTACCATCGAACTTCAATTCTTAACATATAGTTTACTAACCTTCTCTGATTATCAGAGACAAAACCTTAGACATGAAAAGCCTTAAAGGAATTTTTGTTGTATTATTATTTATTTCAGCATCAACTTTATTAAAATCTCAGAAAATTGTAGGTTATATACCTCAATACAGAACAACAGACTGGATGGATGGAGCTGTTGAATGGGATAAAATGACAGATTATTATTATTTCGGTTCTCTCCCAACTTCAAATGGAGGAATAACTATTGAACAGTCTACTCGTTTTCAGCATGTTATAAATAGAGCTAATGAATATAATAAGAATGTTTGGTTGTCTATTGGAGGTTGGGGCAAGTCAGGGAACTTTATTAGTGTTGCAAATAATCCCACCTACCGGCAAGATTTCGCTGATGAGGCATTATCGCTGTGTCAAACATATGGTTTAACTGGTATAGATATAGATTGGGAGTTTCCGGCTTATGGACAAGAGGAAGCTTTTCGAGATTTTTTCAAAACTTTATATGAAACTCTTAATCCTGAAGGATATTTAGTTTCCGCCGCTGCTGGAGGTGAATCAAGTCATGCTGATAAATGGTTAGCTGAAACTTTCAATTATATTGATGATTTGAATATTATGTCATACGATGCACCTGCTGGATATTCTAACCATGCTTCACTTCAATTTATGAAAGACGCTATGACGCTTTATGAAAACCAAGGTTGTCCGTATTCAAAAATGTTAGGAGGTGTGGCTTTTTACGGTAGGTGTGCGGGAGAGGCAATGTATAGTGGTATTCTTAACAGTACTTCAGATAAACAAGCTTGTTATGAAAATGACAATTCAGGTGGGTATTGCTACAACGGTAAGAATACTATTACTGATAAAATTGATTATGTAATGGGGCAAGGTGGGATTGGAATTTTAATATGGGAGGTGACTCAAGATGTTTTAGGTCAATATTCTTTATTAAATGCGTGTGATATTGCAATGGATCCATATAGATGTTTTGCTCCAACGCCAGATTTAGGAAGCGATGTTAGTATTTGTGGTTTAAGCTCGGTTACTTTAGACGGAGGGGTTGCTCAACAGTCAGGTGTAACTTTTACATGGAAAAAAGGTGCGGTTACTTTAGTTGATCAATCGCCAACAGCCAATACTTTAAATGCGACTTCTTCAGGTGTTTACACATTGGAAGTTTGGAAAGATGGTTGTAATAGAAGCGATGAAATTGAAGTTACGGGTGTTTTAAATACACCAGATTTAGGTGGTCCATACGAATTATGTGATCCTGTTTCTGTTACTTTAGATGCAGGTGTGGCAGGTGCAGGAGGGACAATTGAATGGCAATTGAATAATCAACCTATTTATGGCGAGAATGAATCTACGCTAAATGTTACAAAAGGAGGTACTTATAAAGTTACAGTTTCTGCAACGGGATGTTCCTCTGTTAACGCTTCCGTTATTATAGATTCAGAGGTTCCTTACGCTGAAGCTGATACAATTTGCGCTTCTGGTGAAGAGGCGGAAATAGTTGCAAATGAAACAGTAAAATGGTATACTTCCGAAACAGATCCTTCTGAAATTTTAACAGATGCTATTTTTACTCCAACTGTAAATTCAAATACAACATATTGGATGGGAGGTGCTGGCTCTGCTTTAACAGAATACACAACCCTAAAAACTCAAGCAATCTCTGGTTGGGGAGCTAGTACATCTAATTATGGTAATAAAATAACAGTATTGTCCGAAATTTCAATAACTGGTATTACGGTTAAGCCTATTGCAGCTGGAACTTTAAAAATGAATCTCAAGGCGAGTAATGGTTCAACAATATTAAAGACCACTTCATTTAGTGTAAATGCTGGAGAGCAGGATATAGTGCTGTCTTGGCAGGGGATTGCCCCGGGTGTTTATTTTATTGATGCAGAAGGGTCATCTATGAGTTTAACGATTGACGGTACAGCAGCTGCAAATGATTTTGAAGTTACAGGAGTTCTGACATCTGAAAAACATTGTTATGAAAAATGGGGAGGCGGGTATTCGGCTAGCACTAACTATGGGTTCTTTACCAAATTGAAGATTTTGGCTGGTAAGGAGTGTAAAAGAGTACCTGTTAATGTAGTTATTGATGCTTCTAATCCTGGATGTTTATCTGTTGGGTCTCAACAGGCTATTGGGTCAGATCTTAAAGTTTATCCTAATCCTTCAAATTCAGAGTTTTCAATTAGTAATTATGAAGGGGTTCTAAATATCTATGATGTTAAGGGGGCTTTAGTGAAAACACAGAATTTAACAGGTGGTGTATCTACATTTGGTAAAGACTTAGAAAAAGGAGTTTACTTTATTCAAGTAAACAATGATTCTGGTTTTCAAACAATGAAAGTCGTGAAAAAATAGATTTTAAGACAAAACAATTATGGGAGGCTGAGATGAATATCTCAGCCTTTTTTAATATCAATTGTTTATAACTAGTTGAACACTTTTAATTTGAATGATGCTATAAAATTATTTTTGCCGACATGAAAAGATTGTTCGCAATATTTTTAATCTTCTTTACTGCAAGCGCTTATGCTACAAGGATTGATACGAATGAAGTTGAAGATGAAGTGGTGCACAAGCCCGTTGAGCCTGTATCTATAGTTTGGGATATTAATGATAGTTTGAATAATATTCCAGCTTATGAATTGTATTGCGGCTTTGATAGAAAGAAAATTTGGGGTGTTCAAATTGATCAAACTAAAAAGACTGATACTACTTCACTATCACTATTACATGATTCTTGTGATTTTCATAGTCCATGGGTAGGCAGATTAACGTCTGATTACGGATGGAGAGGTAGCCGTCCTCATTACGGTGTTGATATTAAGTTAAACACAGGTGATAGCGTAAATGTGGCTTTTGACGGTATGGTTAGAATTTCACGTTACAGTTCAACTTATGGAAATGTTGTTGTTGTTCGGCATGACAATGGAATAGAGACTTTATATGCTCATTTAAGCAAAAGATTGGTGGATGAAGGTGATCAAGTTTTTGTTGGAGAGGTATTAGGTTTGGGTGGAAATACAGGTAGAAGTTTTGGGAGTCATTTACACTTTGAAACAAGATATTTAGGAGAGCCAATAGATCCTAAAGATGTATTTGAAATCAATGATTCAACATTCCAGGTTAAATCAGATTCTTTGATACTAAGTGCTAATAATTTTTCTTTTCTCAAAGAGGTTAGAAAAATTAAATATCACAGAGTGAGAAGTGGTGATAGTTTATGGAGGATTTCTAAAAGATATGGTGTTTCTATAAGTAAACTTTGTCGATTAAATGGAATTAGTCGCAAGTCAACTTTGAGAATTGGGCAGCGAATTAGGTATAACTAATTTTGAGAATTCATTGTGTCTGATGTTTATCAAAGTTGTATAACCCATAAATTAGTGCTTCTTATTTGAAACAAAAGAAAATATAAGGCGTTAGAATAACCGTGAAAAGAACCTTGCTAATATTTGTTTTTACGCTTTTAGGCGTTTACGTTTATGCACAGAAAACATATGTGCCTAAATTAACTCCTTTTGATGACAAAACTAAAGGGGTTAATATTGATACATCAAGTAATACCTCAGGTCAAAAGATAAATACTACTGTAGATTACGATGTTTCTGATTTGTTTAACTTAGATCTTTCAGAAGCTGAAAGAGCACAAGCAAAGGCAATTATTGAGGTTTTTACAGAGCAAATAAAACAAGACACCTCCGATATTTCTGCATATATAAACAGAGGTTCGTATTGGGCAACCTTAGGTTTACATGTTCAAGCAATAAAAGACTATGATAGAGCTTTGGAAATCGATGATCAACAACCTATAATTTACTATAACAGAGCGCTTAGCAAAGCTAGATTCTTTTATACTTATGATGCTTGTTTGGATTTGAAACAGGCTAGAGATTTAGGTTTACAGCAAGCAAATACGCTAATGATGCAACAATGTGGCCGTCATTTAGCGAAATTGAATAGTAGTTCCACAACAGTTTCTAAATAGGTTTAGTCAGGTTAATTTCTTAATTTAAAGTAACGTTAAACAATTCCTTTCGTAAAACATAACACCTAACCCGACTTTTATGAAAACTATATTTTCTGCAATAGTATTTTTAGCATTTGGTATTGTTAACGCTCAACAAACTGAAGTTGATTCCGCCGATGTTAAAATTGAGAAGTATTACAACACAGGTATTTCAGATTCGCTAAGAGCTGTTTACAAAGCTCAAGTTGAGCATATGAATAAATATATTGCGCAGGATAGTGTAAATTCAAAAGCATATCTCCAAAGAGGTATTTATTATACACAGTTAGGTTTTATGGTAGATGCTATTGCAGATTACGATAAAGCCATTGAGTTAGATAAAAATGAATCTGTAGCCTATTTTAATAGAGGTTTAGCGAAGGCTCGTTTTAGGTATACTTATGATGCCTGTTATGATTTGAAAAAAGCCCTCGATTTAGGCATTGAACAAGCTAGAGCTCCTTATGATTATGATTGCAGGCTTTATAAATCACAGATAGAGCAAGAAGTTGCAACGAAATAAAAGAGTTTAATATTACAAACAAAAAACTCCCGATTTAATCGGGAGTTTTTTGTTTGTAATATATTGATTCATAAGCCGTTTTCATAGTGATATGAAACTTAACCTAAATAATCATGGTTAAATAAATCATAAGATATCTACACCGTAGCATATGAAAACATTAAATAAGATATTAGATGGCTTAATGAAGCGATATAAGGAGCGTGTACCTGATGTAAATAAGGTAACTCAAGCGTTAATTAATAACGGCGTTATACAATCACAATCTGATATAAGTAATGATCATATTGCTTTCCGAACAATGGGGGTTCCTCAATTGGGTATTCAATCATTTGAAAAAATATTTGTTCATCATGGTTACAAACCAATGGATGATTTTTTCTTTGAAGGAAAACGTTTAAACGCTCGATGGTATGCTCCCCCAAGTAATGAATATCCACGGATTTTTATAAGTGAGTTAAGGGTAGAGGATATGCCTGAAGAAATTCAAAATATTATTACTTCTTACACAAATGAAGTGAAATGTGATCCTGTAAATGATTTGGATTTAGATAATGGTGATCAAGTTGACGCATTTTTACATCAGCCACTTTGGAGAGTGCCAACTTGGGAAGATTTTCAAAAATTACAATCAGTAAGTGAGTATGCGGCATGGGTAATTTACAATCGTTATTACCTCAATCATTATACTATTTCCGTTCATGATTTAAAGGACGGATACAACACAATCAGTGAGTTTAACGATTTCTTAGAGTCTATTGGTGTCATACTAAACGATTCGGGAGGTAAGATTAAAATAAGTGCAGATGCGCTCTTACAACAAAGCTCAACTGTTTCTCAAATGGTTGAAGCAGAATTTGAAGGAGGTGTGAAACAAATGATTCCTGGTTCTTATGTAGAATTTTGTGAAAGAAAGGTTTTACCGCAATTTCAAAATTTGAAAAAGGAAGAAATCAAAAGAGAGCACAGACGAGATGGTTTCGAAACCGGTAATGCCGATAAGATTTTTGAGAGCACTTATTTGGATCAAACCAAGAAAAGAAATTAAGTTATTATAATAAACACTCTAAGGGCTCCGAGTTCTCTGAGGGAAATAAATAAAAGCTTATGAAAAATATAGTAACATTAGGATTAGGAAAAGTAGGGACACTTGTTGGAGTGTTGCTCAGTAAAAAATACAATTTAACAGGAATAGATAAACAAAAGCCGCATTATGATTTTAAACTACCATTTGAAGTGGTGGAAGGAGATGTAACCAATGAGTCTTTTATGAAAGAAATGCTTACGGGTAAGGATGCCGTTGTATCCGCGTTACCTTATTTCTTGAATAAACCTATTGCTAAGATTGCGCATGATTTAGGGATTCATTATTTCGATTTAACGGAAGATGTAGATACAACCAATTACATTCGAGAACTCAGTAAGACTTCAAAAGGAGTAATGGCTCCACAATGTGGATTGGCTCCTGGTTTTATAGGGATAGTAGGCGCTCATTTAGCGAATGATTTTACAAAAGTTCGTGATATTGAATTAAGAGTTGGTGCATTACCAAGATATCCAAACGGACAATTAGCTTACTCATTTACTTGGTCTCCAGCAGGAGTTATTAATGAATACATCAATGATGCGGAAGCAATTCATAATGGAAAGCGAAAGATGGTCACTTCCTTGAATGGTTTCGAGCATATCAATATAGGAGGGTTGGAGTTTGAAGCATTTACAACTTCTGGAGGATTAGGGACTATGTGTGAAACTTATGAAGGAAAAGTAGATACTTTGAATTATAAATCAATCAGGTATCCCGGACATGGTAAACTGATGAAGTTTTTAATCAGTGAATTAATCATGAAGGATGATAAAGAGACATTAACAAAGATTCTTGAAAATGCTAAACCCCCCGTAAAGGAGGATGTTGTATATATCTATGCAGTTGTAGAAGGTTGGCAAGGAGAGAAGCTTTTTAGAAATGAATATTACAAAGCATTCTACCCGCAAGAAATACAAGGCAAAGAATGGAGAGCAATTTCTTGGACAACTGCAGCTTCAATTGCAGGTGTTATTGAAATGGTTGATAATGGCGATTTACCATCAAGTGGATTCATTAAACAAGAAGAGATTCCTTATGATAAATTAATCGCAACGGAGAATGGTAAATATTACATTTCCGGAGATACAGGCCAATAATTGTCATCCCGCACTCGTTGCGGGATCTTAAAAAGAATGAGATAGGTCCTTTTTAAAGTAATTCGCTCAGATCCCGGAACAAAGTCCGGGATGACAAACAAAAAAACTCAGAGAACTCTGAGCTCTCTGAGGGGAAACAAAAAAATAAAATATAATGAAAGACATTCTAAATAAAAACAAACTTAAAGCTCCCTTTCTAGGAGTGAGCACAGGAAAGAAAAGTTGGGAAGGAAGTAGTGAAGAGTATGTTATAAAATCACCTGTTGATGGAAAGAAAATCGGACAATTGAAATCTGCTTCATCAGCTGATTTCGAGAAGGTTATTAAAAAGGTCGAGGAGGCATTTAAAGAATGGCGATTAGTTCCTGGTCCACAAAGAGGAGAAATTGTTCGTCAGTTTGGTGAAGAACTCAGAAAGCAAAAACAAGCGCTTGGAGAGTTGGTTTCCTATGAAATGGGTAAAAGCTTACAGGAAGGGCTGGGAGAAGTTCAAGAAATGATTGATATCTGTGATTTTGCAGTAGGATTATCCCGACAAATGTATGGGCTTCAAATGCATTCTGAGCGACCAGAGCATCGAATGATGGAGCAGTGGCATCCTTTGGGGATTGTAGGTATTATTTCAGCGTTTAATTTTCCAGTAGCCGTTTGGGCTTGGAATACGGCTTTAGCTTGGGTTTGCGGGGATGTATGCGTTTGGAAGCCTTCGGAGAAGACTCCTTTTACAGCGCTAGCTTGTCAGGAAATCATGAAAAAAGTGATTAAAAAGAATAGATTGCCAGAAGGAATTTGTTCCGTTGTAATAGGAGGTAGAGAGATAGGTGAACAAATGGCAGCTCATCCTAAAGTAGCTTTAGTTTCTGCAACTGGGTCAACTAGAATGGGGAAAAGTGTGGCCAAAGCAGTGGCGGCTCGATTAGGAAAGTCGATATTAGAACTAGGAGGAAATAACGCAATTATTATTACTCAAAATGCCGATTTATCCCATGCGGTGCCAGCTGTTGTTTTTGGAGCTGTAGGAACATGTGGTCAACGTTGTACTTCAACAAGAAGGTTAATCATCCATGAATCTCAATATGATTTAATGGTAGAAAAATTAGTGAAGGCCTATGGACAAATTAAGATTGGAAACCCACTTGATGAAAAAAATCATGTAGGACCATTGATTGATACAGATGCTGTGAACGCCTATAAAACAACTATCTCTAAGGCAATAAATCAAGGAGGTAAGGTGTTAACCGGGAATCAAATTTTAGCAGGAAAGGGGTATAAGTCTGGTTGTTACGTTAAACCAACAATCATTGAAGCTAATTCAAAGATGGAAATTGTTCAACATGAAACCTTTGCGCCAATATTGTATGTGATTAAATATTCAACTTTGGAGGAGGCGATTGAAATTCAAAACAGTGTTCCTCAAGGATTGTCTTCAAGTATTTTCTCACTTAACATGCGGGAAAGCGAACAATTTTTATCAGCAGCTGGATCTGATTGTGGAATTGCCAATGTTAACATTGGAACATCAGGTGCTGAAATAGGAGGGGCTTTTGGAGGAGAAAAGGAAACGGGCGGCGGACGAGAGTCAGGCTCCGATGCATGGAAAGCCTACATGCGCCGTCAAACTTGTACAATTAACTACGGAACCAAGTTGCCTTTGGCACAAGGTATTAAGTTTGAATTGTAATGAGCTCACACAGTTCCCACAGATATTACAGATCATAATAATGGCCGATTTATTCGGCCTTTTTTATGTCCAATCGTCATCCTATGTTTGTAATGTATTCATTAGATGACTTGTTAGAACGCCCACAGATCTTTGGGATCGCACGGATCTATTTTGAAGAAGATCTGTGAAAATCAAAAAGATCTATGGGAAAAAATAAAGTAACAAACGTCATCCTAGAAGAAGGTACAACTGAAGGAAATCAAGCCTTGTTTGTAGCCTTTTGAGAATTTGGGTACAGTATACTATTCGATGAGGCATAGTTTTATTTGAGTTTATTTTTTTCTACTTCACCCTAACTTATTAATCTTATCTCGAATAATACTGATTTCTTTCTCCAACTTCTTCTTCTGAAGTCTAATAGATAAATCCTTTTTCTTGTCTGGGTCATCCTCATAACTCAGCCTTCGGGTGAGGATATCTATTTCTTCATTGTATTCTTGTGGTGTCTTCATAATGGACTTTTATTATAAATATCTGCACCTAAAGAAAACTAAACAGCCCAAAACACCACCTAAATCAATATTTAAAAATCATCCAAAACCAATTTTAAACTACTGGTTTACAGGATAATTAAGCCAATATAGACTCATTAAAAAATCAGTTTTCACCCCTTTAGGTGTTTTGATGCGGTATACAATTCTTTTAAATTTATATACAA
>CAXRIN010000076.1:0-32623 GCA_964230605.1 Flavobacteriaceae bacterium
AGATAAAAGGTAAATATCTACAAGCGTATTTAGACGAGTTTTGCTATAAACTTAACAGAAGGTATTTCGGAGAACGATTATTTGATAGACTTGTATTAGCTGTAGCTAAAATTTATAGGTAAGATTGTGGGGAATCAGATACATTTTAAAATGAACCTAACAAAACAAACTGTTACCCGAAAAAATGCAGTATTTTTCTTTTTTCTAGTCCTTTCTGGATTTGCCAATTTTACTTTTGCTCAAACACCAGCTGCTCAATGTGGTACAAACCAATGTCAAAGCATAACTTCCTTTTCAGACTGTGGGAGTAATGTATATCAAGCAACAATGAGCGCAACTGCCAATGATGGAGCTACATTTAAAGTGCAAGTTGGTGGTTCTCAAATAAAATGTCTCGGGTATTCTGCAACAAACGCCAATTATACTGGAGACTGGATTTCAGCATGTGGAATGTCTGGCCTTTATTTACAAACAACTGCAAACCCAAGAAAAACTACCTATTATTTAAGGGTAAATACAAGTACAAATAATATAACTGTTAATACTACTTCAGGAGTAACTGGTATTACTTCATCAAGTGGATTACCAACGGGTGTAACAGCTAGTTACTCGTCTAATACAGTTACTATTAGTGGTACGCCTACATCAAGTGGGACATATAATTATACCATAGACGTTACAGGATGTGACGATGATGCAACCGGTACAATAGTTGTTAGATCGGCTTTTACTGATGGTGATATAACCACAACTGGTGAAACCATTTGTTATGGGGGGACTCCGGCGTCAACTATTGGCAATTCAGTTTCTGCAAGTGGGGGTGATAATAGTATTACGTATTCTTGGAGGTCGTCGTAGGATAGTTGTTCAGCAGCAATTTCGGGGGCAACAAGCTCAACCTATACACCTCCAGCAGGTTTAACAAGCACAACTAGTTATAGACGGTATGCTAAGGACGGTAGTTGTAATACAACCCCAACAGCTTCTACAGGAACTTGGACTGTTACTGTTCGAGATGATTTTACCTCGGGAACGATTTCAACTACCGGTGAAACAATTTGTTATGGAGGAACACCTGCTTTAACTATTGGCAACTCAGTCTCTGCAAGTGGAGGTGATAACAGTATCACTTACTCTTGGCGTTCGTCAGCTGATGGTTATACTGCTGCAATTTCAGGAGCAACTAGCTCAACTTATACACCTCCAGCTGGATTAACTAGTACAACAAGTTATAGACGTTATGCAAAAGACGGAACGTGTAACACAACCCCAACTGTATCTACCGGAACTTGGACTGTTACTGTTCGAGATGATTTCACTTCTGGAACTATATCAACAACAGGTGAGTCAATTTGTTCAGGAGGAACACCTGCATCAACTATTGGCAACTCAGTCTCTGCGAGTGGAGGTGATGGGAGTATTTCATATACTTGGCGATCATCTGATGATGGATATACCGCTGCAATAGGAGGTGCAACAAGTTCAACATATACACCACCATCTGGATTAACAAGTACTACGAGTTACAGAAGATATGCTGCAGATGGAACATGTAACACAACCCCTACAGTTTCTACTGGAACATGGACAGTAACAGTTAATGCTTTACCTACAATCTCTGGGTCAACAAGTGGGGCAAGATGTAATAATGGTACAGTTGAGATTCAAGCAACAACAAGTTCCGGTAATGTAGACTGGTATGCAGCTTCATCTGGAGGGTCTTCACTTGGTACAAGTTCATCTGGTGTCAATTGGACTACACCTAGTATAACGGCAACCACTACTTATTATGCAGAAGCTAACGATGGAACTTGTACTTCTGCTTCAAGAACAGCTGTGACAGCTACGAAAAACGTTGCAAGTACTGGACCTGGAGGAGTAACAGATGAATTGCATGTTTGCTTAAAGGCCGATGCAGGTGTAGGTTCAATAGGTACATCATGGGAGGACCAAAGTTGTAATGGTTTTGATTATACTACTGTAGCAGGTCCTTCTGTTGAGTCGGGATGGAATTATAACTCTGTTATTGATATATTATCTGGTGGTTTTGACGCACCTGCTGGAGCAGAATTGGGAACAGACTGGACAGTTTTCTTTGTGTCTGCTATGTTAGCTTCGGATAATAATGGTAGGTTAATTGATGGACATTCAGGTGATTATTTGTTGGGTTACCAAGGTGGATACCGTAATGGTATTAATATGAGTGGTTCACCAAGTGAATATAATACGGGTATTGCGACTACTTCTGGAATTGAGGAACCACATGTTTTTACTTATGTAAGAGAAAGTTCAGGAAGTACTATTGATGCAAGAGTAGATGGAGATTTATTAAAAACATTTACATCAACAAATAGTGGATCGGGAATTCGATTAGATATTAATCAAGGAGCGAATAGCTCAGAGTCTTCCGATTCATGGATAGGTGAGTTTATTATTTTCAACAAAGAACTTTCTAATGCTGAAATCCAAAAAGTTGAAGCTTACTTGGGGTCAAAATATGCGGTAGCAATGAGCGATGCAGATGGTGGAACAGGAGGTGATTATGTTTCAACTGGCGGTACAACTTATTGGGATGCATCTGCTAACTCGGGATACACAAATGATATTGTAGTAATTGGTAAAGATGCTAGTTCGGGTATAACTCAAAAGCAATCTAAATCTCAAGATGATTCATTAATTGTTTTCATTTCTACCTTAGCTTCAGATAATGCATCAAACGCTGGTACAATCACCAATGATGAGTCGTTTATTACAATTGGTCACAATGGAGGAGCTCTTTTGTCAAACTCTAATGTTAATGCTGAAAGGCCTGCTGGTGTAGAAACACGTTTTGAAAGAGAGTGGAAAATTACCAATACTAACTTTGATGATAACTTTTCTATCGAAATAGAGTGGGATAGTACTGGTGCATTTGATATAAACGATGTAAGATTATTGGTAGATGATGATGGAGACTTCTCAAATGCATCGGTTTATAGCTCAAGTGACGGAATTACTTTTAATATCGGTTCAATAATTGTAGGAGGATTAGGAACTACAATATTCCCAAAAGGTTTCTCTAAGTTCTTTACGCTAGCATCAGCAAACGCTGTAACACCACTTCCGGTTGAACTACTTTACTTTGATGCTAAAGCATTAGGTGATAAAGTTCAATTAAGCTGGGAGACAATGGCTGAAATTAATAATGATTATTTTATTGTAGAGAAATCAGCAGATGGTAAAGTTTGGGAGCAAATTATGGAAGTACCAGGTGTTGGTAATACAACTGAGCAAACATACTACACTAGATTAGATATGGATGGTTGTAACGGTAATTGTTACTATAGATTAACGCAAGTTTATTTTGATGGGACTCAGGAGGTATTTAAAGCAATTAATTTTGGAGATAGTCAGAAGAGATTATTAACAATGACAGTTAGTCCAAACCCAGTTGTTGGAGACGCAGAGATTTTGTTTACTGCACCTCAGTCTGGAAGTTATAACTTTAGTGTAATGTCTCAAAATGGATAAATGATTTATCAATCGCAAGTTGTTGGAGCAGAAGGGTATAATAGTTTCTCTTTCTCGACTGATGATTTACCAAAAGGATTGTACCATTTCATTATGAATGATGAATCAGGAAATATGATACAACAAAAGATTGTAAAGTAGACAGGTAATCTTAAAATTAGCCAAAGAAAAAGCGAGTCACATGACTCGCTTTTTTGATTTTTATCATAGAAAACTACTCTTCAAATCGTTTCTCAAACTTCTTATCTGATTTTAACATTATCAATTTATCGCCCATATTTACTCGACCTTCACCAGGTATAAAAAGAGTTAAGTCTTTAATTAAAAGTGCAGAGTTATCGCCTGCAGTATGAATATCTCGTATTAATGATGGTGGAAAGTTGTTGCTTTTCAGTATGTGGAAATCAGTTGGTTCCTCCGCATTTATTTCAGTGATAAAAACTTTACCGTCAACAATCGGGATTTCTCTTCCAACAGATTTGTAAATGGTGTTAATTACGGGATGCTTAATTAATTCTGATTTTGTAAGTTCTCCAGGCCAAGGTAGCTTGGCTACGTATAGTGTTGGTAAGTTAATTTTTTCTTTTTCTGGCAATTCACTTACAGAATACCAAACGTTTGGCTCTTCAGCTTTTACAGTATTAATTGAAAGACTATCAGTTTCTGAAACAAGGTTGGTTTCAGATTCTTTTTGATCTACAGAAGTGTTTTTTACGGTTGTTTGTTTTATCTCTGTAACTGTAATTGTTTCAAGCACTTTTTCTTCAGATTCAATTTTATCGATTTCTTGGACTTCAATAGAAGAAATAGCATTTACTGGCGTAAAGTCGACATTTCGTTCATTAACTATAATTGGAGAAGATACAGGTTCATTAACTTGGTTGTTGTTCAATAATATCCAGCCAGTAATTGCTGCTCCAAGAACAAGAGTAGATGAAACAGACCATTTCCAAACATTAGCATAACTTTTAGTTATCACTCTATGTTTTTCCATGACGGATCCAAAGTCTTTATACGACATTATTTTTTCGTCGCTGGTTTTATCCTTTTTTTGATATTTAAAATCATTCATTTTAGCTTGCTTTAAAAAGTTTTTGGAGTTTTTTCAATGCCCTATGAGTTTTTACTCTAGCGTTTTCTGTGGTCAACTCTAATATTTCACCCATTTCCTTAAAGGGGCGATCTTCGAAGATTCTCATTTCAATTACTTCAACTTCATTTGGCTTAAGTTTTTGTAAGCATAATTTGAGTTTTTTAAATGAAAGACTATTGTCTTCGATTTCGTCGTTTTCGCTGGCGAATAAACTCCAAGTTTCGTCAGGTATATTTACGGTTCGTTTTCTATTGTCTTTTCTGAATTTTGTGGCAATTTCATTGTAAGCTACTCTGTAAAGCCATGCGCTAAAAGGTGTTCCTTTGAATTTGTATTTCTTTAAGTTGAAGATTGCTTTTGCAAAAACGTCACTTACAATTTCTGATGCATATTGTTCGTTTTCAACTCTTTGCAATACAAATTTGAAAATTGCTAAATAATACTTTTCATAAATAGGAGCGAAGGCCTGTGGGTTTTCAATTGCTCTCTTAAGAATAACTTCTTCATTTTGGATGTCAATTTCAGTCTGGTGGTATTTACTTGTTGTTGTGCTCAATGTTTCTAATTAGTATGACTTCATAACGCTTATTGTTGAAAGCGTTACACTTTCCTGTAAAAATAAGGTTGAAAACTTACAAGAATTGATTTTGAACAGAATTAAAAAATATTTTAATTTAGTCTCAAACTCTCAATACTAATTAATTATGGGAAAGAAAATTACTTTATTAGTACTAGCTTCAGGATTCTTATTTATAGCTTGTAAAGGTCCGATGGAACATCCTGGACAGGTGGGCAACAGAGAGAAGTTAGATATTTATCATCAACAGAAAAAAGTAAAATAAAAAGAGGCCGATGGCCTCTTTATTTTTTTATTTTCAACAGGTTTACTATTCCCATAGTAGATTGTTCTTCAAGTAAAAGCTCACCATCAACAAATATGTTGGCTGCCATTTTTGATTTCATTTTTTTTGCGAAATAGTTGAAAGATGAATTGGCGTTTCACTATTTGGTATTACAATTAGCTTTCTCCAATTACCTTTTACTTTCTTAATTTTTCTTATTTCCCCCTTTTCATTAGTGTATGATACATTGTATGAAGTTAAATTATCATCCACTTCCACATTGTACTCAATAATATTAAATGGGTACATCCGTTCTTTCATGCTAACTCGTTATAACCGGTAAAAATGACTTAAATTTGATTAAATCTAACAGGTCGAATTATTTAGGTCGATTTAAATAACGCGGGGCAATCAATTTTGTTACAAGATTTATGAAGAAAATAGTTTACATCTTAAGTACGATTTCAATTGTGCTTGTAGTGGCGTGTGGCGCTGTAGCAGTTAAAAATCAAAAGGAAAACAATGAACCGGTTGTGTTTGATTTAACTTATAAATTACTAGATAATTTGCATTATAATAAGCAGACTTTAAATGACGAATTCTCAAAAAATGTTTTTGAGGTTTTTCTTGAAAATATTGATCCCAATAAACGTTTTTTATTGAAAAAAGATGTTGAGAAGTTAGAGAAAAGTAAGTTTAAAATTGATGATGCAATTAAAACGAGGGATTTATCTTTTTTTGAAACATACGAAAACTTAATAGTTAAAAGAGAGGCGGAAGCACAAAAGATAGTTTTTGAATTGCTTGATAAAAAAGTTGATTTAGGAAGAAAAGATTCGATTGAATTGGATGCTGATAAATATGACTTCGTTCAAAGTAAATCTGATTTAAAAACAAGATGGCAAGATTATATACAATCAAGAGTTGTTAATGAACTTTATTATGCTGTTAAAAAACAAGAGGAAAATGATTCATTACCTCAAAAATCAATTAAAGTTCTTGAAGAAGAGGCTAGAGATAAAGTTAGTGGTAGAATAAAAGACTGGTTCAATAGATTGACGCAGCTGGAAAGAGAAGATCGTTTTTCTGTTTATATGAATTCAATTTTATCTGTTTACGGTCCACACACAAGCTATTTTCCTCCAAAAGACAAAGAAGACTTTGATATTAGTATGAGTGGTAAGTTGGAAGGGATTGGAGCTACATTAACTACTAAAGATGGATACATTAAGGTGTCTAAAATAATTGCTGGTAGCGCAAGCTGGAAACAAGGTGAATTGGAAGCAGGAGATTTAATTACTGCAGTAGCGCAGGGGGATTCAACCCCAGTTGATGTTGTGAATATGAGATTGGATAAAGCTGTTAGATTGATAAGAGGGCCAAAAGGAACAGAGGTTAGGTTGACAGTGAAAAAAGTTGATGGTTCGGTTGTAATTATACCTATTATTCGTGATGTCGTAGTAATTGAAGAAACTTATGCAAAGTCTTTAGTCTTAAAACAAAAAGATGACTCGCTTAATTACGGTTATATTCATTTAGGTAGTTTTTATGCCGAATTTGGAAAACGTAATGGTAAAAGATGTTCCATTGATGTTTTAAAAGAAATTGAAGCTTTAAAGGCTAGTAAAGTTGAAGGGATAGTCCTGGATTTAAGGAATAATGGTGGAGGTTCTTTGAGTGATGCCGTTGATATGGTTGGCTATTTTATTAAAACAGGACCCGTTGTTCAAGTAGATGGAGCTGGTGAGCCAGCTCAAAGCTACACCGATAGAGATCCAGATCAACAATTCAAAAAACCTTTAGTTGTTATTGTTAATGAATTCAGTGCATCTGCGTCTGAAATTTTTGCAGCAGCTATTCAAGATTACGGTAGAGGGGTTATTGTTGGTAGCAATACTTTTGGAAAAGGAACTGTTCAGAGATTCTTTCCTTTATCTGAAGCTGCAGCCCAATTTGGGATTAAAACCAAAGCGAATGATTTAGGTGCTGTTAAACAAACAATTGCTAAGTTTTTTAGAATCAATGGAGGTGCAACTCAATTAAAAGGAGTAGAGCCTGATGTTAAATTACCTAGTACTTATCAATTTATTGATGTTGGTGAAAAGGAATATGACTATGCTTTGAAATGGACTTCAATACCTGCTGCTTGGTATACTAAACATGATCAAGATTTTAATGTTGGACAATTGAATGAAAACACAAAATCAAGAGTTGATACTTCATCTTATTTTGAATCAGTAATAAAGAATGCAAAGACTATTAAAGAGGCAAATGATATTACTAAAATTCCTTTGGGGCTTGATCAGTACAAAGCTTACAAAGAGGAAAGAAAAGCGATAAGCGATTCTGCTAAAGTGAAAGAAATTCCAATTAACGACATGATTGTTGAATTGAATAAAGTTGATTTATATGAAGCTAAATCGGATACAATTCTTCAAACTCGAATGAAAAAGTTCAAAGAGAACACAGAGCAAGATCACTACGTAAGAGAATCATTGAGAGTGTTGTCGGAAATGATAAAAGACTAAAAATGAAACGGGTTATAATTTTATTAGCTTTTTTTGGTGGGGTTGCTTTAAAAGCTCAAAATACATCAAACGCTATTCATCCTAAGCTTTTAGTTGGGATTGTAGTGGATCAAATGCGTTATGATTATCTATTCAGATATTGGGATAAATTAGGTGATGGCGGGTTTAAAAAGATGATATCGGAAGGATATCTTTTTAAAAATGCTAATTTCTCCTATATCCCTACATATACAGCTCCTGGGCATGCGTCAATATATTCTGGATGCACACCTTCGCAACATGGGATAGCAGCAAATGATTGGTATGATGAAGCTTTTGGCGTTATGACATATTGTGTTGATGACAGAAGATTCCAATCTGTTGGTACACAAAGTACAGAAGGAGAAAAAAGCCCTAAGAATTTATTAGTTACAACAATTGGTGATGAGCTTAAATTGAGTAATAATAATCACTCAAAAGTAATTGCAATAGCATTAAAAGATCGTAGTGCAGTATTGCCAGGAGGACACAAAGCAAACGCAGCTTATTGGATTGATAAACAAGGTAAATGGATTACAAGTTCATATTACATGCAGAAACTACCAAACTGGGTAGAAGAGATGAATAATACTCGCCCTGGTAAATTTTATTTAGGTAATAAGTGGGAATCAATGTTTCCCATTATGGAATACGAAGAAAGTTTTAGCGATAACAATGATTACGAGGAAACTCACCTATGGGAAACTGCCCCAGTTTTTCCGCATGATTATTCTACAGTTACAGAAAAAGAAGGATATGGATTTGTAAAGTACACTCCAATGGGGAATACAATGACAATGGATTTCGCTGAAAGAGCAATTGTGAAAGAGAATTTAGGGAAAGATAAATACACGGATTTACTTGCCATAAGCTTTTCTCCAATAGACTATATCGGTCATTTTTATGGTCCTCACTCTGTGGAGATGGAGGATGCAATTATTCAGTTAGATGCTGAACTTGAATCGTTTTTCAAATTCGTAGAAAAAGAGGTAGGGAAAGAGGTGTTATATTTTCTAACTGCTGATCATGGAGCAGTTAATGTTCCCAGATATTTAACAGATCAAAAAGTACCTTCAGGATATTTCGATTCTGACGCTTGTGTAAAGCTTTTAAACGCACAGTTTAAATCTACTTATGGTGTTGACTCGATTGTTGAGAACTATAGTAATTCACAATTAAGAATTGCCAAAAACATGGTTGCCAAGTATAAATTAAATCCAAAATTTGTAGAGGAAAAAGTAATAGAAATTATTAGAGGTTTTTCTGGAGTAAAAGAGGTTTTAGTAATTAACGATTTGAAAAAAGGGACAGCAACAACAATGGAGGAAAAGGCTCTTAATGGATATTTTGAAGGGCGTTCAGGAGAACTGTTTGTTATTTTAAAACCAGGATGGATTCACGATAGAGGAAAAGGAACTACTCATGGTTCAGGTTATTCTTATGATACTCATGTGCCTTTAATTTTTATGGGGGCTGGAGTTGAAAAAGGTAGTTCTAATCAAATGGTAAACATTCGAGATATAGCACCAACTATTTCAACTTTAATCAATGTTTCATTTCCAAATGGAACAACAGGTAAACCCCTAAGATTTGAATAACAAAGTACTCATCATTGGTTATGTTTGGCCAGAGCCGAAATCATCGGCAGCCGGCAGAAGAATGATGCAGTTAATTGAGTTTTTTAAAACTTATCGTTACGAGGTTCATTTTGCAACACCTTGTTCTAAATCTGAAAATGCATATCCGTTAGATAAAATTGGTGTTACCACTCAGTCTATTGAAGTTAATAATTCTGACTTTGATTCATATTTGAAAGATTTAAACCCTGCTATTGTAATGTTTGATCGTTTTATGATGGAGGAACAGTTTGGGTGGAGAGTTCAAGAAGTTTGTCCTGAAGCGATTACAATATTAGATACCGAAGATTTGCATTCTTTGAGAAAGAAACGTAAATCTAAGATTATAGGAAAACCTTCCTCTAAAAACGAAGAGCTTGAATTAAGGGAGTTAGCATGTATTTTTCGTTGCGATGTTTCATTAATTATTTCTCGTTTTGAAATGATGTATTTAATGAATGAAAAAGGTATTAAAGAAGCTCAGTTAATTTACTTGCCTTTTATGGAGGATTTTTCAACAGAGACTAATCTGCCTGATTATCATCAACGAGAAAACTTTATAACGATTGGTAGTTTTTTACATGATCCGAATGTTGATAGCGTTAGATTCCTAAAACAAAAAATATGGCCTTTAATTCGTAAGAAATTGCCTGGTGTTGAAATGCATGTCTATGGGAGTTATCCAAATTCTAAAGTTGAGCAATTAACTAATTTACAAGAAGGTTTTATTATTAAGGGTTGGGCTGAAGATGCTGAAGTAGTAATGAAAAACGCAAAGGTTTGCTTGTCTCCTCTTAGATTTGGAGCTGGTTTAAAAGGTAAATTTATCGACGCTATGAAATGTGGTACTCCTTCGGTAACAACTTCTATTGGAGCAGAAGGTATGGAGTCTAAAAATGGTTGGCCTGGTTATATTTCAGATTCACCTAATGAATTGGCAAATAAGGCGATTAAATTATATTCTGAAGAAAAAATTTGGACAGAAAAGCAGGCTGTTGGCTTTGAAGTTTTGAGAACAGAATTTTCAAAAGATGAATTGCATCAAGTTTTCAAGAATAAATTATTTGATTTAAAATCCAGAATGGCTCAGCATCGATCTGAAAATATAATTGGCAATATTTTAAAACTTAATACGCTTCGTTCAACAAAATATATGAGTAAATGGATAGAGGAGAAGAATAAACACAATTAATTATTCTATCCAATGAGTGGTTTGTATCCCAGTTATTTTACCTAATTTCTCAATATTCGGTTTAAAATACTGCTCTAAATCTCTTTTTAAATTTTCAGATAATTCCTTTCTTTTATTCTTTTCAAGATTAGCATTATAAATTTTGTCAACTAACTTCTTTCTAATCTTTTTACTAGGGATTAAAGTCCTGAATAACTTTACTTTTAGGTTTCCTGGCTTCTTTATAAGATTGTGAATCTTTGGATTTTTAACAACCTTATTTTCATTTATCTTTTCAAGATTATAAGAGGTGAAATGATCAATTTTGAGGAAGTTTTCTATTCTATATAAGAATCCTAAAGTATCAGATTTTAAATCTTCTTGCAGACCAAAAAATATTGATTCTCTGGGAATGTGATCTAAAAGCATTTTGACACGAGGGTAAAAATCCGCAGTCTCTTTATAAAAAACAGTTCTCGGAGGGTCGACGTTTGGAGGAAGGTGAATTCCTTTTTTTCTCTCTTCTTCAAGAGCCAATGCTTTTTCAAAATCTAACTCATTTTCATTAGCATCAATAATGTTCTGGCTGTGAAGTGCGTAAGCTACTTCGACAGGGTTTCTAAGCATTACGATGATTTTTGGTTGAATACCCAATTCTTTTAATTCTTGGTAAATAGAATCAGAATAGAGATACCAGACAGAGCCGTCGCCATTTAATCCCTCAGATTTAAAATATGATTGATATTCTTTTAATGAAGGTCGTTCAACTTTATACCCTAAATCTTTGCCGAAAAAATGAATTTCTTTCGGAGATAAATTTAATTGGGGGTGTTGTGATAAATAATGATGCAAAGCAGTGGTTCCGCATTTTGGCGCGCCAACAATTAAAAAGTGGGGAAGTAGCTTTGTGTTCATTAAATAATTGTCGGGTTTATTCCTGTTTCTCGCTTTACAAAAATAAGCATCATAACGTTCCAAACAATCATACTGGCAGATGTTGCTATGGCTGCTCCTTCAACTTTAAGAATTGGAAGTAAAAAATAGTTTAAAACTATATTTACAATTATACCTGTTGCAATACTAATTAAGACTAATTTTTCCTTTTTAGCCATTGTTAAGATATATCCAGTTGAACCTACAGCAACATTAAATAGTTGTCCGATACCTAGAATAATCATTGCCCAGAAACCTTTTGTGTAATCATCAGCATCCTTACCAAACCATTCAAGTAAGTATTTGCCAATGAACAAAAGAAAAAGGAGTACAGTTAAGCTTAATAAGAAAGACATTCTAACATTCGGCTTAATTATTTTTCTTAGCGCTGAAATATTGGCGTCGCTTTTAAAATATGCTGCATAATGGGGAACCATGACTTGATTTAATATAACTAAACCAAAACCACTGAAAAGAGCGAATTTAAAAGCTATTCCATAAACAGCGTTGTCGCTTGGACCTAATATTTTTGATACCATTACGACATCTATTCTTTCATTAATTGTAGATAATAAACCTATTGGAAGGAGAATTAAAGCTTGCTTTAGCCAATTAGATTTAATGACTTGAGGGCTATCAAATGTTTTTTGAAATGATTTAAAAACTGCAAAAATTAATGATCCAGTCATTATTAATAATAAAATCCAAAGCAAATTCTCAGGAGTAATACTTAACCCCAAGTAAGGAATTATAAATAGGCTTAATAATAAGATGACAGGACGGATTAAAACATCTGGTAAAACTGAGCTATATATTTTATTTTGCCCTTGTAAAACGGCTTTATAAAATGTGTTGAGCGAATAGATAGGGATTATTAAAATTGCGGCAAATAAGCCTGAAAAATCAGTCATGTCTTTTACCCAATCAAAACTCGTTAAACCATAGTACCAAACAATACCAAAAACAGAAGAAGCCAAAGTAATTGAAAGTAAAGCTTGATTGCCTAACTTTTTCAATCCATTTCTGCCAAGACCAATAACTTCTCGTTGGGCTAAAGTTTGATACCCCAAAGGAACGATAACCATTGCAAAAGTTATAATTGAAACATAATATTGAAAGTAACCTACTTCCTTTTGAGGCATAAACTTAGTAATAGCCCAATTGAAGGTAAAGCTAAATAGCATACCTAAAATAAAAATTCCCGCGGTACCAATTAAGGATTTAAACAAGGATGATATTTTACTTTTATTTCCCAAGTATTTCTTTATAAACTTGATTGAATTCTTCTGCTATTTTATCATAGCTAAAATTAGCAATTGCATATTCTCTAATTTTGGATTGATCCCAATTTGTACTAATAGCTTTTTGAAATGCACCAACTAGTTGCTCTTTATTTTTTGAGTCTATTAAAATGCCTCTCTCTTCATTAATGATTTCAGGAATCCCTCCAACTTTTGTGGCAATAAATGGTACACCCGCTGCAAAGGATTCAACTATAACGCATGGTAAGTTTTCATAATTGCTAAATAATACAGAAGCATAGCTCTTTGATAAAAGATTATTAAGTTCCTCTGCATTTATTCTACCATGAAATTGAATAATGTTTTCCAAGCCTATTTCTAAAACGAGCTGTTTTAAAATCTTTTCATCGTTACCTCCGCCTGCAATACTTAATTTAATGTTTGGATTTATTGGATGGAAAGCTTGAAAAGCTTCGATAATTCCTTTTATATTTTTTTGAGAATTTTCTAAATCGGCAACTACTAGAAATCTATCTTTTGCTGAATTTTGAATAAAGAACTTTTCAGTGTTTACAACATTTCTAATAACCTTGAATTTATTACCTAAGTTATGCTGTTGAAGAGCTTGGGATAAATCATTACTAACGGGCAGAATTATCTCAGCTCTTTTGGCAATTTTAGGTAAAGAAAGCTTTAAGATTTTACTATTTGAGTATCTTCCGTCAGAAGGTAAATAACCTGTCCAGTGTTCCGTTATAACGAAAGGAATACAATTTTTCTTTTTAAATAATTTAGCAATTAACCCAGAGGGATTCATGATATTGCAATGAACTAAATCAGGCGTAAAACCTTTCCTTGCTAACATTCCCATGCCAAGTTTATGAAATCGTTTATAACGGTTCATTTTCATCAGGTCTATCCAACCAGGTAATTTGCTCTTAACTTTTGGGTATCTAATGATTAACTCTTTTAATCCTTTGTTTTCAGTGTAAGTGATTTCTGGTTTTAAAATATTTTCATCACTATGCACAAACAATACTGCAACATTGTTAAGTAAGTTAGCCGCCTCTGCATGTCTTCTAACAAAAATTCCTAATGTAGGGTCTTCAGAATTAGGGTACCAGCTTGATATGAATAAAATATTGGCGATATGCTTTGGCTTAATGTTTGGATGATAAAGTTAACATTTCGTGAGTACGATAACGGATAACAAAACCTAAAATTTTACGTAGTATGTTCAAACTGTGTGTAACTATAAAATGTGTGTTGTTGAGTATGAGTACCTTAAGTCGTAAAAGCTTATTGCTTCCGTTTTTATTTTTTGTTTTTGTAATTGGTTCAAACCCTATGTTTGGACAATCAGTAAGTGATGCTAAAAAACAAGCAAAAGAATTAAAGAAAAAGTATGAAAAAGAGAGGAAGGATAAGGAGAAAGAGATAAAACAACAAGAAAAGGAATATAATGACTTTCTTAAGCAGAAACGTGCTGCAGAGCAAGCAAGACGCAAGCAGTTAAAGAGAGAAACTAAGTTAACAGAGGAATATAAAAAACGTCAAGAAGCCAAACGTCAAGCCGAATTAAAAGCAAAGCTAAAAGAGGAAGCTATGGCTGCAAGGGAGAAAGCGAAAGCTGAAGCCGAAGCAAAAAAGCAAGAAGAAATGTTGGCGAAGCAAAAAGCCAAGGAAGCTGCAGAGAAAGAGCGAGAATTGGCTAAACAACAAAAGCTAGAGAATCAATTAAAAGCGATTGAAGAAGAGCACAAAAGAAAGTTAGCTGAACAAGACAAAGAAGCTGCTGTTAGTGAAAAGAAATACAAAGAAGAAGTCAAAGTTATTGAATCTAATATGACTGATATGGAAAAAGAGGCTTTAGAGAGGGAAAAGAAACTAAAGGCTTATTATGATGCGAAAGCAAAAATCCAAGAAGAGTTGAATCAAAAGAAATTAGACGAGACTAAGAAGGAAACTGAGGCTGAGTTCATGGAACGAAAGAAAAAGGAGTTGGCTAAATTAAACGAGCAAATAGCTGAAGAGAATCATAAAAAGAGCTTACAGACTAAAAACGAAGAGCTTTCAACAAAATTAGATCAAGTTCTTCAAAAACAAGAGGAAGCGAACGCCGCGCTTGAAAACTTCCAAAAGCAAGCTGAAGCTAGAAGAAAAGCTGAAGAACAAAAATTCAAAGAGGAATTAAAGAAGTTGGTTGAAGAGCAAAAACGTAGAAAGGAGATTGAGAAGTTCAAAGCGAAACAAAGAGAAGAAGAGGAAAGGAGAAGGAGGGAATACGAAGCTAAAAAGAGAGCAGAAGAAGAGGCTAAACGAAAAGAGTTAGAAGCTAAAGAGGCTGAGAAAAGAAGAATAGCTGAAGAAAGAAGACTGGCTGAAGAAAGAAGATTGAAGGAAGAGGCGGAGATGGTTGCGAAATTTGAAGCGGAGTTGAAACGAGCTGAAGAGGAAGCTAAAAAAGCTGAGGAGTTGCTTCAGAAGTTAAAGGAAGAAGAAGAGAAAGCCGCTGCAGATCGCGAAGCTCGTAGACAAAAAGAGCTCGAGAAACTCCGAAAAGAACTATTAGGAAATTAAAGTAGAGACGTTCCGCGGGGCGTCTTTTTTTAGAGCTAAATTTTGAAATGAACTCAACTAAATAGTGACTACTTGAGACAAATAAAGAGCTGATGAAGGCCCTTCATTAAAAAGCAAATCCAAAATACTTAAGTTAGGATGAAAGCCATGTTTATCTTCAAATACTTGAATATATCTAGGTAGATCAAGAGTAGGTTCCTTTTTAGGGTGAATCTGCAGTCTTAAATCACTTGTCTTATAAGCTATGAAATCTTGAGTGTATTCAATTTCACAATTCAATTGCAAGCACTGCATAATTATTTCTCTCGCTTTAATATTTAAATCTTTAAGATTTTCAAATTCTTCAAAAAATAAAGGCAGTATCAGTTCTTCATAATAGTCGAAAAAAGGAGAGTTTTTATAAGCGGATTGTATTGATCGCCAATGTTGAGATTGCCAGTTTTCAGCGTATGAAATTTTAATGTCTTTCATCGCTGTTTTTTCTCTACTTTTTAAGACTAAGGGAACTGTTAATCTAAGTAAACCATTAGCCCCATAAATAACACATCTGTTCCTATAACTTTGCTTTAAAAAGTGCTCGTTTAGATCGTAGGTAACAGCTTTGTTTTTTGATAAATAAACAAACTCTTCAATTGGGCCAAAATAGGATAGGGGGAGTAAAGTCATTATGCTTCAGCTTCTTTTTTGGCTTTTTTCTTCTTTTTCCACCATTTATTAGCGAAATATAAAATAGTTCCGCCAATTAAGAATTCCCACATGTATGATCTTGAATTTCCTTCAGGACTAACAAAAGAGCAAACACGATCCCAACGAATATAGTCTGGGAACTTATCCTCGTCTGGATCAATGCTTAACCAAATAAACACAGCTTTACCAACAATGTGATCTTCAGGAACAAACCCCCAAGCTCTAGAATCCCCAGAATTATGGCGGTTATCTCCCATCATGAAATAGTAATTTTGCTTGAAAGTGTACGAGTCTGTTATTTGTCCATTGATGTAAAAGAGTTCTTTGTTTTCTTGAGATTTGGTCAAGTCTAATATGTTTTTAATAGAATCTAATTCTTGCTTTAAAACACCATTTTTATATTCTTTAAAAACTTTTGAAAATTCAGATTTAATTTTCTTTTGATTGGAACCTAATTGAGTTTCTACATATGTCTTGATAAAGTAACCATCTGACCATTTACTCATCTCATCTCCAATGGATAGGAACGAGTGAAGATCTTTTGCCTCGTAAGCTAAAGCGGAAAGTTTACGCCAGTCACCATTTTGAATTTCAATATCTATAAAGGATTCTAATCTTTTGTAGTTCTCCCTTAATTCCTTTAAAGAAATAACACTTACATTTTCATATGCTTGAAATACACGTTTGTATTTATTATAGTTATCTTCAGTTAGTTGAATTTTAACCCCTTCTTGTGGAATCCAAAGTGGACCGTAAAAATCTCTCGTCCATTTGCTAGAGTCGTTATTCCCATAAGAATATGAGTTAGGGAATATATTTCCTAGTGTATAGTCTTTTTGTAACCAAGGTCTAATTTTACCATCAGATAATTCACTTTTTACAAAAGATTGCTGTTTAAGGTTCTCAATATTCCTTTCGTTTGCAAACACCATACATGAAAACAAATCCGGTTGATATGTTCTTTGGCAACCACATTCAGCCCTGTTTAATTTTCGATCTTTTAACCAATTGTAAAATCCTTTTGGATTGTTTGACAGAAACTGATAGGACATTTGACCAGTTTTAGATAATGGAACCTTTTTACTGTTAATAGATAAATTACCATCATTAACTCTAATAGTGTCTCCGGCAATTCCAACACACCTCTTTATATAGTGTTCTCTTTTATCAATTGGTCTGTAATCTTCTCTTGGGTAATTAAAAACTACAATATCATTTCGTTCTACATCTTGAAATGCTGGGAGTCTAAAAGATGGCAATTCAATCCAGTCTAAATAAGCCGGTATACCTAAAACAGGCATAGAGTGGTGCATGAATGGAAAAGCAAGAGGAGTTTTAGGAGTTTTAGCACCGTAATGGGCTTTAGATACAAAAAGAAAATCACCTCTCAAAAGTGTACCCTCCATAGAGGATGTTGGAATTGTAAATGCTTCAATAGCAAAAGTTCTAATGATTGTTGCTGCAATTACTGCGAAGAAAATGGCTTCACTCCATTCTCTAATTCTTCCTTTTTCTTGTTTTGAATAATCAACAGGTCCAACAAGCTCAAGATCTTTAGTTGATCCAATATATGGTAGGTAGATAAAGCCAATTACACTAGCTAAAACATGTTCAACAACATTTCTTCGCCCAAAGGAATTCATTAACTCTACAATCATTCCTATACCCAAAACAATATTTACAACTGGTATGAATGATAATATTAACCACCATTTTGGTTTCTTAATTAATTCAAGCCATTTTAAAGTGGATAAAATTGGAATAAAAGCTTTCCACAGTGAGATATCGGCTTTTTTAAAGAATAAACCTAAACCTAGTCTTATTCCTAGCCACATTAAAATGAGGACGATAGTAGTTAATTCCATCCTGCAAAATTAAGCATTTGTTTCTATTTCAAACTGAAAGTAATCTTTACTTACTTCTTAAATAATCCTAATTCTAAAGCAGTAAGAATATTACATAGAAATCTTACCGTCTTTTAACATCTTAGCGTAATCTTTTGCGAAATAGGTAAGTATCGCATCTGCACCAGCTCTTTTTATACTAAGAAGTGCTTCAGGCATTGCTTTTTCGTAATCTAACCAACCATTTTGACAAGCAGCAGTAAGCATTGCGCATTCTCCAGAAACATGGTACGCTGTAATAGGTAAATCTGAATTTTGTTTTAATAATTGAATGATGTCAAGGTAATTTAATGCAGGTTTAACCATCAGGTAATCAGCTCCTTCTATAGTGTCAAGTTCAGCTTCTCTTAAAGCTTCGGTTGAGTTTGCGGGATCCATTTGATATGTCTTTTTATCACCAGCTTTTGGAGCGGAGTCTAAGGCATCTCTAAATGGTCCATAAAAAGCACTCGCATATTTAGCAGTGTAACTCATTATAGCAACGTTTTTAAATCCCGCTTCATCTAATGCTTGACGAATAAATCCAACTCTTCCGTCCATCATATCACTTGGTCCAATAATATCAATTCCTGCTACAGCTTGAGCCACGGCCATTTTACCTAAAATTGGTAAAGTTTCATCGTTTAAAATTTGACCATTTTGAACTAATCCGTCATGACCGTCGCTAGAGTAAGGATCCATTGCGACATCACTCATTAAACAAATTTCTGGAAATTCTGATTTGATAGTTTTTATGGCCTTTAAATAGAAGTTTTTTTCGCTGTAGCTATATGTAGCAACTGAATCTTTAAGAGAATCATCTACAGCTGGGAATAGCACAAAAGTTTTAATACCTAATTCGATACATTCCTTTATTTCTGGTAGTAATAAATCAAGACTCCATCTGTAATTACCAGGAAGTGATTTGACTTCAATTTTGATGTTTTTATCATCAACTAAAAATAATGGGTAAATTAAGTTGGCAGGTCTTAAAATGGTTTCTTTAACCATTTCTCTTATTGTTTCAGATGCTCTATTTCTTCTTGGTCTTATTAACATTTTGTGTGCTTTTAATATTCTTCTTTTAGTCTGACTATATCTTCTTTCAATTTATCTATTTGATCGTAGTCGGTACCATCATAAAAACCTCTTAATCTCTTTTCTTTATCTACGAGCACAAGGTTTTCAGTGTGGACAAAATCATTTGGGCCGCCATCACTTGAATCTCTAGCAGCAAAATAATGCATTCTTGCTAATTCGTAAATCTCTTTTCTTTCGCCCGTAACAAAATGCCATTTATTGTGTTTTTCAACTCCATACTTTTCAGCGAAGGCTTTTAGAATTGGTACAGAATCAATTTCGGGAGTCACCGAATGTGAAATAAACATTATCTCATCATCATTTATAAATTCCTTGTAAACCCCTGAAAGGTTACCAGTCATTGCTGGACAAATACCTTGACATGTTGTGAAAATAAAACAGGAAACATAAATTTTATCCTTAAAATTTTCTTGCGTTACCGTTTCTCCTAATTGATTTGTTAGTTTAAAATCGCCAACAGTATGGTCTTTAATTATTCCTCTTTTTGATTTGTCTACTAATTTTGGGTTAATATCACTTGGATTGTAAATAGGCAAGTTTGGCTCATAATACAAAGTAAGGTAAACTATAGATGCCCCTCCGCCAACAAAGAGAAATAATAAAAGAAACCTGAAAAGAGCCTGCTTCATATTAAACTATTTTTTAACTTATTAGCGTAAAGTTAACTTTCATTACTTCAAATTTAGTAACCAAATGTTTAATTTTGGCTTTGTTAATATGATATGCAAAGATTACTTAACATATTTTTCATTTTAACTCTATTTCTTTTTAGTTGTGGGAAACCGGAGAAATCTGCTGTTAAAAAGGCCGAAGTTATTGGAGAACCTTGTAATGTTAAGATAGAGATCTTTGGAAAAGCACCTCAAGTTCAATTTAAATGCTTTGCAAAAGCAAAAGAGAAAGCTGTTTCAATAGATCGTCAAATTAATGTTTTAGATAACGAAAAAGATGAATTTTCGTTTAGCTCATATACAGGGGGGAAGTTAAGTTGTGAATTAAAAACAAATGATTCTTACGGTCCTGAAGTAACTTTGAAAGTATACGTGAACGGGAAGTTTTGGAAAGAAGAAACTGGAAAATACAATCCTAAGATAGAAGGTTTAATTCCGCGTGATATCCAATAAAAAACAAATCCCTTGTTTTTACAGGAATTAAGTACGATATTTGCACCCTCAAATTAAATTTTTTGAATAACTGGTTACGTGTAACCGAATTTTAAGATTATGGCAACAAAAATTAGATTGCAAAGACACGGTAGAAAAGCAAGAGCGATTTATCACATCGTAGTAGCTGATTCTCGTGCAAAAAGAGATGGTAAATTCATTGAGAAATTAGGAATTTACAATCCAAATCAAGATCCAGCAAAAGTTGAGTTAAACTTTGATAGCGCTGTTAAGTGGGTTTCTACTGGTGCTGAGTTAACTGACACTGCAAGATCAATCCTTTCTAAAGAGGGAGTTCTTTTAAAGAATCACTTAAACGGTGGTGTAGCAAAAGGAGCTTTAACTCAAGAACAAGCTGATGCTAGATTTGAAGCTTGGCAAAAAGAGAAAGGTTCAAAAGTTGACGCTGTTGTTAAAGCAAAAGCTGATGCTGCTGTTAAAGCTAAAAAAGAAGCTTTGGCTGCAGAAACAAAAGTTAAAGAAGAAAGAGAAGCTGCTGCAGCGGCTAAATTAGCAGAAGAGCAAGCTGAAGAAGTTGCTGAGGAAGCTACAGAAGAGGTTGCTGAAGAAGCTCCAGTTGCTGAAGTTGAAGAAGCAACTGAGGAAGCAACTGAAGAAAAAGCTGCTGAATAATATTTCTTTTACAAAATTTCAAAGCCATTCCAAACGGAATGGCTTTTTTGTTTCACCTTAATTCATTTTTGATTGTAGTGTCCTATGATTACGGGCCATTGCAAGGAATAGTGTTAGGGGTATTGAACTTTACGCATCAATAGGTGGAGTTGGAAAACTGTTTTGGTTGATACTCAATATCGAAAAGAGAATTTAAAATAATTGAGGTCCTTCAGATTTAGATTGCTCTTTAAATTCTATACGAATTGTGTCTGCAAGTTTAATTCCAAATAACTTACTAGCATTACCCTTATTGATGGCGATTTCAAGATGATTATTAGCGCTGAAAAGTGCTAGTTTTTCACCTTCAGGTACCTCGTTGTAATTTTGCTTAAGTTCGTGGATGTTATAATCGGATCTTCGGAAAACAATTGAGAAATCTCTTTTTTTACCAATAAGATGAAAAAGTGCTCGAGTGATATTTGTTGTAATGTTTCCGTATGAATCAATGTACATAGCCATTCCTCGAATTACATTTTCTTCAATTACTGGTTGGAAGTTTGTTCGTTGATTTATTTCATCAATTTTACTTCCTATTAATTCCATTGTTCCTCCACGTCCAATATGACATGCTGCTTTTACAAAAACATCTTTTGTTGGAAAAGTTCTTTTGTCTTCATCTGGAACAATATTCAAATCAAAAATCTCATCTGGTTTGCCGTCAAATAATAACGAGAACATTCCATTGTCTGCTCCAATGAAATAATGTCCTTTATGTTTAATAATTAAGTGTCTTGTATGTTCATCAGCTTCTGGTCTAACTCCAATAATATGGATTGATCCTTCTGGGAAATCAGCATAACAGTTTTTTAAACAAAAAGCAGCTACACTAATATTAAAAGCAGGGATTTCATGAGAAACGTCAATAATAGTCGCGTTTGGAAGTTGAGACAAGATATGTCCTTTTATTCCCGCAACGTAATAGTCTTTTAAACCTAAATCGGTTGTTAAAGTAATTATTGACATCAATAAACGCTTATCGAAAATAAAGTTAATCTAGTTACTTGAATTCTTTTCGAAAAAAGTACGTAGTTATTAAAAAAATGTGTGTGGATTGTTTTTATTAGAGTCCTAATTCGGGAAAAGCTTCTTTAATTACATTTCCTAACTTTTCAAATTCCAATAGGAAACCGTCATGACCGTATAAACTATCTATCAAACCGTATTGAGCATTTGGTAAATGGCTCGCCATAAATTGTTGCTCTGTTGGAGGGCAAAGTAAATCAGAGCTAATGCTAACTACAAGCCCTTTTTGTTTGATTCTTTTTAGCGTGTCTTTGATATCCTTGTCGCGACCTCTAGCTATATTATGAGTATCAAGTACTTCTGTAAGTTTATAGTAAGAAATAGGAGAGAACCTTTTGGCTAATTTTTCACCTTGATATTTTAAATACGAAGTAGCTTTAAAATCTCTGGTCTTCTCATTGTCTTCTTCAGACTGCATTTGATGATAGATTTCATGATTTCTATAAAAAAGCAAACCAATTTGTCTAGCACCTTTCATACCTTCAATACCTGAATCCTCTCTGTCTTCACCCCATGTTGGATCAAGTTCAATAGCGGTTCGGTGAGCAGTGTGAACCGCAATTCCCCATGCACTTTCTTTAGGACTAGTAACACAAATAGTATAGTTTTCAATAGTTTCTGGCTCCATTAAAAGCCATTCTAAAACTTGATATCCACCACAGCTACCGCCTACAGCCATTTTAATTTTTTCAACTCCCAAGTATTGCTTAAGCTCAATTAAAGAATTGATAATATCTCTGATCGTGATATCTGGAAAAGAGTGATAATATGGATTTCCAGTGTCGGGATTAATAGAATTTGGTCCAGTTGAACCATAACAAGAACCAAGAATATTTGCACAAACAATATAATGATCCTTTGGATTAAATAATCTTCCTTCTCCTACAAGCCCGCTCCACCATTCATCAACATTACTTGCAGCAGTTAAAGCATGAAAAATCCAAACTACATTATCCTTTTTTTCATTCATTTCACCATATGTATGAAAGGCTACGGTAGGTTTCTTAAGAACCCCGCCATTTTCTAATGCCAAATCATTTGGAGAATTATAGAATTGTTTTTTGCTCAAACGTAGTTGAATTTAAAGTGCAAAAATAGCAAAAAGCAATAGGGAAGTAAAAAGTTTACGTCATATTCTTCCAATTCATGTTGTGGATAAGTATTTTAAGAGATGAAATAACTCAATCGGTGCAGAAAAAGTTAATAGAATCATTAACTTAGAGCTAATAATAATTGTTAGATGAGAATAGTTTTAGATAGAGTGGATGACGCTTTTCATTTTGAAGCGAAAAATGAAGATGGAAATATTGTTCATATTGATGGCGCTCCTGCGATTGGTGGAAGTGGAGCTGGAGCTCGGCCTATGCAACTTTTAGTTATGGGACTTGGAGGTTGTAGCGCAATTGATATTGTTTTGATTTTAAAAAAGCAACGTCAAGTAATTGAAGATCTTCAAATAGTTTTGGATGCTGAAAGACATGAAGATAGAACGCCCGCTACATTTAAAAAAATTCATGTTTCTTATAACTTCAAAGGTGAATTAGATTCTAAAAAAGTAAAAAGAGCTGTGAGTTTGGGCATTGAAAAATATTGTTCGGTTACAAAGATTTTGGAAGATACTTGTGATATTACTTTCGAATCAAAAATAAACGGTGAACTAGTAGATTAAAAATATGAAGAAGCAAGATAGTACTCAAGCAATTAGAATTCAAACTGAAAAAACTCAGCATAACGAGCACAGTGCTCCAATTTACATGACTTCGAGCTTTACATTTGATAACGCCGAAGATATGAGGGCTGCTTTTGCTGGCGAAAGTGATGCAAATGTTTATTCCCGTTTTGTAAATCCTAATTATTCTGAATTAGTTGACAAAATGTGTGCCCTTGAAGGAACTGAAGCTGGTTATGCCACAGCTACTGGTATGGCTGCAATTTTCGCATCTATTGTTGCTGTTGTTGGTAATGGAGATCATATCGTTGCCTGTAGAAGCGTTTTTGGTTCAACACATACTGTTTTAACAAAAATCCTTCCTCGTTTTGGTATTACTCATACTTATGTTGACGTAAATGCAACCGAATCAGAGTGGGATGCTGCAATACAAGAAAATACTAAGATGATTTTCTTTGAAACACCTACTAATCCAGGAGTTGATATTGTTGATCTTGAAATGATCGCAAGAATTGGGAAAAAACATGGTGTTTTGACGAATGTTGACAACTGTTTTGCAACTCCGTATATCCAAAAGCCAACGGAATTTGGTATAGATATTATTACACATTCGGCTACTAAATATATTGATGGTCAAGGTAGGGCAATGGGTGGATTAGTACTTGGGCCTAAAGATTACATTGATGAAGTTTATACTTTTTGTAGATCAACAGGGCCTGCAATTTCTCCTTTTAATGCTTGGACTTTAAGTAAAAGTTTAGAGACTTTAGAGGTGAGAATGGAAAGACATTGTGCCAACGCTAAAAAATTAGCCACAGCTCTTGAAAGCCATCCTGAAGTATCTAACGTAAAATATCCATTCTTACTTTCTCATCCACAATTTGAAATTGCTCGTCGCCAAATGAAGAACGGTGGAGGTATCGTAACTTTTGAAGTAGCTGGTGGATTAGATAGAGGAAGAAAGTTTTTAGACGCTATTAAAATGTGTTCAATGACAGCTAATTTAGGTGATACGCGAACTATTGTTACACATCCCGCATCAACAACGCATGCTAAATTAACTGATGAAGAAAGAGCAGAAGTTGGTATTACACCTGGTTTAATTAGAGTTTCTGCTGGTTTAGAGAATATAATTGATATAATTTCAGACATTGAACAAGCATTGAATGCTTCAAAATAATAAGTTATAATGGACTCCATTAAGGTGACATTTTTAGGAACAGGAACTTCGCAAGGGGTTCCTGTTATTGGTTGTAATTGTGATGTTTGTTCTTCTGTAAACTCTAAAGACAATCGATTAAGAAGTTCCATACTCATTGAAACTCAGGGAAAGACAATTTGCATTGATAGTGGTCCAGATTTTCGTCAGCAAATGCTTAGAGAAAATGTACAAACCCTAGATGCCATTGTTTATACGCATGGACATAAAGATCACACTGCTGGAATGGATGACGTGAGAGCATTTAACTTCAAGCAGAAAAGACCAATGGATTTATACGTCGATGAAAATGTTGAGAATTGTTTAAAGAGAGAATTCTCCTATGCTTTTGCTGAAAATCCATACCCCGGCGTTCCTGTTTTAAATTTAAACAGAATTGAAAACCAACCTTTTGATGTTCAAGGAATTCCATTTACTCCAATTCAACTGATGCATTATAAATTACCTGTTTTTGGTTTCAGAATAGGTGATTTTGCTTATTGTACGGACGTTAATTATATTGACCCAAAAGAAAAAGAAAAGTTAAAAGGATTAAAAGTTTTAGTGCTTACAGCTCTTAGGAAAGAAAAGCATATTTCTCACTTTAATCTGGACGAGGCTTTGGAGTTAATAAATGAATTAAAGCCAGATAAAGCATATTTAACTCATATTTCTCATTTACTAGGTTGCACCGAAGATGTAAGTGAAGAGTTGCCTAAAAATGTTGAGCTTTCCTATGATGGTTTGAAAATTCAAATTGATTGAGAAATTTTATTGACATAAACGTTGATTTAGGAGAAGGATTTAATAATGAGGGTTTTATCATGCCTTTTATTTCATCTTGTAATGTAGCTTGTGGTGGTCATGCAGGAGATTTCGAAACTATGAAAAAAACATTATTTCTTGCTAAAAGTCATAATGTAAGGGTGGGAGCACATCCAGGTTTTCCTGATAAGGAGAATTTTGGTAGACAAGTTATGAATTTGAGTTTTGATGAATTAACAGAAAGTGTTTTCGAACAGATAAATTCACTAAAAAATATTGGTCAGGAAATCGGTGTTGAAATAGAATATATCAAACCTCACGGAGCTTTATATCATAAAGTATGTAATGATGTTAGCTATGCTCATTGGTTTCTAAAGTTTGTTAAGGAGAATTTTCCCGATTTAAAAATTATGGGATTACCAAATTGTTTACTTCAGGGATTAATTACTGCAAATAATATTAGTTATATAAAAGAAGGGTTTGTAGATAGAGTTTATGAGGATGATGGTAATTTACGATCAAGGAATCTACCATCATCTAATCATGAAGATTCAGATTTGATAATTGAGCAAATTGTTGGTTTGATAAATGGAAGAGTAAATACTTTTGGTGGTAAAACAATTAACCTGCAAGTTGATTCAATTTGTTTTCATGGTGATCATCCCGGATCTGAAGATCGAATTTCATTCATTGTAAATAAATTATTGTCTGAAGGATATGAAATTCGAAATTAAGCCTTTTGGGCATGATGCTGTAGTTTTCAACTTTGGGTCAGAAGTATCTTTAGATATACATCATGTTGTAAAGAAAGTTTATGAAGGTTTGAGATTGAAAGCTGTTTCTGGTGTAAGAGCTGTTATTCCAAGCTATACCGAAGTCACAGTTTTATTTGAACCATCAAAATTAAGCGTAAAATTAATTTCCGATTTCATTAGTGAAATTCTATTAGACAAATCACTTAATACCACACAGCAAAACATTATTGAAATCCCTGTTTGTTACGATCAAAAGTTTGGTGTTGATTTGGATTATGTTACTGAATACACATCATTACAATTAGAAGAGGTAGTCCATTTACACACTCAAGTTGATTATTTGATCTATATGCTGGGCTTCGTTCCTGGATTTTTATACTTAGGCGGAATGAATGAGCGCTTGTTTGTCCCTAGAAAAAAATCACCTCGATTAAAAGTTTCACCAGGATCTGTTGGTTTAGCCGATAAACAGACAGGGATATATCCTTTTGAAATCCCTGGTGGTTGGCAAATTATTGGGCAAACGCCAATTGATATGTTGAGCCTTAATGAAAACCAAATTCAAATGGGAGATCTTATCAGATTTGTCCCAATTACGAACAAGGAATTTGAATCATACAATAAACCGATAAAAAAAGTGAAAGCACAGTGATAAAAGTTTTAAATCCAGGATTATCAACAACTATACAAGATTCCGGAAGGATGAACGGTTTAGCTTTTGGCGTTCCAAAATGTGGCGCTATGGATTTAAATTTGGCTCATTTTGTTAATGCTTTAGTTGGTAACCCGATTTCATATCCAGTTATTGAGTTTACATTAATTGGTGGAGAGTATGAATTTAGTAAAATGTCAAAAATTGCATTATCTGGATATAATATGATTTCAGAAATCAATGGCATTAAGACTCTCAGTGACACTCTTATTAAAGTCAATAAAGGAGACGTTTTAAAAATTAAAAGTTCAGGATCTGGCCGATATTGTTATTTGGCAATTCAAGGCAAGATCAAAGCTGATGAGTTTTTGGGGAGTTATTCAACTTATGAATACGCTAAAAAAGGTGGTTACAAAGGTAGAAGGTTAATAAAAGGGGATGAAATTGAGATTTTTCCGAGTAATTTACATCATCAATCTTTAAATAAGCCTGAACTTGAAAATCATGTTGTAAGAATTTGTAAAGGCCCTGAATTTAAAGACTTTTCTTATGATGATATCAAAAGACTTGTTTATGATGAATATATTATTGGTTTAGATTCAAATAGAATGGGATATAGGCTTGAAGGTTCAATATTAAATGGCACGAAAACAGGAAATATCTTGTCATCAGGAGTTGTTCCAGGAACAATACAAGTGCCTGCTTCAGGGAAGCCAATTGTATTAATGTCTGATTCACCTTGTACAGGTGGATACCCAAGAATCGCTGTTGTTCATCACGAGGATTTTAGAAAACTTGCTCAAGCTCTACCGAATCAAAAAATAAAGTTTGTTTGGGATGAATTTTAATATTGTTCCATTTCATAGCGGACAATTAAAAGATGTAAAGACATTAATTGACCAAGAGTTTGGAAAAGGTTATTCTGATTCCAAAGAGTTCATGGATTTAAACTTTTTTGGATTGAGTTTTATTGTCGATTCAAGGATTGTGGGATTCGCTTCGTATCTGATAGAATCAGATCAAGTGTGTAAGCTTGATTTGATTGTTTTAGAACCAGAATTCAGAGGTAAGGGGCTAGGGAATAAGTTGTTTGAATATAGATTAAAGGAGATTGCTGAACGAACTACCTCAAGTAAGATTTATTTAAACCATTGGGTTAAATCTGATTCGCCTATTCCACTAATAGCAATCAAATTCGGATTCAAAAAAAAATCTTCAATTTCAAACTTTTGGAGAGAGGAAAGCTTAAAGTTAAATTACGAGTGTAAAGAATGCAGAAATAAACCATGTGTCTGCACTTGTGATATTTATGAGCTTTTACTCAGTAATAATTAATGAGTTCGCAATTTGGTTGTATAGAGGCTTGTTCAAGTCGAATCCTTCTTCTTCAGATGTTACAGTCATTTGGTATCCAGTCCTACCTACAAGTGTGTGGTATACGAGCGTTTTCATTTTTATCAAATCTTTATTATCGTATTCATATTCGTAATACTTAAAAGTTTTACCGTCTATTACCTTTTCTCCTGAAAAAGACGGTGTTGTTTTTAAAACCGCTGTTTGAAGAAATAACTTACCAGCACTATATGTTCCAAGTTGCACATCTTCTAGTAGGTTTTCGTCTTTTGAAATAACAATAGTAGTTGGAATACCTGTTAATGTATTAGTTCTAGAAATATAAATCTCAACACCTTTCATATTTCCAGCTGCAGTCCACTGGTCGTTCGCAGTAATTTTAGTCTTAGAATCAGTACTTTTGAAAACAATTTCCTCTGATTCGATAAAACTAAAAAGGCATAAAACACTAAAAAAAACTAGTAAATTCTTCATGATATTAAAGTTATAAAACTCTTGATTCTTAATGAAAAAAGGATGCCAAAATATTGACATCCCTTCCATAGTTGCTATTAATTGTGTGGTGTGTGTGCTACTAATATAGTAATTCAGCGTGAATTACGTCCTCTAAATTTACAGGAAATCCATTTATAGGTTGTGATTTCTCTTGAATTTTTTGGAATTCACCGTTACTGGTAAAGTAATAGGCTGAATTTTGTTGTTTATTGGCTTCCCAAATAACTCCGAAAACTTGTTTACCATTTCTAAAAATAAATTTACAAGGTTTTTGCTCATAATGTTTAAACTTTTGTATTTCCATGATATTTAGGCGCTAGGTTCATTTTCATAACGGTATTGCAGATTAAAATGTTTGATATATTTATTCACACCTGTTAATAACATAAAAACCAATTTATATAACCCATTGTTTATTAGGTTGTTGTTTTATGTGTACATTAATTAATTTTTTTTGAAGGTCAAGTGTATCTTTTTCTTTACTTCGCATTATAGACGTGAATACAGTTAAATGATAAACAAAGAATTTCATAAAACAAATGAGGATTTAAAGCTAGAGCTTCAGCAAATTGAAGACGCAAAAAAAGATCCTCGAAAGTTTGAAGTCTTGTATAATAGATATCATGAACAAATTTTCAGGTATCTATATGCAAGAGTTGACAACAAACATTTGGCTTCTGATTTGACTTCGCAGGTGTTTTATAAAGCAATGCTTAACATCGAGAACTATTCATTTAAAGGAGTTCCATTTGCATCTTGGTTATACAGAATCGCATTTAATGAAATGAATATGCATTTCAGGAAAGATTCAAAAAACAGGACTGTAAATATTGAAACGGAGCACATCGGTGAGTTATTTGAAGAAATTGAAGAAGAAATCTATAGCGAGGAAAAAGAAAAGTTAGCGAAAATTTTAACCAAACTGAACGATGAACAACTTAGCTTGATTGAAATGAGATTTTTTGAAAAGAAATCATTTAAGGACATTGCTGATATTGTTGGGATAACTGAGAATAATGCAAAAGTGAAAGTGTACAGGACATTAGATAAGATTAAAAAGCATTTTAAAATAGGAGCATGAGAAATTATAATATTGATAGGGAACCGATTTCGAGTGAGGAGATTTCTACTTTCAAGGATTTTAAATCAATTCTTAGGAAGCACGCTCAAACTACTGAAGATTTAGCTAGAATTAAACCTAAGAACTCGCCAGGGAAAATTTATTGGTCTATTGGAGGTGTGGCAACCATAATTGCGCTCTCCATTTTAATTGCAACAAACAATTCGGAGACTGAAGTAATTAATAACAAACCCGAAGAGGTATTACCTAAAGAGGAGGTTGTTGTAAAGGAACAAATTCAATTAGATTGGATGACTGCGATTCGAACTCAAAAGGAGTCAATTGAAAATATATTATCTGTTAATACCATTTCTGCCAACAGGGTTAACTACTTTAATTTTAAATCAACTGAAGAAGTTTTTGAGCTTTTACCAAATATTTCTAAGTCTGATGCTGAATTTGTTCAAAGCTCACTTGTTTTCAAAGTTGAAGAGAATCAAAATTTGGAAATTCAAAGCAGTAACGATTTATATAAATTAAATAAAAAGGGTGAGTGGGATAAGGTTGAACATATTCCTTTAAGTATGCCTTATATTGAAAAACCAGCACTACTTTCTAAGGGAGATGTTGCTATTCAAATGAATTTTAACAATTTTGATGGGCCTGCAAGTAAATACGAAAATGTGTTTTGGAAACCTGTTAATATTAAGGATTTGGACGAAAGCTTTTTCACCACACAATGGGAGGATGCAAAAGTGGAAAGAACAAGTGTAGAAGGAATTTATTCTTTAACATTTATTTCAGGAGAAAAAGAAATGTATTTTAATGGATACCCAGCTCTTCAATCTTTGGCTTATGAAAAGGCGATGAAAGAATACAATTCTAAATTAATTGCTGCTCAAGAGAAATTAAAAGCATCTCCAAAACAATATTCAATATCTTCAGGGATATATACCGTAAAGTAATTTACAGTATAATAAATACTCTAACATCAATTGGTTATTTTTACACAAAATCTTTTGATGTTGGAGTCTAATATTTCAAACAATTTAGTATACAAAAGAAAGCAGTATTATGATTATGCTCTAGCAATTTTGGCTTTGTTAATGCCCCTAGTTGTTAAGGGCTTTCCAGTTTTAATTGTTATTTCTGCAATCATAGGGATTTTATATTTCTTCAGGGCTTATCAAAAGTTAGGTAAACCTAAAAAAGATTATTATTTACTTCCTTATAATCTATTAAAAGATGGGTTGACAAAAATTTTCAAGGATAAGGGTGTGCCAATGATAATGGTAATTCTTTTTCTATATTTTTTAGTTAGTCTTTTTTATTCGGAAGACACCTCCAATTCATATCAAAAAATTATTTTAAAATCTTGTTACCTTTATTTCCCTTTAATCTTTGCTTTAACTAAATGGGATAGAAAAAAACTTTTAAGAGTTTTAGATTTCTACATTATTGGTTGTTTTCTTCAGGTTATAATCAGCCTCGTTGATGCTTTTGTTGATGCTGGTTATAAATTTGATTTAGCTCATTTTGCATATATCGAATTGAGTTATAATTTACATCCAAGTTACGCATCTCTTTTATTGAATTTCGGAATTATTTTCAATCTTGCATTGCTGATAGGCAAAGTAAAAGATACATGGATTAATTATTATTTTAGATTGCCTTTAACTTTATTATTTGCTGGTTTTGTATTGATGTTATCGTCTAAGATTGCAACAATTTCATTGGGTGTGATAATATGTGTCGCCTTTTTTGCCTTTTTAATAAAGCAAAAGATTAGTTTGAAGAAAATTGGATTGTCTTTGGTTGTTATATCAATCCTTGGAGGGGTAGTTTATTTGAACAAGTCACAATTTTATGATAATACTAGTGAACTTACAAAAGCAATAAAAGTAGGAGCTCAAAATAAACCTAGAAATAAAAGTGCTTCAATGAGAAGTACAGGAATAAGAATTGTGCTTTGGGAAAATTCAATTTCTACATTTTTAAATTCGCCTATCATAGGTTTTGGAATAGGCGACGGGAAAAATGAACTACAAAAAACGCTTGAACATAATGAAGAGGTTTTTGTAAGAAGTTTAGATTACAATTGTCATAATCAATTCATGGAAACAGGGCTCATGTTAGGAGTTATAGGTGTTGCTTTTTTGGTTTCGCTTCTATTTCTATCGCTTTGGGGATTTGGTGGTTTTTCATGGTGGTCTTCAGCTATTGTTTTTTCAATATTTGCAAGCTTAATGGTTGAAAGTATGATGGAAAAGCAAACAGGTTCAATTCCTATTGTTTGGATGTTGTGTCTTTTATTTTCGGCAAAACCAATTTTCAAATCTATATTTTCAAAAATACCTTCTTAATTGTATTAATTCTTACATTTTTATCAAGCATTACTAATAACATAACGTGAGTTCGACGTAAGAAAACCCTAATATTATTTCATAAAAAAAGGTTTTTGGCTTATATTCAATTTACTGAATATCAAATATTTAAAACCAAAAAACCTTTTTCTTATGGTAGATAAAATTACTGAAATTTTCTGTACAGTTGATGACTTTTGTTATGAATTTGATAAAGCAAGAGATGGCCATTTTCTAACTAAAGATCTT
>CAXRIN010000077.1:0-21551 GCA_964230605.1 Flavobacteriaceae bacterium
TAGTTATAACAGCAGAAGACCACACACTAGTTTAAATTTTAAAACACCTAATTTTATGCATCAAAAAACCGAAGCAGAAAATCTATTTCGGTCTAATTAATTTATCTTTAAAAACTGTCAACTTATTTTAGGACGACTCATAATGTTAAGTTTCAAATGTTATTTATTATTAATTGTCGCCATCCAATAAGTCTCCTAATCCGCCTAAAATACTTCCCTCTCCTTTTCGACTTCCTCCCATTTTTGGAGCATGTTGGATTATTCTGTCAGCCAAACGTGAAAATGGTAAACTTTGTAAATAAACTGTCCCGTACCCACTTAGCGTAGCTAAAAACATTCCTTCCCCTCCAAAAAACATCGATTTTAAATTACCCGCTCTTTGAATATCGTAAGTTATATTCTCGGTAAAAGCAACAATACAACCCGTATCAACTTTTAAGGTTTCGCCATTTAATTCTTTTTTAACAATTGTACCTCCAGCGTGCATAAAAGCCATACCATCTCCTTCTAATTTTTGAAGTATAAACCCTTCTCCTCCAAAAAAACCAGCACCTAACTTTTTGTTAAATGCAATAGATACTTTGGTTCCCAATGCTGCGCACAAAAAAGCATCTTTCTGACAAATTAATCGTTCTCCTACCCTAGCCATATCAACAGGAATTATCTTTCCTGGATAAGGTGCAGCAAAAGCAACTTTTCTTTTGCCGTGACCAATATTCGTGAAATGCGTCATGAAAATAGATTCTCCAGTAAGTACTCGTTTAGCGCCATCGAAAAGTTTTCCGAAAATTCCTTTCTCAGGCTCGGATCCATCTCCCATCTTTGCTTCAAAGTTGATTTGATCTTCCATCCAGTTCATAGCTCCCGCCTCTGCAATTACTGTTTCAAATGGATCTAACTCCACTTCAACAGTTTGCATATCATCTCCAAAAATCTCGTAATCTATTTCTTGACATTTCATAATTAATTGCTTTCAATGAGAACACGAAAGTTAGTCAGAAATTAAAAATCAGAATTAGAAAAATGACGAGCGGTCAATTTCAATTTTAAGCAACATTTTTTTATCGGAATGAAGCCACAAAAATACTCCCTTTAGGTTTATTAGGTTTTACCTGGATGATTCCATTATGCTGCTCAACAAGTTTCTTAACTATATACAAACCTAACCCTGTTCCTTTTTGACTTCGAGTTTCTTCGTTTCCCGACCTGTAGAATTTCTCGAAAATTTTATCAACTTCTTCAAAAGCAATACCTGGTCCTTCGTCTGAAACACTTAAAGCTATTTCTCCTCCTTTCTGAACTAAAGTAACACACATTGATGTTTTCTCTGGCGCGTACTTCAAGGCATTACTCATCAAATTAGTTAAAATTGAATCAAACGCGTCTTTATCCCCTCTGAACTTAACATCAGGCTGAATAAAAAACTCAACGTCTACCTCTTTTCCGGATGATTCTAAAAGCTCCAAAGCCTTAGTTTGCATCATATCCGAAAGATCCAAATTCTCTGGATTCAAAGGAAAACCATCATCATCAATTTTGGTGGCTAAAAGAATATTTTCCACTAAACCATTCAGTCTATCAGCGTCTTTAATAGACTTTTCTAAAATCTCATTTCTTTTAGTTTGATCAAGATCCCTTTTAAGAATTGTTTGCAGATAAAGTTTTAACGAAGCAATAGGTGTTTTTAATTCATGAGTAATAGCCAGCAAAAAATTCTTTTGCTGATTACCTACTTGAATTTCCTTATTCAACGACCTATAAGTGAGTAGAAATCCAGTTAAAATAATCACAAAGAAAACTGCTCCCTCTCCCAAAATCATATAAAACTTTCGTCCCATTTCATCAGCGGGAGTAAGTTGGACTGACAGTTCATAAATATTGAACAACCACCATGAAGCTTGTAAACAAACATAAACAAGCAGAATAATAAAAAGCAGATGGTGTTTTCTTTTCATGCGTACAAAAATACAAAAGAGGCTGTCATTTCAAGACAGCCTCTTTTGTCAAATTACATTTTTAGATGTGATTAAGGAATTAACAACTGAAGGAAACCATTGTAAGTATACTCTTCTCCACTAATATCCTTGTATTTCCATATCCAGTAATAAACTCCAGCAGGACATGAATTCCCGTTGTCTTTCTTTCCTTTCCATTCAGGAAGAACTTCATCCGACGAATACATTTTTAGCCCCCATCTGTCGTAAACTACAAATTCACTTGAAACGAACTGATCATTTTGAATTTCACCAATTGGTTTCCAAGGTGATTGATCAGTTACTACGTTAGGCACCTCAGGATCTGGAGGAATACAATAATTTACAACCTTTAAAGTATCAGACCCTTTACATCCAGCATTTGAGGTAAATGTAGCAATGTATGATCCAGCTTTGTCAATTATAATTGAATTCACATTTAATTCTCCATTTGGCTTCCATTCCAGATTACCTGTCAACGAAGGTTCAACAGAAGCTCTTAATTCCAACTGAGTTCCTTTTAACTCACAAATAGTATCTGTATCTGACTCAAGAGTAACAACTGGAATCTCATTCAATGTAATAATCTGTGCATCTGAAGTATCATTACACACAGCAGAATCTATTTGACTTGAAATCTGCACATAGTAAGTCCCAGGTATGTCAGTTGAAAACGAATTATCATTAATTAAATAGGAAACAATACTATCTTGATCAAGATCATTTCTAAACCAAGTATAAGAGTAATCCTCTCCAACACCAAGTCCCGTAGGTGAAACAGATAATTCTGCAGTTTCTCCAACACATATATCAGCATCATTTACAGCAATATTTGAATTATCTGGAGTGTTACAAAAAACAGCACAAACTGAAAACTCAGATGTATTTACTTGCCCTGCTGTACCACTTTCGGTTGCTAAAACAACAACATTATCTTGAGTAACTGGTGAAGCTGTAATATCATATTCCCAAAGATACAATCCGTTTGGTTCAGCAGTTGAACTAGCTGTAACAGTAGCAACATATGTAAAACCTTGATTAACATCTGAGTCGCAATCTGCTGGACAATTTGAATCAGAAACATAAATATCAACTGATGCATTAGCTGAAGGAGCTAAACCAGAAACATAGTTAGCCCTTTTTTCATTTGAGTTAACTAAAATCGATTTCGGGAACGTAGCTACTGATGCATTACCATAATTATCATTTCCTGAGCTTTGTAATGAGATACCTCCATTTGCATTACAGGAAAATGAATTATACCTAATAGTATGATTATTAACTCCTGAACCTGTTACTAAAACACCATGCAAATTCCCTGAAATAGTATTTCCATTATTTTGAGTTCCGACAATATTACCTTTTGATGAACCTGAACCTCCTCCTTGAATAAGAACTCCAGGACCTGAGTTATCTTGTATATAATTATTAGTTAATCTATTGTTACTGGTTCCCGATGAAACTAACCATACACCACAACCTTTTTTTGAACCATAAGTTGCTTTTGAATTACCAATTAGGTTATCGTCAACAATATTATTTGCGCTTCTCCATTCTAAACTCAACCCGTAATCATAATTTCCTCCATCAGTACTATCAGCATGAAACCCTAAATAATTTGAGGTAATTGTAGATCCCGAAACATCGTATCTTAAACCAAGACCTCCTCCATCATTGTTATGAAAACCATTATAACAAATAATATTATTATTGATAGAAGTACTAGAAATATTAGCGGACCCGGCATAAACACCTCTAACCGTAATACCTTCAAACGCATTACCTGCATTTGATTTTAGAGGGTCTGTACCACAATAATTACCATTAATTACGCCATTTGATGATTCCTGAAAACATATCCCTGAAACTCTTCCGTTATCTCCAGCAGGATTCTTACCATTGTTCACTACAATACAGTTTTCAACAGTAACATTATTTGCCGCCCATACAAAAACACCGTTCCAATCATTACCTGAATCTACCCCAGATTCACTTTTACCAATTACAGTATTAGTCACCTTTGAACCATTAGCTGCTGATGATTTTATTAAAATCCCGTTAGAACTATTACCATATACAAAACAACTATCTATAACAACATCGCTTAAACTATATATCCCTGCATTATCATGATCTGCGGATCCTAAAGGAGTTTGATTATTATCATAGATTAATGAGTTCTTTATAGTAGTATTGCTTGCTGATGCTGTAACAGTTACTCCATGATAATTCATATTATGAATCAAACAAGAATCTATGATAGTATTCGAACTCGTAATCCACAAACCATTCCCGTTTACCGACATAAAGTCAAGTCCGATAATTGTGGTATTAGCGTTACCTATATAAAAAAGCCCTTGATTAACTCCGGGTGCAGCTGCAGTCTGAATTTTAATTTTATCTACTCCATTTGGTTTACCTCTTAATCCATCAATTACAAATCCTCCTATTGCTGTATAAAAAAAAGCACCATCTACTTGAATCGGCGCCCCACCAATTGAAGCAAAATCAAAAATTATAGTATCTCCTGTATTTTGACTATTATATACTGCTTCCGCAAAAGAACCTGATACTATTGGCCAATTAAGATTATCTATTGACGCAGTTGTAACCAAATGTGTCGCTGCCTTTGCCGCCCCAAGACAAAACAATATGGCAACTAATAGTTGTACCCCTTTTTTCATAATTAGTAGTTAAGATTTAGATCGCCACAAAAATACGAAAAATGATTTCTCCAAAGAAATCTCTTAAATTTCCTAAACTCGATATTTTATTAAATCATTTCTTTTTTTGTCAGCTCTTAATGTAACATAACAAGATGACCGATTATGTTTTGAATATCTATTTTCAACACCTGTTCATTACTTGAATGTTTTTTATTTTCATTGTCAATCTATTTTCCGCAATTTTACTTGAAGCAAACAAGCAATCATGAGACAATACCTAGATTTAATGCAGCACGTTTTGGATAACGGTGTTGAGAAAAGTGACAGAACAGGAACAGGAACTAAGAGTGTTTTCGGTTATCAAATGCGTTTTGATTTAAGCGAAGGGTTTCCTTTAGTAACCACTAAGAAATGTCATTTAAGATCTATTATTCATGAATTGCTTTGGTTCTTAAAAGGAGACACTAACATCCAATATCTAAAGGAAAACGGTGTGAGTATTTGGGATGAATGGGCTGATGAAGACGGGAATTTAGGACCTGTTTATGGTTACCAATGGAGAAACTGGCCAGCTGCTTCTGGCAAACACGTTGATCAAATTAAGCAGTTAATTGATCAAATAAAAAATAACCCAGATTCAAGAAGATTAATTGTAAGTGCTTGGAATGTTGGTGAAATTGAAAATATGGCTTTACCTCCTTGCCATGCTTTCTTTCAGTTTTATGTAGCCGACGGAAAATTAAGTTGTCAGTTATACCAAAGAAGTGCCGACATCTTTTTAGGTGTACCATTCAATATTGCCTCTTATGCTTTACTAACTATGATGGTTGCTCAGGTTTGTGATTTAGGTTTAGGTGATTTTGTACATACATTTGGTGACGCGCATCTCTACTCTAACCATTTTGAACAAACAAAACTTCAACTTTCAAGAGAACCAAGAGATCTTCCAACAATGAAAATCAATCCAGATGTGAAAGATATTTTTGAATTCACTTTTGACGATTTTGAATTATTAAACTACGATCCACACCCACACATTAAGGCTCCTGTTGCCATATAATATGGAAATTGTTCTAATTGTTGCAATAGCAAAACATAATAATGGAATTGGTAAGGATAATGATTTACTTTGGCATCTTCCTGCCGATATGAAATTTTTCAGAACTCAAACTACAGGATATCCTGTTATTACTGGAAGAAAAAATTACGAGTCTATTCCCGAAAAATTTCGTCCACTTCCTAACAGGGAGAATATTATTGTAACCAGACAAGTTATCAACTATCCTAATGCGTTTGTTTGCCCTTCAATTGAATCTGCTATAGAGAAAGCAAAAACTTTTGGAAAGGAAAAAGCTTTTATCATAGGAGGCGGGCAGATTTACAAACAATGTTTGGAAGCCGGAATCATTGACAAAATGATCATTACATGGGTTGATGCCAAACTCGATGCTGACGTGTTTTTTCCAGAAATAAATACTGAGTGGCGTTTGGTTTCTGAAGAAGCTCATAACCCTGACGATAAAAATCCGTATGCCTACACATTTACTGAATACGTGAAGTCTTAGCAACCCCGCTTAATTCTTCATCGTCATAAAATTAACTATGAAGAAAATTGGATTTTTATTGATGCTTTCAACAATCCTTTTAGGATGTAAGGAAGATAAAACAGAGGTATATACTCAAAGTGCAAAAGATGCAGCTCTAGCCGAACAACTCACAATGGATGTTTTAAAAGAGGTTTTGATGATAGCACCTGAATATGTTATTAGCGAGTCCTATTCTGGTAATGCTGATATCATTTTATCCGCTGAACCCGAAATAAACTCTCCTACCTATCCCAAAACAATTACTATTGATTACGGGACCGGAGTTAGTGGAACTCTGGGCAAAAAACGATCTGGTAAAATTCTTTTAACCGTTAATTCAGGCACAATAATTACTGAAGATTTAGATGTATCATTCGAAAACTTTAAAAGTGATGGGTCGGAAATCCTTGGTAATATCACTTACACTTTTAACTCAAGCACGGAAGGTTATGAGGGAGAATTCGTAGGATCGGGTATATCCATTATTAACGCAAATGGAACCATGAAAATGGACGGAACTTTTGATTTAGAAAAAATATCAACTGCCGGAACTACAGCAACAACTGATGATATATACAATTTCAACTGCCAAACTACTGGAATTGATTTTGACCAAACTGCTTTCACCTACAATTCGACTGTTGACCACACAATAGATTTCTCTTGCATTCATATGATAAAAGGTGGTAAATCCAACTTAGCCCCAAACGGTAAAGGAGAACAAACAGTTGATTTTGGAAGTGGAAATTGTGACGCTACTGGATCAATAACACTATCAAGCGGAGAATCGAAAAATTTTATTTTTTAGCAGTTGTTTACTGTGGGTCAACATCAACAATCACTCTAACATATTTAAAAGAAGGATCTTTTTTAAAAACATTGATCCAATGTTGAATAACTGTTTTGATTTTCGAAATCGAAATTGATTTCTCAACCTTAACCATCATTTTCTTGTTATAATAGTTATTGATTCTTGCGATCCCAGGATATTCTGGCCCCAACACTCTTTCTTCTCCTATATCAGATCTTAAATTCATTGCAAAACCATCGCAACATGCGTCTAAAACATTTCTGTCTTTATACCTAAATGTTAATGAAATCAATCTATAAAAAGGTGGATACTGAAAGTTTCTTCTATTCAAAATTTCAGTATTATACATATTCAAGTAATCATTATCCATAACATCTCGAATAGTATTGTGATGGGGATTATGAGATTGAATAATCACCTTACCTCTTTTTACTTTTCTCCCTGCTCTTCCCGAAACCTGCGCCATTAATTGATAAGCTCTTTCGAAAGCTCTAAAATCAGGGTAGTATAACATTTGATCGGCATTCAAAACACCAACCAAACTGACATTATCAAAATCAAGACCTTTTGTAACCATCTGAGTCCCAACTAATATATCAACCTCTTTATCCTCAAATTGGGTAATTAAATTTTGATAAGCATGTTTACCTCTTGTTGTATCCAAATCCATTCTGGCAACTCTCGCTTTTGGAAAAACCTTTTTAACCTCCTCCTCTATTTTCTCAGTTCCAAATCCTCGCATATCAGTTTCCGTACTTCCACAAGCTGTACAAGTAAGTGGGACTTTTTCAATGTAGCCACAGTAATGACAACGCAATAAATCCGAATACTTATGATAAGTCAAACTAACATCACAACGTTTACACTGCTGAACATGACCACATGAATAGCACTCCAACATCGGAGCAAAACCTCTACGGTTTTGAAAAAGAATAATCTGTTCTCCGGCATCCAAAGCTTCCTCCATATTATGCTTCAACAACTCTGTAAAAAGAGAAATCATCTTTTTCTTCTTTTTATCATTTTGTAAGTCACCGCATTGTACTTCAGGTAATTGAATACCTCCATATCGCTTTTTCAACTCTACCAAACCATATTTCCCATTTTTTGCATTGAAATATGACTCAACAGATGGAGTAGCACTTCCTAATAATACTTTTGCATCGTGAAATTTCGCAAGCACTAGAGCCAAATCTCTCCCGTGATATCTTGGAGCAGGATCGTATTGTTTAAAAGTATTTTCATGCTCTTCGTCAACGATAATTAAACCTAAATTTTTAAATGGTAAAAAAAGTGAAGAACGAGCCCCCAAAATCACTTTAAATTTAGAATCGGACGACAACATCTCATTCCACAACTCAACTCTTTCATTCAAATTAAAACGAGAATGATAAACACCAACAGCGTCTCCGAAGATTTTTTGAAGTCTAGTGATGATTTGAGTTGTTAATGCTATTTCAGGTAGTAGATATAAAACTTGCTTTCCCTGTTTTATTACCTCATTTATTAATTTAATATAGATTTCGGTTTTACCACTACCAGTTACTCCATGTAGTAAAACAGCTTCTTTTTCTAAGTGGAATTCCTTTATCTTTTCAAAGGCATCATTTTGACCGTCATTAAGTTGAGGCAATTTTTTAAGTTCACCTTCATATTTACTTAAGCGATCTTCCCCATCTTCATACAATACAAAAACTCCTTTTTTTGCCAATCCATTTATAACAGCTGCGGTAGTATTATATTTCTTAACTAACAGAGATCTTTTGATTTTGAAATTCTCAAAATCAAAATCTTTATCTCCTAAGATTTGTAATAATAAGTCTTCTTGTTTTTGTGCTGATTTAATTAATTCAAACGCTCCCGACAAACTCTCTTTTGTTGGGAAATTGTCATAATCAATTTCTACAAAGGTTCTAATCTTAGGTTTATACTTTTCTTTTACCTCCTCCTCTAAAACAATAACTCCCTTTTCGTATAAGGACTTTATTGTTTTATGAATACTCTTAATTCCTAAAATATTCGAAATATCATCAAGTGACAATATTGGCTGAATTTGAAGAGCTTCAGCTATTAAATACTCTTTATCATCAAGAGATGAATAATCAATTTCAATTTCTGAGTTTAAAAGGACTTTTGTTTCATTTACAAGTTTAAATCCTGAAGGCAACGCTGCATTCATTACTTCTCCGGGACCACACATGTAGTAATTTGAAATCCAATCCCATAATTTCAATTGAATTGAATCAACGATAGGAAAATCGTCTAAAACAAACTCTATACCCTTAGCTTGATATTCTTTCGGTGGATTATTATGAATTGAATGAATAATGGCTGTATAGTGCTTGGCTCGTCCAAACCTAACTACAACACGTTTCCCAACTTCAAGTTGAGCCACGTACTCTTCTTCTACGAAATATGTAAATAAATTAGGAAGTGGTACAGGGACAATTACATCTATAAAGACCATTACACTAATTAACGAAAAATTAGATAGAAAGTATATCTATCATCTGTAAAAGGTTTTCGTCAATCTTCTCCTGATTTTTGATTGCCTTTGAAAATGGAGTGTAATGAACTTTTCCGTTTACTATACCTATCATCTCTCCTCTTCTTCCACTCATCAAACTTTTAACAGCATCAACTCCCATCTGGCTCGCCCTAACTCTTTCCATACAAGTTGGACTTCCTCCACGCTGAACATGTCCAAGAACAACCATTCGGATGTCATAACCAGGACATCTTTCGTTTAAAGTATCGGCTACTTTTTGAGCATTCCCTTCTTTCGCACCTTCTGCAACAATAACGATATTACTAAACTTCTTTCGTTTATCACCGTCATTCATTTTTTCAATCAAAGCTTCCAATCTATTTCCATCACTTTCAGGATAAAGAATAGATTCAGCTCCACAACCAATACCCGCTCTAAGAGCTATGAAACCAGCATCTTTCCCCATCACTTCAACAACAAACAATCTGTTATGAGAATCAGCAGTATCTCTAATCTTATCTACAGCGTCAATTACAGTATTCAAAGCAGTATCATACCCAATTGTATAATCAGTACCTACTAAATCATTATCAATAGTACCAGGTAAACCAAGAATTGGGAAGTCAAACTCATTAATAAAGATATCCGCACCTGTAAAAGTACCGTCTCCACCAATAACGACTAAACCATCAATCCCCGATTTCTTTAAATTTTCATAAGCTTGCTGACGACCTTCTACGGTTCTAAAACCAGCACTTCTCATACTCTTAAGAATAGTCCCACCTCTTTGTAAGATATTAGCAACTGAAGCAGGATCAAGCTCAATAAAATCACCTTCAATTAAACCGTCATATCCCCTTTGAACACCAACAACATCAACACCATGAAAAGCAGCAGTTCTAACTACAGCTCTTACCGCAGCATTCATTCCAGGCGAATCCCCTCCAGACGTTAATACACCAATCTTTTTCATAACTAATAAATTTAGCAAGTGATTTTTTGAGTAGCTGGCAAAACTAAACAAACTTATTAAAATTGTGAAAAATGATTTCTAATTAAAAATCAATTAAACCCTAGCCAAATCAAGCCTAATTTTCATCGTGAAATCTGAGGGATTAAATAAAATTATTCTATATTTACGACTTCTAAGAGACGAACTTTTTTAAGTAATATGAAAAGTACTAAGAGCATTTTTAAGGGAATCAGTGGATTAGCAGTTTGTTCTGTATTATTAACGGCATGTCCTGGGACAGATGATCCAAACCAGCCAAACATCCCAGTGGTAGATACTCCTGAGGTTGATGTTAAACCAAAAGAAGTTCCTGTTACTAAAGTTGACGGAGCAATGTTTTCTATTCCATCACCGATTCAATTGGGAGGAATTATTCAGAAATCCGGTGCTAGCTACAACAAAGATTTATTGAACGACCCAAAGTCTTCTGAAAATTACGTTGATTTAGTATCCCAATCTCTTAACCTTGGAGTTTACGGTGCCGACTTAGGATATTGTGCTTTATACGACAAACAACAAGAATCAATCGGATACATGAGATCTGCTCAAAAACTGAGTGATATTTTAGGTATTTCTGATGCATTTGACGTAGCAACTATTCAATCGGTTGAAAGAAATCTTGATAATAAAGACTCATTACTATACATCATTTCAAATTCTTACAGAAAAGCAGATGATTATTTACAAACAAGTGACAGAAAGCATATTGGTGCTTTAGTTATTGTTGGTGGATGGATTGAAAGCTTACACTTCGCTGGAATTCTTGGAAAAGAAAACAAGTCAGCTGAGATTGTAGAAATGATTGGAATGCAAAAACATACCATCAATACTATTTTAGACAAAATGTTAGAAAAACATATTGTTGAACCAGGTGTTGAAGATGTTTACAACGATCTTGATGAAGTTAGAATGGCTTTCGAAAAAGTTAATTTAAAGTATGAGTATGTTGCTCCTGAATTAGACAAGGATAAAAAAGTAACGAAACTTAAATCTAAAACTACTGTTGAAATGTCTGATGAAGTTTACAACGAAATCATCAACAAAATTGAAGCAGTAAGAGCTAAAATCACTAAAGTTTAAGAGGAGAAACAGTTAGATCATGAAAAAATTAATTGCACTTTTCACGTTAATATTAGTTGCTGGAGTTTTTGAATCAAAAGCACAATGCGACACGATAGCTAATTACTGTCATAAAAATAACTTCACTGTTAATTATGTTTCTGATGGACAAAACTACAGAGCGTTATTATTTGGAGATCAAGAAGCAGAATTTGAAACTACTTTCTTTGGAGGTGTAACATACAGAGTTGCTGCATGTACAGGATTTTCTCAAGGAAATCTTATTTTCTCTGTAAAGGATGAAAGTAACAATGTTCTTTTCGACAGTATGGAACAACAGAATGCTCCTTATTGGGACTTCGAAGTAGAAAACACTATTACTGTAAAAATATCAGCTAAATTGGATGCTTTAGAAGCTCCATCTGGATGTGCTACAATCCTAATTGGATTTAAGCAATAAAATATTCAATATTTATTTGAAACAAAGGCATTGTTACCATCGTAACAATGCCTTTTTAGCATAGTGCTAAATAAGTTAAGTTTACAAGTTAAATGAGTGAAAGAATACTAAAAGCGTTGATGCAGCTTTTTGCTTTAGTTGCAAAAGTTGATAGCGTAAATCATGACGGACGATCTGTTGTGGAAACTTTCCTTAAGCAACAACTTAATGCTGAACTTGTAAATCAATACCTAGAACTTTTCGAAGAATACCTGGAAAAGCACCAAAAAATTTCCAAAAGAAAAGAAGGTAAAGAAAGAAAAAGAACTTCTGTAAACTCTGTTAAAGTTTTAAGAATCTGTACTCAGATTAATGAAGAATTACAACAAAAACAAAAGATTGTTGTTTTAATAAGATTACTTGAATTCACCTTTTCTGGAAATTATTCTGATCAAGAAATTGAGTTTGTAACCACTGTTGCCGACACATTTAACATTTCGGATCAAGAATTCCGTGAAAGCATGGCTTTCGTGGTTTCGAATGATGAGAAAATTCCAGATAATGAGAACTTCTTAATTATTCACAACTCTGAGAATAACAACTACGAGAAGGCAAAAACAATTAACCATCCGCAACTTGAGGGAGCGGTTAAAATATTAAGATTAGAAGACTCCGGAAATTACATTGCTAAATACTGTGGTGACGAAGCAATTTATATCAACGGACAAGTTATTGATACGAATAGAGTTTATTTCCTTGCGCACGGATCAAGTATTCGTACCAAGAAACTAAAGCCTATTTACTTCAGTGATATTTCTTCAAAATACCGTGCTCAAGAAGAAACTCAACGAATTGATTTCGTTGCTGACGCATTAGGTTATAAATTCCCCGCTGGTAACATAGGTTTACATGAATTAAACCTTGTTGACAAGAGCGGAAATTTAATTGGAATAATGGGTGCCTCGGGTGCTGGAAAGTCTACCTTACTTTCCTTACTAAATGGAACTCTCACTCCTACCTCAGGTTCAGTTAAAATTAATGGTATTGATATTCATCATCAAAAAGAGGAACTAGAAGGTGTTATCGGACATATTTCTCAAGATGATTTATTAATAGAAGACCTTACTGTTTTTGAAAATCTATTTTACAACACCAAACTTTGTTATGATGGATTAAGCGAAAGTATTATCGCTAAAAAGACCATTGACATGCTAAAAAGTCTTGGTTTATATGAAATCAAAGACTTAAAAGTAGGATCCCCTTTAAATAAAAAAATTAGTGGAGGACAGCGTAAGCGTTTGAATATTGCGCTTGAATTAATAAGAGAGCCTCAAGTACTTTTTGTTGACGAACCTACTTCGGGATTATCCTCAAGAGATTCGGAAAACATAATGGATCTTTTAAAAGAGCTAGCCTTAAAAGGAAAGCTAGTCTTTGTTGTAATTCACCAACCTTCGTCTGATATTTTTAAAATGTTTGACAGCTTATTGATTTTAGATACCGGAGGATTCCCAATTTATTACGGAAATCCAGTTGAATCGGTAATCTATTTTAAAAAAGCAATCAACCACGTTACTGCTAACGAAAGCGAGTGTTTCCATTGTGGTAATGTTAACCCTGAGCAGATATTCAACATCATTGAAACTAAAGTTGTTGATGAATATGGGAATATTACAGAGCAAAGAAGAATTCCTCCAAAAACTTGGAATGAATATTATTTGAAGGTTATCGAAAAACCTAACACTAAAATTTCAAGTTCTGAAATGCCGAAAGGGACATATAAAATCCCTAAAAAATCTAGCCAATTCAAGGTGTTTTTTGTTAGAGATATTCTATCAAAAATTGCCAATACTCAGTACATGTTAATTAACTTTTTGGAGGGACCTTTCCTTGCGTTCATATTAGCATACTTAGTTAAGTTTTATAGTACTGAAAGTGGGCCAGATGCGAAATATGTATTTAGGTATAACGAAAATATTACGGCCTATTTATTCATGAGTGTTGTGGTTGCCCTATTTATGGGGTTAACCGTTTCGGCAGAGGAAATTATTAGTGATAGAAAAATACTTAAAAGAGAAACTTTCCTAAACCTATCTAGATTCAGTTATTTATCTAGTAAAACAGCCATAATGATTATCATTTCGGCTATTCAAACGATATCCTACATACTTGTTGGGAACTTGATCCTTGGGATTAGTGGAATGTTTTTAGATTATTGGTTAATCCTTTTCTCATGTAGCTTCTTTGCAAACATGCTAGGACTTAATATTTCATCAGCATTCAACTCTGTTGTAACTATATATATTTTAATTCCAATTCTTTTAATTCCTCAGCTACTACTAAGTGGAGTTATTGTGAAGTTCGATAAATTAAACCCTACCCTTTCCTCTCAAACGGTTGTCCCTATTGCGGGAGAAGCAATGGCTTCAAGATGGGCTTTTGAAGCATTGGCTGTAAATCAATTTAAAGAAAACAACTTCGAAAGAGATTATTACAATTACGATAAGGCAATGAGTATTGCCAATTACAAAAAGAACTTCTGGATTGCAGCTGTTAAAACTCGTTTGACCATGAGTGTTAACTATGCCGCGAAACCTGAAAAGAAAGAAGACTTTTTAAAGAATATCGAAATTGTTTTAGCTGAATTAAAAGCTGAAAGCGAATTTTTAAATGACATTTTTTACAACTTAAATAACGCCTATTCTTCAAGTGATCTTAAAGCTTTAAATAAAGCTCTTCCTACAGAAACTCGTAACGAAATTATTCAAGGAATAATTGAAGATGCCAAAAAGGTTCAAAACCTGGAAACTTTTAATGAAGAAACTGCCAAAACAATAAATGGAATTCTTAACGATATAAAAGGTCTATATATCAAATATTATAATGCATTTGCCGATCTTAAGAACAGAAAAATTGCTGATGTAAGAAAAGAGAAAGATGGTAAAGAGTTATTTATTGAAAACAGAGATGCCTACCAAAATGAAAGCTTAACAGATTTGGTGAAGAACAACAATGAATTGAATAAAATTATTGAATACGAAGGTCGCCTAGTTCAAAAATCTGACCCTGTTTACATTGACGCAAAAGGATTCAGAGCCCATTTCTTCGCTCCAACTAAAAAGGTTCTAGGACTTTCAATTGATACATACTGGGTGAATGTAATGGTAATACTTTTCATGGCAGTAAGTTTATTTGTAACACTTTACTTCGATTTACTGAAAAAAGGAATCGATTGGATTGGAGAATTATCTACAAAAGTTGGATTATCAAAAGAGGAATAATAATCCGCAGCACGGAATTTTGAATGTTTAATTTTAAAGTTTGAATGATCAACCAAAAGAATCTTTCATTTAAAATTCAAAATTAAACATTCAAAATTTTACTATTACGGAACCATATCCTCTATCTCAGCATCAGATTTATCTGTCTTAATTTTATAATTTTCAAAATCATATAAATCCTTATCCAACATATGAGATGGAGCGATGTTTTTAATGGATTTAAAAATAATCTCCTTTCTTCCAGGAGATTTTTTATCCCAACCCGCTAACATTTCCTTCACAGCTTGTCTTTGAAGCCCCTCCTGTGAACCACATAAATTACAAGGTATAATAGGGAACTCCTTTAACTTCGAATACTCTTCAATATCCGCTTCTTTACAATATGCTAAAGGACGAATAACCACGTGTTTACCATCATCTGTTTTATACTTCGCAGGCATTGTTTCAATTCTACCAGAATAAAACATATTCAAGAACAAGGTCTCCATTATATCTTCTCTATGGTGACCTAATGCTAACTTATTACACCCCAACTCTTCAGCAACGGAATATAAAATCCCTCTCCTCAAGCGAGAACATAAACTACAAGTAGTTTTTCCAGCTGGAGTCTTTTCCTTTACTACCGAATAAGTATCACGCTCAACTATCTTATAGTCTACTCCAATCTTTTCAAAATACTCAGGTAAAACATGCTCAGGAAATCCAGGTTGTTTTTGATCTAAATTAACCGCAACAATGTCAAACTTCAATAAAGGAGAAGTTTGCATATGCATTAAAATATCAAGCATAGTATAGCTATCCTTCCCACCCGAAAGACAAACCATGATTTTGTCGCCATCTTGCACTAAACCATAATCTTCGTTCGCTTTCCAAACAGCCTTTCTTAATCTTCTAGTCAGCTTTACGCTTTCATCTTCCATAGCCATGACGCAAAATTAAGCTTTTTTCTAACCACATGCTTCATTCAAATATAACCCTTTGTTATACGACCATTAAAATGTTCATAAATCCAAAAAACTTTAAACTTTAAACCTTAAACCTTAAACTTCCATTTTGTACTTTTGCACTCTAATTTCTATGCAATGATTACATTCTTTGGAAATCCTTCTCAAAAGGTATTTGCAGTACAAACTGCCCAAGCAATTTCAAGTGATAATGTTTCAAAATTAAACTGGCTTTTCGGTGGAGTTGAACCTATCGAAGGCAGTGTAGTTGAAGGAACTTTTGTTGGTCCACGTGCAGCTATGATTACGCCATGGAGTACCAACGCAGTTGAAATCACTCAAAATATGGGAATTGATGGAATTATCAGAATTGAAGAATTTGAATCAATTTCAGCAGACAGCAAAGATTACGATCCAATGTTACAACATAAATTCTTTGGTTTAAACCAGGATTTATACACGATAAACATTGAACCTGAGAAGATTATTGAAATTGAAGATATCGAAGCTTACAACCAGCAAGAAGGTTTAGCATTGAGCCCAGAAGAAGTTGAATACTTAAATGGTTTAGCAAAGAAATTAGGTAGAAAATTAACCGACTCAGAGGTTTTCGGATTCTCTCAAGTAAACTCAGAACACTGTCGTCACAAGATTTTCAATGGAACTTTTGTAATCGATGGTGAAGAGAAACCAACTTCTTTATTTAAATTAATCAAGAAGACTTCTCAAGAAAATCCAAACTCAATTGTTTCTGCTTATAGCGATAACGTTGCATTTGTTAAAGGTCCTAAGATTGATCAATTCGCGCCAAAGTCTGCTGACAAACCTGACTTCTACGAAGTAAAACAAATCGACTCCGTAATCTCATTAAAAGCAGAAACGCATAACTTCCCTACTACTGTTGAGCCTTTTAATGGTGCAGCAACTGGTTCGGGAGGTGAAATAAGAGATAGATTAGCTGGTGGTAAAGGTTCTTTACCTTTAGCAGGGACAGCGGTTTACATGACTTCTTACTCTCGTTTAAACGAAAATCGTCCTTGGGAAAAAGGAATGGACGAAAGAAAGTGGTTATACCAAACTCCAATGGATATCTTAATCAAAGCTTCCAATGGAGCTTCTGATTTTGGTAACAAGTTCGGTCAGCCTTTAATCACAGGTTCTGTACTTACTTTCGAACACGAAGAAGATGCACGTAAATTAGGATTCGATAAAGTAATCATGCAAGCAGGAGGTATTGGTTTCGGTAAGGAGGAAGAAGCTATCAAAGCTGTTCCAGACGTAAGCGATAAGGTTGTATTACTTGGTGGTGAAAACTACCGTATTGGTATGGGAGGTGCTGCTGTATCTTCGGCTGATACTGGTGAGTTTGAATCAGGAATTGAATTAAACGCAATTCAAAGAAGTAATCCAGAGATGCAAAAAAGAGCCATGAATGCTATTCGTGGTATGATTGAAACTGGTGAAAACCCAATCATCTCTATTCACGATCACGGCGCTGGTGGACACTTAAACTGTTTATCGGAGCTTGTAGAGGTGGATAACAAAGGTGGGCGTATCGAGTTAGACGCACTTCCTGTCGGAGATCCTACCCTATCTGCTAAAGAAATCATTGGTAACGAATCTCAGGAAAGAATGGGATTAGTAATCAAAGATGAGCACGTTGCAAAATTAAAAGCGGTTGCAGAAAGAGAGCGCTCCCCAATGTACACTGTTGGTGAAGTTACTGGTGACGGAAAATTCACTTTTGAATCATCAACTACGGGTGAAAAACCAATGGATTTAGAATTAAACGATATGTTTGGTTCTTCTCCAAAAACAATAATGACGGATAAGACAGTTGAGCGCAATTACGCTGAATTGGAATACGATATCAACAAAGTTTTAGAATACACTGGTGCAGTTTTGAAATTAGAAGCTGTTGCATGTAAAGATTGGTTGACTAATAAAGTAGACCGCTGTGTAACGGGTAAAGTGGCTAAACAACAATGTGCCGGACCGTTACAATTACCGTTAAATGATGTTGGTGTTATGGCACTGGATTATAATGGTAAAGAAGGTATCGCTAACTCTATTGGTCACTCACCTGTTTCTGGAATTATCGATCCTGTTGCTGGTTCTAAAAACTCAATCGCCGAAGCATTAACAAACATCGTTTGGGCACCATTAAAAGAAAACTTAAAATCTGTATCACTTTCGGCTAACTGGATGTGGCCTTGTAAAAACGAAGGGGAAGATGCACGATTGTACCAAGCGGTACAGGCAGTATCCGATTTTGCAATCAACTTAGGAATCAACGTACCAACTGGTAAGGATTCATTAAGTATGAAACAAAAGTACAAGGATATGGAGGTTATCAGTCCTGGTACTGTTGTTATCTCAGCTGCTGGACACTGTGATGATATTCAAAAGGTCGTTGAGCCTGTTTTCACTAAGAAAGCTGGAAACAAGGTATTCTATATCAACTTATCAAACGATGACTTCAAATTAGGTGGTTCATCATTTGCACAAATATTAAACAAATTAGGAAACAACGCTCCTTCAATTAAGGACGATGCTGCATTTGCTAAAGGATTCAACGCTGTTCAAGGATTAATTAAGGACGGATTATTAACTGCTGGTCATGATGTTTCTGCTGGTGGTTTAATCACTGCCCTATTAGAAATGTGTTTCGCTGATACTAAATTGGGTGTTGAAGTTGACTTAACTGGTTTAGGTGAAGCGGACTCTATTAAAGTATTATTTGCTGAAAACGCTGGATTAGTATTCCAGTCGGTTGAAGCAGATGCTGTTGAAGCTGCATTAAAAGCTGCTGGTGTTGAGTATAACATCATCGGACAAGCTGTTGAAGGTGACTTTGTAAAAGTGAAAAATGGAGATTGGTCTAACGACTTCCATATCTCGCAATTAAGAGACATCTGGTATGAAACTTCATACTTATTAGACAAGAAACAATCGGGAGAAGCTCAGGCTACTCTACGTTTTGACAACTACAAGAAACAAGCCTTAAACTTCAAATTCAACGAAGCTTTCACAGGTGTTAAACCAAACTACACAGGAGAAAGACCAGTTGCAGCGGTAATTAGAGAGAAAGGTTCCAACTCAGAAAGAGAAATGGCCAATGCGCTTTACTTAGCTGGATTTGATGTAAAGGATGTACACATGACCGATTTAATCACTGGTCGTGAAGACTTAACTGGTGTTCAAATGATCGCTGCAGTTGGAGGGTTCTCTAACTCAGATGTATTAGGATCAGCAAAAGGTTGGGCTGGAGCTTTCTTGTACAACGAAAAAGCAAACAAGGCTATTAAAGACTTCTTCGCTAGAGAAGATACTTTAAGTTTAGGAGTTTGTAATGGTTGTCAGTTATTCATCGAATTAGGATTAATCAACCCCGATCATGAAGAAAAGCCAAAGATGTTACATAACGATTCCCATAAGTTCGAGTGTAACTTTACTTCGGTAACAATTCAACCCAATAACTCAGTAATGTTAGGTTCATTAGCCGGATCAACACTAGGAATCTGGGCAGCTCACGGAGAAGGAAAGTTCAACTTACCATACGCTGAGCAAGAATATAACATCGTTGGAAAATACGGTTATGCAGCTTACCCTGCCAATCCAAACGGATCAGATTACAACACAGCCATCATGACTTCAACCGACGGACGTCACCTAGTAATGATGCCACACTGTGAAAGATCAATCTTCCCTTGGAACTGGGGTAACTACCCAGCGGACAGAAACGATGAAGTAACGCCATGGTTAGAGGCATTTGAAAATGCTCGCAAATGGTGTTTGGAGAATAAATAAGTAGCTCGCGGATTCCGTAGATTTTTCTACTATTATATTAAGGACGGTTTTACCGTCCTTTTTTATTTTATCATCCCGTTCTTGAAACGGGATGATAAAATATCACTAACAAACAATAAAAAAGGGAACATTCTTAAATTTTTAACACATTAAATAAACCTTTCCATTTTTGGTGCGTCTTAAGTTTAGTTAACCGAACAAACCAAATATGAAAAAGATAGCATACTTAACAATTTTCGCAGCTCTAATATTTACAGGATGTAAAAAAGAAGAGGCTACAGAAACTGATAACACTAATACAACTCCACTGATTAAGGCTGATTCAACCTATTCGGTAAAAGTGGAAGAAGATATTATATATGGAGAAGGACTTGGTCATACACCAAATAGTACGACTCCTCTTGCCGTTCCTTTGCTTTTAGATGTTTACAGTCCTGATAACAATAACAGTAACAGGCCGGTTTTTATGTTTATCCATGGAGGTGGATTTAATGGAGGAACAAAGACTAAACCTGAAATTGTAGATATGGCGAACTATTACGCATCAAGAGGATGGGTTTTCGCTTCGGTAGATTATAGAACATCTGAAGAATTAGGTCAAATAAGTGGAATGACTCCTGAGAATGTAGTAACCTATTATTCAGGCATTGCACCGAAAGAATGGATTGCCAATGCTATAACAGGAGCTGAAAACTCTGATCAGGTTAAACAAGTAACTGCTATGTACACAGCACAAAGAGACTGTAAAGCAGCTCTTAGATGGATTATTGCCAATGCGAATAAATATAAAATAGACAAAGATCTTATTACAGTAGGTGGTGCTTCAGCAGGAGCAATTACTACAATTGCTTTAGGGATTTCAAATGAAGAAGACTTTAGAGATGAAATTACAACTAGTGAAGACCCTACCCTTTCCTCAACTAATTTAAACGAAACATACGATGTGAAAAGCATGGTTTATTTCTGGGGTTCAAACATGAAGTTAGATGTGTTTGAAATGGTTTACGATTTAAATAGATATGATAGCAACGATCCAGAATTATTCATGGCACATGGAACTGCAGTAGACTCTGTAACACCTTATGCTGAGGCTCTTGAACTTCAAGACATCTATGATTCTACAGGTGTTTATAGTCAATTAGAAACAATCCTTTTACCAAACGGAGATGCTGCTGGACATGGTGCTTGGAATGGACAAGTTAATGGAAAAGGTTTATCAGAACTCACTTTTGATTTTTTAGTTGAGAGACAAAATATAGGCCTCGAATAAATAAAACCTTCTTATTAAAATTAGCTTCAATAACCTATTATTTATTTTAGTTTTATTCAACTCTTAATTATAGAAACTGATTCCCCACAATTATACCTAAACCGTAAGTTGAGTACGGAGTGAACACCTTTCTTTACAGAAAAGATTGGTTATGAATATTTTAAGGTTTATTGAAGAGTTTCCAGATGAACACAGTTGTATCACTCATTTTA
>CAXRIN010000078.1:0-22342 GCA_964230605.1 Flavobacteriaceae bacterium
TAAAATACTCTGACTGTAAACATAGGATGACGAACATTTATTCAAGAGATGACTTTTTAAAACGCCCACAGATCTTTCGATCTCCACAGATTTTAGTCAAATAGGATCTGTGCGATCCCAAAGATCTGTGGGAGAAAATTATTTAGGTCTTCAAATATTTAGAGAGTCTATTTTGTTTAAAATACAATTCTCTGCATATTCAAAACCAAACCCGTATCTTTGCAGGCAATTTAATTCCAATTGGCGCGAAACAAAAAAGATAAAAAACCAAATTTTATCAGTGACTTAAGAGAGTTCACGAAACTTCGACTGGCCATTCTTGTAGTTTTTTCAGCATCGGTAACTTATGTAACAGCATTAAAATATTACGAAAAACTTGGAGTGATTCAGGTTTTTGATTGGGTTTCTGTGACTTGGTTATGTATTGGAGGAATGTTGGTAACAGCGAGTTCAAATGGGTTTAATCAAATATTTGAAAGAAATCTGGATAAGTTAATGTCCAGAACCCAGAATCGACCGCTTCCAACAGGAAGAATGTCGGTTAAAATGGCGTGGATTTTAACCATTGCCAATGGGATTGCAGGGACATTGATTCTTTGGTTCAAATTAAATCCTTTAACAGGAATTTTAGGTTTGGCCAGCTTAATATCATATTCATTTATTTACACTCCAATGAAGCAAAAATCTTCTTGGGCTGTTTTTGTGGGTGCATTTCCAGGTGCCGCACCGCCTTTAATTGGTTGGGCTGCTTTGGAAGCAAGTTTACCAGAGCCAATTTATATTTCACCGGCAGCGTTATCCTTGTTTTGTTTGCAATTCATGTGGCAATTCCCTCACTTTTGGGCAATTGCTTGGAGATGTCATGAAGATTATCAAAAAGCAGGTTTTCACCTTTTGCCTTCACCAGGTGGGAAAGATGCAAAAAGTGCTTTTCAAATACTTCTTTATACATTATTTATGGTGCCGATTGCAATGTTGCCTTGCTTCCCTTCCTTTGGAATAGCAGGTTTATCGGCAAGTTTAATTATTCTGGGATTGGGAATTATTATGTTATATCCAGCGATGATGCTTTTTAAAACGTTAGATGATAAATGGGCCACAAAACTAATGTTTGCTTCATTTATTTATCTGCCATTAGTTTTTCTGGCGTTATTAGCAAATCAATATTATTAAAATGAGAAGTTCAATACCTCAAGAAGAGAGATTAGAAATAAAAAAGAAAACACACCGAAGTATGATGTACTTGGGTATATTTTCTATTGTAATGCTGTTTCTTGGTTTCTCAAGTGGGTACATTGTATCTAGTGCAGATAATACATGGGTTTCAATTACTTTACCAGAAGCTTTTTACGCAAGCGCAATTACAATTGTATTAAGTAGTATTACTTTTTTCATCGCCCTAAGATTAGCAAAAAAAGGAAATTTTAAAGTTTTGCCAATCATGATGATCATCACTTTAGTGTTAGGTTTCCTTTTTGTGAAATTCCAATTTGATGGCTGGAATACTTTGATGGACAAGAAAATGCATTTTGTTGATGCAGTTAAGGTTAAAGGTTTATTAAATCAACCGGATATTGAATATGGAAAGGATTTTAAAATCTTTCACAAGGGAGATGAATTGAAGTATGTAGATGGAAAATTTTATGACATCAGAGATGAATATAATTCTAATTCCATTGAACCATATTTAGATGCAGATAATACAGCTTCTAGCTGGTTGTACGCAATGACAGGTCTGCATTTACTGCATTTACTTGCAGGAATCATATCATTAATAGTAGTCACAATCAAGAGTTTAGCAAAACGTTATAATGAAAATGACATTGTAGGAATTCAAGTTAGTTCCATATATTGGCATTTTTTAGATTTTTTGTGGTTATATTTGCTGTTCCTATTGTATTATATAGGCTAATTGAGAAAAACTAAAACTATTTAAAATGGCAGGAGAAGTAAGCAAGGCTATTCCAGCTAAGGAGCTTTGGGAAGGTGGTAGATCACCATTCTCTATGAGTTACGGGAAGATGATGATGTGGTTCTTCCTAATTTCGGATGCATTAACTTTTGGAGCATTTTTAGTTGCTTTAGGTTGGTTCCGTTATACGGCTGCAGATTGGCCAGTTTCTGATCAGGTATTCTTCCACATTCCTTTCGTACATGGAAATTTCCCATTAGCGTACGTAGCATTCATGACATTTGTGCTTATTGTTTCGTCGGTAACAATGGTATTAGCCGTTGAAGCTGGACACAGAAATGATAAAGCAGGTGTTACTAAGTGGATGATCGCGACGATTATTGGTGGATTTATTTTCTTAGGTTCTCAGGTTTGGGAGTGGTCAACTTTCATCGCTGGTACGGATGGATTAATTTCTACTTGGGGTGATAATGCTACTATTACATCAAATCCTTACGGACCGCCACAATACGCTCAGTTCTTTTACTGTGTTACTGGGTTCCACGGATTCCACGTATTTTCAGGAGTAATCATCAATATCGTTATCTTAATCAATGTTTTACAAGGGACTTACGAAAAAAGAGGTCACTACGAAATGGTTGAAAAAGGTGGTTTATATTGGCACTTTGTAGATTTAGTTTGGGTATTTGTATTTACCTTCTACTACTTACTGTAATTTTATTTTAGAACAATAAACGTTTTATTCTCATGGAAAGAGACGACATTATAGAATATTCTTTAGGTGCTCAGCACTCTGAGGAAGAAGGAAAGAAAATAAGAAAGAACATTTTTAAAGTAACGATTCTTCTTTCTGTTATTACTGCAGTTGAAGTATTAGTTGGGATTTTATTCTCTAAGAGTAATCCTGACGTATCAGCTGGAACTTGGGAAGCTATTAAGTACGGATATATCATCCTTACTTTAGTAAAGGCTGGTTACATTGTTATGGAATTCATGCACTTAGGTCATGAAAGAAAATCAATGAAACTGACTGTTTTAGTTCCTTATATCTTCTTCATTTTATATTTGATTTTTATCGCAATAAATGAAGCAGTTGCTGTAAGCGGGGAAAATTTCCCATTAAACTACTAAGAAAGAAATTCATATGGGAGAAAAAAAATTATCCTCTCCTAAAAAGAAAATACTTTATATAGGTTTATTCATAGTGCCATTCTTAATTGCAATGGCACTTATTTTTATGTCTAAAGGGTTAGGAACTTTACCAATCATGGATATGAATGGTAAGTTTGTACAACTAAAATACAAGAACCCTCCTCCTTATTATACTGTGCCTGAATTTTCCCTTCCTACGTTTACAGGTGATACGGTTGATTTTAAGCATCAAGACTCAATTCTTTACATGATTACAATGTTTCAGAAGTCTAACACTAAAGAGTGGGAGAAACATTTAATGTATATAGGAGAGAAAATAATTAAAAGGGCTAATAATGTTAAAGTCATTAGCATTTATGAAGATGACCCAGAGATGAAAGTTTGGAAAGAATCTCCAAATGATTATGTGAAATCGATTTCTGATAAATGGTTCATGACTCATGCAACACCTCAAGAATTTCAAAAGATTAAAACGGATTTAAAATTGGAGTTAAACGATAGCACGAATTTGTACGATTACGTTTTAATAGATAAGGACGAGCACATCAGAGCTTTTTGTACTATTAACGATGCAAAAATCGCGCGCGATATTCCTAAAATGTTTAAGCTTTTAAGTAATCAGTATGTTCCTAGGAAACTCGATATTAAGCAGGTTAAAAATTAGTTTGATTGTTCTTGTTCTTCTAGCTTGTAATTCAAATAGGGAACCGTTACCAGTATATGGTCAAAAACAACTAAATGAAAAAGGAGAAGAGGTTGATCATACAGTCTCTAACTTTAAATTCATTAATCAAAATAATCAGTTTGTAACTCAAGAGAAATACAATGGTAAGGTATATATTACCGATTTCTTTTTTACAACTTGTAAAACAATTTGTCCGCAAATGACTTTGCAATTAGCAAGAGCTCAAAAGGAATTAAAAGGTGAGGATTACTTTATCTTGTCACACACTGTTAATCCTGAATACGATACTACTTCTGTCTTATCAAGTTATGCAAAAGCAATGGGTGCCGATTTAATAAATTGGGATTTTGTGACAGGAGATGCACAAAAAATATACAGACAAGCAGCTTCTTATCAAGTTGTAGCGTTAGCTGATACAACTCAAGTTATACCATTCGTACATAGTGAATACTTAGTATTGGTTGATAAGCAAAAAAGAGTACGTGGATTATATGATGGTACAGATAGTTTAGAGGTGAATAAATTAATTGAAGACACAAAATGGCTAATCAGACAATAGATTCAAATACGGGAATCAAACCAAATAAGAAGCTTGAAATAGGAATTTGGATATTTACTGTTGTAGTATTTTTATTAGTAACAGTAATGAATAAATTGCCTAAACCAGATGAGGCTCCAGCTTTTACTAGAGCACTTCCTGCTGTAAATGCAATTATAAACTTTACGTGTTTTTTAACCTTAATTGGGTCATTGGTAATGATAAAAATGAAGAAGGTTAATTTACATATGCGATTAAATACTTTCGCGATGATTTTGTCTGTCTTCTTTTTATTGAGTTATGTTTTATATCACTTAACCAACGTGGAAACAAAATATGAAGGAGATATGCCGGGATTGTACTATTCAATTTTAGCTAGTCATATAGTTTTATCAGGAATATCTTTACCTTTTATATTATTCTCTTACTATAGAGGTATTATTGGGGATATTGAAAAACATAAAAAGATTGTAAAATGGGCTTACCCTGTTTGGTTATATGTTGCTATCACAGGGCCGATTGTATTTTATATGTTATCACCTTTTTACAAATAGAATTGTTTTGAAATTTTACAATTTGTAAATTGTAGCTAATGAAAAATCTGTTAATCATATTATTACTAGGAATTTCACAACAAACTTTTGCGCTTTGCTCAAACTGTAAAGCTGTTGTAGAAAATAATGGTAATGAATGGGGAAATGGATTGAACGATGGAATTCTAATTTTAATGATTGTTCCTTATATCCTTTTGATTGGAATAGTATTGTTAGCCTTTAATGGAAAAATTAGACAAGGACTAAAGAATTTCGTAAATTCGTAATCGATTTGTTCTTTTAATGAATTACTTATCAAGAAAGGTGGAGGGAAAGGCCCTTTGAAACCTTGGCAACCCCAGATAAATCGGAAGGTGCCAAATCCAGCCCAGTTTTGGGGGTAGATAAGATGCTATAATATGATTTTTAACATCCTTATATAAAACCCTCAGATAAATCTGGGGGTTTGTTGTTATTTGTAAAAAAAGTATTTAGAATGAGTAAACCAGATATAAAAGAGTTAGTTAAGAAGAAAATCCTAGTATTAGATGGAGCTATGGGTTCCCTTATTCAGACTTATAAATTAGAAGAGGAAGATTTTAGAGGAGAAAGATTCAAAGATCATTCGCATCCCTTGAAGGGGAATAATGATTTATTAGCGTTAGTTCGACCAGATATTTTAAAAGAAATTCATTGTTTATATTTAGATGCTGGTGCGGATATTTTGGAAACCAATACATTCTCAGGAACTACTATCGCTCAGGCTGATTATGCTTTAGAGGATGCTGTTTATGATATCAACTTTTACTCAGCAAAAGTAGCCAAAGAAGCAGCGGATGAATACACTGCAAAAGACCCTAGTAAACCTAGATATGTTGCTGGTTCCATAGGTCCAACAAACAGAACTCTGTCAATTTCTCCAGATGTTAATGACCCTGGATTCAGAGCGGTTACTTGGGATGAAGTTGTTAAAGCCTATAAAGAACAAGTTGCGGCTTTAATAGACGGAGGTGTGGACGTGATTTTAGTTGAAACAGTATTCGATACACTAAATGCAAAAGCGTGTTTATTTGCTATTGATGAAGTTTATGAAGAAAAAGGCGTGAAGCTGCCAATTATGGTTTCGGGAACAATTACAGATGCTTCAGGAAGGACATTAAGTGGTCAAACAGCGGAAGCATTTTTAACATCTGTTTCACATATGGATTTGCTTTCGGTTGGATTTAACTGTGCATTAGGAGCTAGAATGATGAAACCATATTTAGAGGTAGTTTCAAAAAACACTCACTTTGGGGTAAGTGCTCACCCAAATGCAGGATTACCAAACGAATTTGGAGAGTATGATGAAACACCAGAAGATATGGCTGGCCAAATCAAAGAATTTTTAGATGGTAATCTAATTAATATCATTGGCGGTTGTTGTGGAACAACACCGGCCCATATTAAAGCAATTGCCGAAGTAGCGGCGACTTACAAACCAAGAGTGGCTTAGTTATTTTTCTGGACGCAGAGTTCGGAGAGAAGACACAGAGAAAAAGAGAATATGGATTTGAATTGGTTAACAGGAGAGATTATTGGGGCAGCTATAAAGGTGCATAAAACTCTCGGTCCTGGACTTTTAGAAAAAACATATCTAGATTGCTTGTGTTTAGAATTAAACCTACTCGGAATAAATTATGAAAAGGAGAAAGAATTATCCATCATTTACGAAGGTTTAAAATTAGAAACTGCTTATAGAATTGATCTCTTAGTTGAAGAAAAAGTAGTAGTTGAATTAAAAGCTGTAGAAACAATAAAAGAAGTGTATAAAGCACAAACTTTAACGTATTTAAAATTATCTGAGAACGAAGTTGGTTTACTAATCAATTTCAATGTGCCTAGATTAAAAGAAGGAATAAAGAGGTTTGTTAACAATTTCGCTGAGTCCTCTGTGACTCCTTAGCGCTCTCTGCGTCCAAAAAAATAAAAGCTATGAGTTTACATCCAGATTATAAAGGTAAATATCAATACAAATGGAATAATGTTCCATTTATGAGATTAAGTGGTTTAGAGCCATTAGTTGTTACTCCTGAAATGAACTTCATTAACGTTGGTGAAAGAACTAATGTAACCGGTTCCTTAAAGTTTTTACGCCTAATAAAAGATGAGCTTTTTGATGAAGCTTTAGCTGTTGCTAGAGAACAAGTAGAAGGAGGTGCACAAGTTATTGATATTAACATGGACGAAGGAATGATCGATGGTGTAGAATCGATGACTAAGTTCCTTAATTTAATAGCTGCTGAACCAGATATTGCTAGAGTTCCTATCATGATTGATTCCTCAAAATGGGAAATCATTGAAGCTGGGTTGAAATGTGTTCAGGGAAAATGTGTTGTAAACTCAATCTCTTTAAAAGGAGGAGAAGAAGAGTTTATTGAGCAAGCGAAGAAAATTAAAAGATATGGTGCTGCTACTATAGTAATGGCATTTGATGAAGTTGGACAGGCAGATAATTATGATAGAAGAATTGAAATAGTTCAAAGATCATATGATATTCTTACAGGTCCGAAAGTAAATTTCTCTCCGCAAGATATTATTTTCGATTTGAATATTTTCCCTGTAGCAACTGGTATTGAGGAACATAGAAAAAATGCTATCGACTTTATTCAGGCTACTCGTTGGGTTCGTGAAAACTTACCTGGTGCGCACGTAAGTGGAGGAGTTTCAAATGTTTCATTCTCGTTCAGAGGAAATAACCCTGTTCGTGAAGCAATGCACTCAGCTTTCCTTTATCATGCGATTAATGAAGGAATGGATATGGGTATTGTAAACCCAAGTATGTTAGAGGTTTACGATGATATCCCTAAGGATTTATTAGAACGTGTTGAAGATGTTTTATTAGATAGAAGAGATGATGCCACTGAACGACTTTTAGAATTTGCCGAAACAGTAAAAGGCACAGCTAAAGAAAAAGTTGTTGATACCGCTTGGAGAGAACAATCTGTTGCTAAAAGATTAGAACATGCATTAGTAAAAGGAATTACCGATTATATAGATGAAGATGTTGAAGAGGCACGCCAAATGCATGCTAAACCACTTCATGTTATTGAAGGTCCATTAATGGATGGAATGAATGTAGTAGGTGACTTATTCGGTTCCGGAAAGATGTTCTTGCCTCAAGTAGTTAAGTCTGCAAGGGTAATGAAAAAGGCCGTAGCGTATTTATTACCATATCTTGAAGCTGATAAAGAAGAGGGGAAATCTGCTGGTAAAATTTTGTTAGCAACAGTAAAAGGCGATGTTCATGATATAGGTAAAAATATCGTTGGAGTTGTATTAGGATGTAACGGATATGAGATTATTGATATCGGTGTAATGGTGCCTTCCGATAAGATTATAGCTGCTGCTAAGGAGCATAATGTTGATATGATTGGTTTATCAGGATTAATTACTCCATCGTTAGATGAAATGGTTACTGTTGCCAAAGAAATGGAAAAAGAGGGGATGAATATTCCGCTTTTAATTGGTGGAGCAACTACTTCAAAAATACATACTGCCGTTAAAATTGAGGAACACTATAAAGGTGGTCAAACTGTTTATGTTCTTGATGCATCTCGCTCGGTTACTGTAGCTAGTAAATTGTTGAGCGATGACAAAGATTCATTTATCAAAGAAACAAAAGATGAATACGCAAGAATGCGTGATCACCATAAAAATCGTCGTGCGAAGAAAGAAATGATTTCTTTGGTGGATGCTCAGGCAAACAGACAACCTATTGACTGGAAAGCTGAGGATATTAAAAAACCAAATTGGACAGGAGTAAAGTTATTTGATGATGTTCCATTAAGTGAAATTAGAGCATACATTGATTGGACCCCATTCTTTCAAACTTGGGATTTACATGGTAAATACCCTGCTATTTTAGAAGATGAAGTAGTTGGAACGGAGGCTAAGAAGTTATTTGAGGATGCTAATAAAATGTTAGATCAAATAGTTACTGAAAACTGGTTGCAAAATAAAGCCGTAATTGGGATTTGGCCTGCTAATGCTGTTGGTGATGACATCGAATTATATACTGATGAATCAAGAGCTGAAGTATTAGATCAGTTCCATATGCTCCGCCAGCAATTAAAGAAATCGGAAAAAGCTTTCAATCATTCATTAGCAGATTATATAGCCCCTAAAGAAACTGGATTAGCTGACTACATTGGAGGTTTTGCTGTAACCGCAGGTATTGGTATTGAAAAGCATATAGAAAAGTTTGAAGCAGATCATGATGATTACAATTCAATCATGTTAAAAGCTTTAGCTGATAGATTTGCGGAAGCGTTCACTGAATTCATGCACGAAAAAGTAAGAAAAGAGATTTGGGGATATGCTGCTGCAGAAGAACTATCGAATGATGAATTAATCAAGGAATCCTACAAAGGAATTCGTCCGGCACCTGGTTATCCAGCTTGTCCGGATCACCTTGAAAAACCTACTTTATTTAAGCTTTTAAACGCGGAAGAATTAACGGGTATTTCTTTGACGGAAAGTTTAGCAATGTACCCGGCAGCTTCGGTGTCTGGTTATTATTTTGCGCATCCAGAATCGAAATATTTTGGAATCGGAAAAATTGAAAAAGACCAAGTAGAGAATTATGCTGAGAGAAGAGGTGAGTCTGTTGAAACTATTGAAAAATGGTTAGGGCCTAACCTGAATTATTGATTCAGGAGCATAACGTTTCAAATTGAATGTATAAAGTTATAAGGGAGCATTGCTCCCTTTTTCTTTGCAATTAACGGGGAAACCTAACGTTAGACTTTAAACTTTAAACTTTAAACGCTAATTTTAATTAATGCTCTACCGTTTTATCATACTATTATTCTTTTTTATTTCGGTTAATGCATTCAGCCAATCCCAAAACGAAAAATTAGCCTACCAATACTATGCTGAAAAGCAGTACGAGAAAGCAGTTTTGCTTTATGAGGATTTATATAAAGGTTCGTTTAAGAAAGAATTTTATGAGCCCTTAATGACTTCTTATCTGTTTTTAGAACGGTATAAAGAAGCAGAAAAACTGGCGAAAACACAACTGAAAAAACATCCTGATAGAATAGAATATGGAATTGATCAAGGGTTTGTTTTAGAAAAATGGGGAAAGGAATCTAAAGCCAATCAAGCCTATGAAACCACTTTGAAAGATATGGTGGCTAATGTAAACTCTATACTTTCTGTTGGTAACAGATTTTACCAAAAGGGTAAATATGAATTTGCCATTAAAGCCTATAAAAAAGGCGCAAAACTGTTAGATGGAGATTATCCTTTTGCATTTGAGTTAGCAAAGGTTTATGAAGCTCAAGGGAATTTGACAGCGGTTTCAGAATCTTTAATTGGCGTGATGGATTATGGAGAAGCATATTTAGAATCGGTTAAAGGTGCTTTATCAACTTACTTTCATGATGATGCAAATGGAAAAAAGAGAAGAATTTTTAAAGATGCTCTTTTAGAAAAAGTTCAAAAGAACCCTGCTAATACTGGTTTATCTGAATTATTAATCTGGTTTTTCATTCAAGAAAAGAAATTCTCTTCAGCCTTAACGCATGCGAAAGCATTAGATAAAAGAAATCAGGAAGCAGGGAATAGAATTATTGAACTTGCAAAAATTTGTGTTCAAAATAAGGATTATGATGTTGCCATAAAGGCATATGATTATTTGATAAAAAAGGACAAGGATTCATACTATTACAGATTGGCAAGAACCAAGACCGTTGAGGTTTTAAACTTGAAAATAGATGAAGATCCATCTTCAACACGAGAAGACGTAATTAAACTTAAAAGAAATTATGAGGAGACTTTAGAAGAATTGGGAAGGAACAACTATACTATGGAATTAATTCGAGGCTATTCAAAATTACTTGCATTTCAATTTAATGATACCGAAAGTGCAAAATCAGAATTAGAATCTGCTTTAAAAATAGGACGAGCCAAGAAAACAGAATTAGCCCAATGCAAAATAGCATTAGGAGATATTTATGTAAAGGAAAATGAAATTTGGGAAGCAGCACTTTTATACGGTCAAGTCAATCAAGATTTCCCCGAAGACCTTATAGGTCATGAGGCGAAACTTAAATCAGCTAAAGCTTACTTTTATGGAGGTGATTTTGATTGGGCAAAAACACAGTTAGACGTTTTAAAAGCTAGTACAACTAAACTAATTGCAAATGACGCTTTGCAGTTATCTGTTTTAATATCCGATAATTTAGGTTTAGATACAACCACGGCTCCTCTCAAATTGTTTGCTAGAGCTGATTTATACAATTATCAAAATAATGATTCTTTGGCTAATTTGACCTGTGATAGCATTTTGGAACTATATCCTAATAACATTACTCTTTTAGATGATGTTTACTTCATGAAAGCCCAAATTCATATGAAAAACAAAAAATGGGAAGCAGCAATTAGTCAATATCAAAAGGCTATAGATTATGATGATTTACTAAAAGATGACGCCCTATTTCAAATGGGAATTATATATCATAAAATTCTAAATAACCCTTCTGAAGCAATGAAGTGCTTTGAACGAATTGTATTAGAACATCAAGATAGCTTTTACGCCTTTGAAGCAAGAAAACTCTATAGGGAATTAAGAGGGGATTTTAGTCAGGAATAGCTTAAAAAGATGGATTATCCATGCCTGGGTATTTCTTTTTACCACCTAAATTGTAATTAAACCCTAAGAGAAAATCAAACTCTGCAAATCCAAAATGTTGATCAGCTCCTTCAGCCTTATCTTTTGAAATTCTAATATTTGGCATATTGATATAACCTGTTTTGAAATCGGTATGCAATAAGAAGTAATCCCAAAATCTTAAATCAAGACCTGTTTTAATATTCACACCAAAACCAGCAATATTAAAATCATCTCTGTGATTTGTTCGAAACATTGTAACATTTGTTTTTGGTAACAGGAAACCAGTTCCACCACCCATATTATGTTGAAGAATAATTTTGTTTTTCCAATTAATTAATGGAGTCCAGTAATCTGCTTCTATGTTGATGTAATTTAATCCGTCGGTGTGCTCGAATAAAACAAACGAACTTCCTTCAAGATTCTTTTCTTCATTATCATATGTTCCATCATGTTCGCTTCCAACGTTAATATATCCATCAATAATAACAGTTTGCTTGTTCTGCATTACATATTTCATGTGGTCAACACCAAAGCATAAACTCCATCTGTTTTTTATAAAGTATCCAATCTTTAAATTGGTTTGAGGGATAGTGAGGTTTTGCGGAGCTAAATACTGCCCCCATTGAAAAGGAGTTGGTCGATCTTTCGCTACTACATCATAAAGTGTGAAATCAAATCCTTCGCCATAAAAGTGAATATCAGATTTAGTATACCATCCTCTATTGTATCCCCAATGGAGAAATAATTTTCCTTTGTTTTTTGGAGTAAAATTTAAGAATTCAAAATTTGATTTTTGATTTAAAGTCGAATCAGATTGAGAGAATCCTACAAATGAAGAAAATAAAAATGATATTAGAATTAATTGTTTCATTGGTTGAATTTGATGACCAAAAATACAACTAATAACTTTTTATTAACTGACAATCGAATCGTTGCGATAAAACTCTTATAGCTTAATCAAATTATTATCTTTGTAGCTCTAAAATTTAACAAATGAATATTCCAGCTGAATTAAAGTATACAAAAGACCACGAGTGGGTAAAATTAGAAGGTGATATTGCAACAATTGGTATTACTGATTTTGCGCAAGGTGAATTAGGAGATATCGTCTATGTTGAAGTTGAGACTATAGGAGAAACTCTTGAAGCTGAAGAAGTTTTTGGAACTGTTGAAGCTGTAAAAACTGTATCGGATTTATTTTTGCCTATGACAGGTGAGATTTTGGAGTTGAATGGAACAATTGAAGATGCTCCTGAAACAGTTAACGAAGACCCTTACGGAGAAGGTTGGATGATAAAAGTGAAAGTATCTGATACAAGTCAGTTTGATGCACTTTTATCTGCTGAAGAATATCAGTCCTTAATTGGATAAAATCTTTGATTTTTTCAACATTAACCGTTAAATAATTTTAACAGTTTTTTAATCACTGCTTTCTTGAATAGCGGTTAATGACGATTTATCTTTGAAAAATAATAACCCCTATGTTAAGTTATTATTGTCAGCATAACTAACCCGAACGCTAAGTACCCTAATTTAGAGTTTTTAAACCTTAAGTCTGGCAATAATATTTTTAATCCCCCTGCACCCACAGGGGGATTTTTTTTGAAAAGAATCAGTTTAGATTTTCACAGAAGGATTTAGATTTTTCATAGAAATGTTTTTAGGTAAGACAGAAAACTATTATTTAAAAATAGCAAAGAGAGGTAAACGAATATAGAATTAGCAATTAGGATTTTAAAACGCTAACTAACTAATTTATACACACGTTCTTTTACACACCTCACACACTTAACTCGTACTTTAAAGTGCCGGTTCTGTCAGCAAACTCGTTTACCCTCACCCCAAAAAAAATACCCCAAGCTGATGGAACCGGCACTTATCTTTTGGTGTGATTAGATTTTAAAAAAAAGAGGCTGACTAAATCAAGTCAACCTCTTTTTTTTAAAGGTTATTATCGTTTACCAAAGAATGATTTCGTAATCTTTTTTATTAATAGTGACAGTTGCTTTGTAATCACAAGTTCCATCTCCGTAATCAATTGTTCTTGTGCTTTTACCAGCAGGAGTTATGTTAAGTATTCCAGATACAACTCTTGGGCATCCCCAAACAAACTTTATTGGGTTATTACTATTCGTTGTAATGGTAAAAGATTCTCCTTTTGTATTAACACCATTAATTGTTCCATCAATTAACAGAATAATTTCATTGTCAATCAAACCAGCTTTATGTATTCTGTCAGATGTCCAAGTAAATTTTTCATTTCCATTGGGGCTTGTAATTTTCCCATTTGACACCGTTACATGTTCAGTCCAATTTATAGGGAATCCTAGAAGCCTAGTTACACTTGTTGTTTCAATTTGTTTGATTCCCTCAACCTTATATCCATCAATCGTAAAGTCAATTAATTCAACTTTTGTATTCGTACCTTCTTCACTTCCTTTTCCGTCCATTGTCACAAGGATTTTCCCGGTTTTTGTTCTCCCCTGCCAAGTACATCCTCCTTCTCCATAATCAATAGTAACAGAATCAATATATGATAAGTCATTTGATAGTGACCAAGTCACTGAAGCGCATGTATCGTGATTTGCACTTTGTATTCCATTAGTTTTTTGAGCAGCATTTTCGTCCTCTGCAAACTTTACCTCTGCATCAACTACATTTTCAATGTGTATAAAAGCAGCATCGGCTAAAGAATTGTTTTCTGATGATGTAAAATCTGGGTTTTCCTTTTTACAAGAAGTAACAGAAATTCCAATAACGATAATCCCTAAAAATATTTTGAATGTCTTCTTCATTTTTAATTGCCTTTACAGTTATGATACCTCAGACAAAGTAAATGAAAATAGGTTGCTTTGATTAACAAGAAAATAACATTTCAAAAGATTTGGGTTTATTTAACCAAAAAGTTTTGACTAAACATGCCTTCAGATGTTTGAATGGAGATGTTATAAATCCCATTTTGATAATTTGAAACATCAATTAACTCCTGAACCTTCAAATTTTGAGGAATGATCTTTTGGTCAATCAGTCTACCTTGAATATCTCTAATAAACATTGCTAAGTTTTCGGTTCCAGAATAATCTAGATGAACATTTAAAACGGATTCTGTTGGATTAGGGAATATTGATAAATCATGAATTCCCATTAGACTTTTTACATCTGAAGTTACTTCACCTGGAGTGTAGAAGTATACAGTGTAATCTTCCGCCTGACCATATTGTGGGTCATCGCATGCATCTGATGGAGCTGAACCTAAATCTATTAAAACCCTTAGTCTTAAAAATTCGTTTTGAGTTACGTTGGTTGGGATTAGAACATTGACAGAATCAGGGATTTGACCGCTTAGTGTTTTGTCAAAAATAAGTTCGCCGGTTTCAAAAGAGCCACTATTATCATAGTCAATCCAAGCTTTTGTATATCCTGGGTTTGATCCAGCTTGTGTAAGTTTAAGTTTATAAGTAGAATCGGGATTTAAAAAGGATGTGGTTAAACAATTCCCTGTCATATCTAGGTAACCGTTGTCTTGATCGGCTGTTGAGAAACTAGAAATATTTAATGACTTATTAAAAGCATATTCTTTAATTCCGCAAAAATAGTTACTTAATCCATCTGCCCCAGTTGTAGGCGTGCAAGAAGCATCTATTGGATTGGCACAGGCCGCAATTGGTTGATCTAGAGCCCTTGAGTTAAGAAGTCCTTTACGAGTGGTTTCTAAAATACCTCTCATTCTGTCTTTTTGGTCATTGGTAAACATAACCTGACATTCTTGATCTGAATAGTCCATGTAATTTCGCACTACATTTCCATATTTAACACCAGTACAAGGGTTAATTTCTGCCGTGTCACAAGTGTGGCTTGCACTAACCGTATGTGGATCCGTATCACAACATAAATCTCCTTGAGTTGAACAATTAGTATTAATTGGACAGCCTATTCCAGTGGTGTCTCCAGCGTTTTGAACATGGAATGTATGATATAATCCTAATCCATGCCCCATTTCATGAGTGATAGTTACTCCTAAGTTATTCCAGCTGTTAACGGTTCCTTGATCACCCCAAGCTGTATTTTGAATAACTGCTCCATCGTATGTTGAGGAAGCTCCTGGGAGGTATGCAAAACCTTGTGTGCCATAACTTCCATCGTTACCATTAATTTCAGAAACAATCCAAATATTATAATAATGATCATTAGACCATTTGCTTGCGGCTTTTAGTAAAGTTTCGTCGTAACCAGCACCTCCACCAACAGAAACACCATCCGTGGCATAATCACCTAAGCCCGAGGCATTGTATCTTATAATTCCTGTTGTTGATTCCCCATTGGGGTCTTGAATGGCCAATGCGAATTCAATACCCATATCAATTCCATTCCCGTTTACGTTTCTGTAGTCATCATTTAATTGTTGAATACCACTTAATATTTGGGCTTCACTTATGTTATTTCCAGTGCCTACTGCTTCTCCAAGATGCATAACATGAATTACCACTGGAACTTTATAAACTTCTTCTGAACTTTTGTAAATAAAGTTTTTCTGAATAGCTTTTTGAAGTAATTTTTCTTGTTTTTCGAATTGCGCTTTTTCTTCAGGGTGATTCTCAAAGTATTTTTTCTGGATCAAATCGGTGGCACAAAAATGCTCATTTTGGCTTTGAGAAACCAATGAGAAAAAGATCGATAAAATAACAAATACGTTGGTTTTCATGTAAGGGATTTAGCGTAGATTTCTCTTACCATTTTTTTCTTGAAAAGTTTCATTTGGTGAATTGTTATCATTTTGAGATTTTATTAAAATATCTTTATTTGTAGTCTTTTATCAGCCCAAGGCCTAATAAAAATTGTATCTTGCAGGAAATCCTAACGATGACTTTTATACCTCCTAAATACGACAATAAATCAACCGATTTCTTTAAAGCGTTAAAAACCAGAACTGACGCGTATTTCAAGAAGAATAATAAGAGTAGAACTGGTGATTTAAGAATGTATTTTAAAACATTCTTCATGATAGCTGCTTACTTAACACCTTATTTCTTTGTTCTTTTTGCGGATATTCAAAATATGTGGTTGTACTCAGGGTTATGGGTAATCATGGGAGTTTCAATGGCTGGAATTGGTTTAAGTATAATGCATGATGCTATTCATGGTTCTTATTCAAAAAACAAAACATTAAATTTTCTCTTAGGAGAGGTGATTAATCTAGTTGGAGGAGCTTCAATTAATTGGAAAATTCAGCACAATGTACTTCATCATACTTACACAAATGTTGAAGAATACGATGAAGATATTGATACGCCTTTCTTTTTAAGGTTCTCTCCAAACAAAAAGAGAAAGGGAATTCACAAGTTTCAATTCTTATACGCTTGGTTCTTTTATGGTTTGCTTACCTTAAACTGGGCAACATTTAAAGATTTTGACTCTTTAATTAGATATAAGAAAATGGGGCTTTTAAAAAGTTCTTCTAAAACATCATTTGGACTTCATTTAACCAAATTAATATTATTGAGAGTAGCATATTATGTGTATATTATTGGGTTGCCAATTTGGTTGTCTGATGTATCAATTTTGACAGTAGTGTTAAATTTCGCTTTAATGCACTGGATTGCAGGGTTCATTTTGAGTTGTATTTTCCAACCGGCTCATGTAATGGAGTCTTCTGAGTTCTCAAATGCCAAAGCAGGAGAAGAGATTCCTACAGATTGGGCGAGTCATCAGGTTTTAAATACAGCTAATTTTGCGCCTAAAAACAAGATTCTTACTTGGTATGCTGGAGGATTGAACTATCAGGTTGAACATCATTTGTTTCCAAATATTTGTCATGTGCATTATAAAGAGCTGAGTAAGATTGTTAAAAAGACCGCAGAGGAATTTAATTTACCTTATTCAGTTCAGCCTACTTTTCGTTCGGCTTTATGGAATCACATGAAAATGTTAAAACACCTAGGTAAGGCTTAGTTTTAAACAGTAAATCCATTTCTTTTTGTTGATAATATTGAAGGATTGCAAATAATGGCATTCCCTTTGTAAGTAGTTTTGTGAATAATACTAACTACCTTGAATTATTGCTTTTACTGACATTCCGAGAGCATGTTATTCAATATGTTATCATTGAATAACAAATGAAAAAAATTACTTTTTTAATGTCACTCATTATTGCGATAAGTGCGAAATCTCAGGTGATAAAAGAATGGGGCGTAGGCCCTGAAATTATGTACAACATTCCAATCAAAGGATTGGGGATAGGCGTAAGATCTCATCTTCATTTATCGGAAAGATTGTTTATATCTCCTCAAATAAGTTTTTATCCAGGTTGGAATCAAATTGTAGAATCTTATTGGGAGGCAAACATTAATTATAACTTAAGCCCGTCAACAAAATGGGGAGTTTTCTTAAACGCAGGCCCGTATTATAACCATTGGTCTAATTACGAAAGTTCTGATTAAAGTAAAGCGCAGCAAGCAAATTTTACAGCTGAGTTTGGTGGTGGTATAGTGAAGAATTTCGGTTGTGTTCGTCCTTTTTTAGAATACCGGGTAAATTCAAAATGGTGGGAAAGCAACCTAAGATTAGGCTTTAACGTCTATTTCGGCGGATGCAAAGGAGGGAAAGGAGGGAACAGTCATCTTTGTCCTGCATATACATCTTTATAAGGCAAAATAATTGGATTATGAAAAAGATATTTTTAAGTATAATTACTTCTTAGTAGTACTATCTAGTTGTAATGATGATAGAATAAATGAGGAGGCTGAGTTTCAGCCAATGGATGAATTTTACAATGAAAACAAGCCAGAAGAGCAAGAGTTTGTTATAACCTCTGATACAGGAAGTGCTCCGATTGTTGGAATGGAAGGGACAGAGCTTTGGGGATTCAGAAACATTTTGGAACATCGAAACGGAGATGAGGTTCAATTACCATATTCTTTAAAATTAATTGAGTTGTATAGCTATGAGGATATGATTTTATATAGAATGCCTACTTTGGCAAGTACATCAATTTTAGAATCTGGAGGAGAAGTTAAAATTACTGCCTGGGAAAGCGGAAAAGAATTAGTGCTGAAATCAGGTGAGAAATATCCTTTAGTTTTAGCAACTACTGCAACTAAGGCAGGTATGAATGTTTACCATGGAGATCATCCAAATAACGAATTTGGTTCATGGGATGCATCTTTCGATGGGTCTATAATTATTCAAGCAGAAAAATATCAAATGCACACCGCAAAAATGGGATGGCAAAATTGTGGACAAGCAGGAAGTAATAATGGAACTACGGATGTTAAGTTCTCAGTTGAAGGAAAAGGAGGAGAATTTATTGATTTGTATATTGCTTTAAAGGATTACCAAGGATTACTTAAAGGGAATAACTTGGTTGTTAATCATGCTCCAATTGGTCAAAATGCTACTATAGTCGCTATGGCGAAAGATCAAAATGATGAGTATAGATTGCATAAACAAGAAATTATGATAACTGATGGTTTAGAAATAACTTTGGATATGCAAGTGGTGTCCGAAACAGCTTTACTTTCTACTTTGGCAGGACTGTAATTTTTGTTACATAATTCTTTATTAAAAAGCATTAATTTTAAAGCATGAGAATTAAGGCATTAATCTTTTTATCATTTTATTTATTGGCTCTTTTAGCGCCGGTAAAAGTGATGATTGATTTTGCTTTAAATCAGAAGGAAATAGCTGAAGAGTTTTGTGAAAATAAGGATAAGCCTGAGATGAATTGTGATGGTAAATGTCATTTAAGTAAAATGTTAGCCGAACAGTCAACGGAGGAAGAAGAAAAACCAGTTTCCAGAATTCAGCTCGAATATCCAGTTGGGAAGGTTGAATTATTGAATATTACTCATCCAACTAAATATATCACTTTAACCAGTTTTCCTAAAATAATTGAGGCTGAACTTCCAGCATTCTTGATTTCAATTGAACATCCACCAACTGTTTAGTTTTTTTTACGATCAATGCCAAAACGGCAATTTTTTAAAAACTAAACAATATTAAAATGAAAAAATTAGCATTATCATTAGTAGCATTAGCTACTCTTGTAACAATCTCATGTAAAAAAGACGAAGAGTCTGCAAAATCAGGAAAAGTAAATTTATCGTTTGATCATAAGGTAGGATCTGAGCAGCTAGAATTTGATACTTTGAAATATACCAATGCCGCACGGCATGAGTTTGAAGTAACTAAATTAGTTTACTTTTTAAGTAATATTACTTTTAATAAATCTAACGGAACAGCTGAGGTAGTAAAAGGTCCAATTTATATTGATGCTGAAGACCCTACTAAATTAGAGTACAATGGAACAATTGAATTACCAGTTGGTACTTATTCTTCAATTGGAGTTACATTTGGGATCGACTCAAACATGAATGTAACAGATACTTTAACAACCGTTGAAGAAGTGGCTATGGCATGGCCAGAGCCTATGGGAGGTGGTTACCATTACATGAAGCTCGAAGGAACCTATGATTCATTAGGTTTAGGTGTAATTAAGAATTACAAAACACACACAGGACCTACCATGGGCAATCCATATTATTTTGATGTAACGTTCGATAATTCAGCCTTTACGATAAACGAGGATGGGATGAATTTAACGATTACAATGGATGTTAACGAATGGTATACCGATCCTACGGTTTACGATTTCGCAACTTATGGTCCAGCAATAATGGGTAACATGGATGCTCAAATGGTTTTAAAAGGAAACGGGCAATCAGTTTTATCTGTATCCGTTGAATAATTAGTTATTAATCAGTAAATTAAAGGAAAGCCTTTTGGCTTTCCTTACTTTGATTATGGGAAGAAAAATTCTTTACATACTAGTTGTTCTCGGCGTATTTTCTTGTAGGGATAAGATTGTTATTGATCCAAATGATGATAATCACACGCATACACACGTATCGATTGAAGCAACAGGCTTTCCTCAAATGCCCATTCCCAATGACAATCCATTGTCTACGGAAGGAATTGCTTTGGGAAGAAAACTCTTTTATGATCCAATTTTGTCAGGCGATCAATCTCAATCATGCGCATCTTGCCACCAACAATCACGAGCCTTTTCAGATGATAAAAGATTTAGTGTTGGAATCGATGGGATTCAAGGTGAAATAAACGCTTCTGCTATAATCAATCTTGGCTGGAATTCTTCATTTTTTTGGGATGGCAGATCCGGGAGTTTGGAGTTACAAGCAGCTGAACCTGTTATAAATCCTATAGAGATGCATGCTGATTGGGGGAATGTTGTTGAACGATTAACTCAACATCCCAAATATCCATCTGAGTTTAAAAGCGCTTTTGGAACTGATAAAATAACAAAATCATTAGTGACTCAGGCGATTGCTCAGTTTGAAAGAACACTCATTTCTAATAAATCCCGATTTGATTTGTTTTTGCAAGGAAAAGCAGAGTTGACTCCGTTAGAATTAGCTGGATATAATTTGTTTCTATCTGAAAAAACCGAGTGTTTTCATTGTCATGGTCGACCGCTTTTTACAGATGACGACTTTCACAATAATGGATTAGATGAATCACCAAATGCTGGATTAGAGGGTGTTACAGGAGATCATACTGATAGGGGAATGTTTAGAGTGCCGACACTTCGAAATGTAGAGTTTACAGCTCCTTACATGCATGATGGGAGATACCAAACTTTGGAGCAAGTTGTGAACTTTTATAGTGATAGTATTAAGTCCTCTCCAACAGTTGATCCTTTAATGCCTAATGAACATGGAGGTTTTCACTTAACTGAGCTTGAGAAGATGCAATTAGTAGCGTTCTTAAAAACTTTATCTGACACAGCTTTCATCAATAACCCCGATTTTAGCAATCCTTTTTAATTTTTTAATTCATAAAAACTGACATTTGAAACTAAATGGTTTCGCATTCGTTCAAGAAATAACAACAACTAATTTCTTGACGGTGAACTCATTATTTCTTGATTTCTAAGTGAAGAGCTAAAACAAAATTTACGAAATTATGAGAGTTTTGGTGATTGAGGATAATCCCCAGGACCAATTTATTCTTCAAAATCATTTTGATGAGCTTGATGGGATTTATGATTTGGAGATGAATGACAGTTTGCTAAGTGGCATAAAAAGCTATCAGGAAAGGAAACCTGATTTAGTGTTTTTGGATTTAAGCTTACCGGATTGTATTGGACTTGAGGGATTGAGGGGAATTTTAAATTTTGATCCGAATTCAAACGTGATAGTTTTTTCGGGTAACAGAGATTTAGAAATTGCAAAAGAGGCAATTAAAATTGGTGCACGAGACTATTTACTTAAAAGTCAACTGGATTCTGACCGCCTTAGGAGAACTATACATTTTACTCAAGAAAGACTTCAAAGAGAAAGAATTCAAATTAGAAGGCAAAAGGAACTTGAACAGTTTTCAAAGATTGCTGCTCATGATTTAAAATCTCCTTTACAAAACATCAGTCAAATTCTTGAAATACTTAAAATTCAAGATCCAAATGATGAAACTGATTATTTGGAACTGCTAGGAGAGTGCATCCAAAAAATGGAGCAAAAAATCGATAGTCTTTCAAGTGTTTTCAGAAATTGATGGTCAATCAAACGAAAGTAATGATGTGCTAAATGTCGTTAATGATGTTATTAACGCTCACAAATCTCTAATTGAGTCAAAAGGTGTGGAAGTAGTTTTGGATGTAGAGGAGAGATTAGAAGTTAATTACAGTGAAATACATTTAAGTAACGTGAGTTCGATCTAAGCATCCAATCCTAATCTTTCATTATCAACAACTTCCGATCTAAGTGAAGGCTTTTTTGGTAGAAAATGGTATGCAATAAGTCCACCTATTAAATTGACTAAAAAGTTGTCTACGCTTCTATGTCTTGTGTGCTCG
>CAXRIN010000079.1:0-15059 GCA_964230605.1 Flavobacteriaceae bacterium
TAAAATGAGTGATACAACTGTGTTCATCTGGAAACTCTTCAATAAACCTTAAAATATTCATAACCAATCTTTTCTGTAAAGAAAGGTGTTCACTCCGTACTCAACTTACGGTTTAGGTATAATTGTGGGGAATCAGTAAAATGTATTAGGTTAAACAAGTTCTCTTCATTAACTCAAGAGTAGTAAAATATATAACGAACTAAACCGATTTAAGTTCCACTAATCTGCTAAATCAATCATTTTATCGGTGGAATTTGAATTTTACCATCTAAAAATCTTTGAAATAATGTAAAACTTAACCCTATCTTTGCAACAAGTTCTTTATTTATTGGGGTCGACTGGTTTTGACAGGGAGTGCAATTAATTTGTAAGCATGTCGAGCTTTGGTTTCTATGCTCGTTAATTCAGGATACCAACTTTTTAAACGGAGAAAATAACTTCGCGTTAGCTGCGTAATCGAGTCTAAGACCGTTATGCTTAATCTAGGCACTAGGTGCCAGACTAACCGTCTCGGGTGATCGTTTGTTCGATACCTTCACTAATCGGGGCGTTGTTGAATTGAACTAGATAAAGTAGCGTCTGGATGCTTTATTGAAATTTAACAGAATAAGCTTTAATTCGGGTGTTTGCGCCCAGGTTATTGCCGACAATTAATCGTGAACTAAACATGTAGAAAGCACTTTAATTCCTTTTTTGGACGCGGGTTCGAGTCCCGCCGACTCCACTAAGAGAGACTCACCCTCATTATCGGGTGAGTTTTTTTCATTTTTTCCCTGTTTAACCTCCTTTAAACGGCGAATTTCACTTAAAACAGTATTAACTTTTGAGGTTCGAAGTTGCCTATTTTTCTTAAAGTATTTGATTTCATTATAAAAGCAGGTTTTCTGGATGATTTGTTTGTCTTCATAATTCGCTAAGTCCCATATTCTAGGGAGGTTAGATGTGATTTCTACACACGTATCTATTTTCTTTAAAAGGTTCGAACTTTTAAAATTTAGCTTTTCAATTTTTGAATCAATCTCTTCCATATCAGTTTCCATTTTTGAAATCATTTTATCATAAATACTCTCCTTAATCTTTCCTCTAAAGAATTGAGTTGTTACTCCTTCGATATCATTTTCTAAAACAGTTTTCTGTTTTTTAAGCCACTTTCTTTGTTCTGTGGTCTCTTTATCTAATTCTTTAAAAGTCTTTTCTAGTAGGTCTTTAAAAATTGGTTTAAGCTCAATATTAAGAGAGTAGCTTTCCAAAAGATTCCTAAATAGGTCGTGCATTCCTTCTTGCGTTGAGTTTTGCGTTCGTTCTGCATTAATATTTCCTCCAGAGCAACCTCTTAGGCTACATTTATAATAATGAGTACCAGTCTTAGTACTTCTATACCCAGTGAATTTTCTCCCGCATTCTGGACAATAAATAAATCCTTGAAGTGGTCTATGATTTTCCATTATCGTTGATTCATAATGAACTCTATCAGTCTTTAAGAACCCATTTACTTTAGCAAACTCTTTAATTGAAACCATGGGTTCCCACTGTCCTACAACGGGTTCTTCAAGGAGAGAACTAAACCTAACTCCACAGTAATAAGTGTTACGCCAAATTTTAGACAGTTTCTGTTTGTATATTTTAACCCCCATTGAATTTAGCCTATTCATTATTACTGTATCATTATGACCTTGTAGTTTCCATTTCCAAGCCTTTCTAATCTTTTTTCCTTCGTCGTTGATAATAATTTTTTGTTTTGTACTAAAAAAGTTTTTGTCTGTAACACATGGTCCATAGTAATCATAACCAATTGGAGGTTTACCAATTAATTCACCTTTTTGAAGTTTTTTCTTCATTCCATTAATACAGTTCTCTCTTCTTTTTTGATTATCCCTATTAGCTAGCATTAATTCTATTCTTAATAGAATGTCATCTTCTTCATTTTCTGGAGACTGACCAGTTTTAGCCTGTAGTATCTTTACCCCCATTTTTTTTACTTTATTGTAAAGTGTAATGTTATCATCTGATCGGCTAAATCTATCTAATTGACTCACAATGATTGCATTTACAGGCGATTTCGTTTTACTTTTTTGTGTTATAAAATTCAAGAGTTTATTAAGTTCTTTTCTGTTATCAGTTTTGGCTGATTCAGCTTTGCCTCCAAACTTACCGACTACTTCAATCTTATGTTTATTGCAATACTGCGTTATAATCTCTTCTTGTACTTCAATGCTAAAATTAGATTGACCTGTACTTGAAATCCTAGAATAGGTTACTGCTCTAATTTTATCCGAATAGCAGTTTGTTTTATTCTTCTTTCTTTTTACAAACTTTTCCAAATGTTTCAAATCTTTCATAATTCTTTACTTTTTAAATTTTACTTTCTTTTACCAAATTGTAGCACACCGTTGCTATATTAACTAGGGTTTGCTCTATCTCTCTGAATTCTTCTTCTGAAAGGGTTTTCAGTTTTAGCTTTTTCTTTAATTCATTTTTTGAAATGTTTAAACGGTTTTCATTTGTTTTCACGATTTGTTACAGATGCATCTTATCAGAGAGGTTTTCTCGAATAAAATCGTCTATAAATAATGGGGAGAGGTTTTCTCGCCTTAATTAAGTTTATTTGCTTCTATATGTTATTTTAACATGATAAACATCTTTACATCTTGGAGTAAAAACTACCTCGCCACGCCCTTGATATTCAGTTAATATTCTTTCAGCGTTTTTCTTGTGGGTATCAAAGTGTATCGTCTCATTGATAGCCATTATTTTTCCAGCTTTAGACTTTACTTCAATGTTAGTAGTCTCTTTATCCCGAATAGCCATTATTAAATAATGCTCCTCAAAAGTTAGCTTCATATCTAAGCCTTCTGGAAATGTTTCTTTGACAAAGTGATCTAGTGAATTACTTCCTGTTAAATTCTCCATAATTTTAAATTTTATGGCAGTTCTTACCTGCCTGGTTACACCTTACTTAACTTCCGTAATTTTAAATCTGGAGTCGAAAAAGCAATTTAGAATCACTCTAAATAATTAGACTTCTAAGCATGAGAATTCATCTTTAATTTTAGATAATTAAAGAGACTATTTGCCCATACCAAATTGAATTAGGGTGAAACTAGAAAAAAAGGTGGCATTATGATTTTTAGATGGTTTTCACCCTAGTGCTTTCCAAACAAACCTCCCCAAATAATTGGGGGGAGAATTGAAGACCTTGAATTTATTGATTCTAGGTGCTCAACCTCCCCCTAATTTTTTACAAAATAACGTCCCCAAATAAACGACCGTTTATTTGGACGCTTTAAATAGGCTTATCCCCATCTTTACCAGTTAGGTCATAAGACTCAAACTCCCTTATAAGTTGCCCAAGAGCTTCGAATTTAATCCCTTTGTTTTTACAAAACCTTCTAGGGTCATAATTTGGATATTGAGACAGAATTGATTTCCAATCCTGATATAATTCAAATCTGAAATCTGGGTCTGATATAACCCCGAAATTTCCACTTTCTATTCCGCAGTCCATATTCTATATTTTAAAGGTTAATATTCTTATTTAATTCCTTTAATGAATTTTAAAGCTTTGTATTATTATTCTTTATTCATCCTTTCTCGAACCGATTTTGGGTTTAGTATTCTATCTTGACAACCAATTGTGAAACCGCTATTCAAGGTGAATAAAATTCCTTCAACCACAACTTCATCCCCTTTATTAAAGTCCAATAAGACTTTGCCTTTTAGTTTATGTTCTTCGTCAAGATTTGCACTTATCCCATTTAACAAAAAGCCACTGTATTTAAAGGAGAAAACTACATCTTCCATTCCGTTCCTTGAGATGTCATCTATAACGCCTTTAACTTTAATTTTTTTCCTGTTATACTTCTTCTCAAATCTCAACTTATTGGATTTATACTCTTGATACAAATCCTCGATTCTTAATATTCCCAATTTTTCCTCTTCGGCTCTTGCTTTAGCTTCTTCTCGCATCTTAATCTCATTAAGTTTCGCTTCAGCTTCTTTTTTCTGAGCGTTTTTTTTAGCCATATACTGAAAAAACTCTTTAGCTTTTTCTCTTTTCTTTTCTTCCTCAGTTTGACAAGCGATTAACCCAATAGTAAGACCTAAAAAAAGTATTGTTTTTGTTTTCATATTAATTGTTTTGATATCGTTTTAAATAATTAGTGTTATCTCTTTTAAATGAATCTTTTGAACCTTTAGGGCGACCACCTTTTCTTCCTTGCGCTCTAGCTCTTTGCAAACCTGCAATTGTCCTTTCTCTAATCACTTCTCGCTCATACTCGGCAAAAGCACTTAATATGTGTATTTGTAACTGACCTGTAGCGGTAGAAAAATCCAAGTTTTCTGAGTGAGAGTAAAAGGCTTTTCCTTTATCTACAATAGCCTTAATTTCAGTTATCATAGTAGCTAGTGTTCTTCCAAACCTATCAAGTTTCTTAACTAGAATTCCATCGAATTCATCGTTTTTAATTCTGGTAAGAACTTTATTCTTTATCGGAAGAGCTTTTGACCTAGTAGATTGTACCTCCTCAAAAACTTCATAATCCCAGTTTTTTCGTTGAGCATACTCTACCAAAACTCGTTTTTGTACATCTGTATTTTGCTCATCTGTACTTACTCTACAATAAATAGCAATTTTAGGTTTTGACATTGGCGTTGGCTTTATTTCCTCCAGTACCAAAAGGAGTTTTAAGTCCTCTAAAAAAGTAGCGTGGTACTGTAACTTATCCAATACCCAGGTACCGCCAAGCACCCAACACCGAAACAAGAACAGCCCACGCGTATTGTGGTTGTCCTTAACTTTTCTTCGGTGTCTCTGAAATTGGCGGTTTCGGGTAGAGAGAAGAAGCTAACGCAACTTTTTATTTTATATGTCTTTTTACCTTTTACATACGTTTTTTTTAAACGTTAACATAAATTTAGATAATTGACATAGCATTCGAAAATAAACCCACTGAATTAATTATTTGGCACTATTTCATAATAGTAGTAACTCTGTTTACTAGCGTAAGTTTTTCCATTTGAATTCACAAAACCTTTTGTAATTATATTTTTTGCTCTAAAATATTCTTCAGTCCATTTGCAAAACTCTTTAGCGCTGATATTCATCTCAATTTCTTTTTGAAAATCAATTCTCAATTTGGATCTGCTAATTCTCGTTTCTTTTTTTAGCTTTTCATCCATGTATAGAACAAACTCCTTACTTGTATTTAATTCTAGGGTTTCATCTATAAAAGACTTTGATTTAGGTAGCCCTTCTTTTAAATAGAGCTGACAGCACTTAATAGCGAAAGTAAACGTTTGATTCCAGTCTTTTTCATCAAAATCCACAAAGAACATTTTCCTAAATTCGTCCGCTACTGTAAATTCTGAATTGTAGTAATTCGAATAAAAAACATTTACAATTCTTCTTCTTGTACTTCCCGAAGAGATTAACTTCCTGTAGTTTGTAGTAAACACAAATTTCCCAGTATTATCTCTTTCTTTAGTTTTTGCATTTATTCCCTTTTTCTCAATTTCTATTCCCTCAGATATGTCGCTGTACAAGTCCTCTACATTAAAATTCCTTCTTACATCATTCAGTAAAATGACGTCATGATAATCTTCAACCATTTGAAAAACAAATTGGCTTCTACTATTAAGTCTTTTTCCATTTATAGTAACAGTGGGACGAATGAATTTTAGCAGTTCCAATGTCAAATTCTTTCCAGTACCTCCGTTCGCTTCTGAAGAGATAATCTCGTCTGTTAGACAAATGATTTTCATCTTATCGTGAAAATTGTATCTATGAACTAAATAACCTAGAATTTTCATGACGTTCTTCATTCTTTCTAAATCTCCATTTTGAGTATTTAAAATGAATTGCTCATAATTCGAAAGGGAATAATCTAGCTTTGTAAAAGGAGCTTTAACAATACTATTTTTCCATACAATACCCTGCAAATCACAATAAGGTTTGAATAGAAAATTATCATGTGTTATTTTCAGGAAACCGTTTTCTAAATAAAGGTTAATCTCATCCTTTTTGTCTCGGTGAAACTCCTCATTTAGAAAAGGGAGGTATGAGGTAGTTGTTTGTCTGAACAAATACTTCCTGTTTATAATAAAATCCCACACTTCAGAATGGCTTTTTATTTTCTTTAGTTTCTTCGATGGAATTTTATACAAATATTCTTTTACGGATTCCTGCATATCATCTAAATCTATTTCTGTGATTATATTACCTTCAAGTTTCACATAACCGCTTTTAGCGTATTTAAACTTGTAAAAGCCGAGTTTAGTAAGTAATCCAACCAAATCACTTGGCTCAACGATTACCTTTGCAAAACCTCTTTTCGTGTCAATTTTCCAAAATGGCTTAAACGCTTTGTCTTGCTCTTCAATTAAGGCTTTGTTTGATTCGGTATGCTCAAGAATTCCGTTTTTTAGAACCTGTATTTTTTCTTGAGTAGAGACTGAATTAACATTTCTGAAATAATTAAAAGCTAGAGACAAAGCTTGCCATTTTGGAAGTCCTAATGCTCCAAAGTTTTGAGCAACCTTTTTCATATTTTCCTTGCTTGAAATAGTTGGTCTCTTACCCTTGATAAGTTGATAAGCATTAATTTGTCCTTTAGTAACTGGAATAGTAAAACTCTTCATTTTATTAATTTTTAAATTTTGGAGCAATAGTGCTCATATGAACTAATAACACGGAATCTTTTTTTTGTTTGAGAAAACACAACTTTTTTTCATTTAAGGGAATAAGGGAGGTTTAACATTCAGATTTATAGCTTTTTAACTTTTTGTTTTTTCTTCCATTTCTTTTTGAGTTTTTAATTCCCTCGTTCCCTAATGGGGGAATTTGTCAAGGCAATTGGATATTCTTGTTCGATAGAACAAGAATTTATCCATTGCCTATATCAACGGTTTCTCGAGCCTGTCAAAACCGACAAAGTCGGTTTTGCTTAGTCTCTCTCAACCATTGATATTTCTTAGTTGTTTTCTGAAGAAAGAGGTAGTTTGTATTTGAGCACAAATCTCACAGAGAAAAAGAGAATGCGATAGCATTCGAGGTGGCGCGCCACTGCACGCCACGCCCGAAGGGCATCGCCGCAGGCGATTCCAAGCCTATGGCTTGGTATTACCTTAAATTAAAAGGTTCTTTTATTTGTTTAAAACTACCTTGTTTGAATAATCATTTTATGAGATATTTTCATATCTTGTAATGTCTAATTTTAACCAGTCAAATGAATAGAATTAAGGAGGTTTTAGAGGAGAAAGGCATTAAGCAAAAATGGCTTGCGGAGAAGTTGGGCAAAAGCTATAATATGGTTAATTCTTATGTTCAAAACAGAAGACAACCAAGTATTGAAGACCTATTCAGGATTGGGCAAATTTTATCTATTGAACCAAAAGAATTATTGAAAGAAACTAAAGAGAATGATAAATAAAGAAAGACTTGAGAATTTGTCCAACGAAGTTTGGAAAGGAGCAATTAAGCTAAGAGGGAAATTTAAAGCGAAAGACTACCCTTCAGTAATCCTACCGATGATAATGCTTCGTCGTATCGAATGTGTTTTAGAAGAAAAGAGAAGTGAGTTTAAGGACGAAATTATTGCTCAAGACGAAAGCTTTTCAGATGATAACATCCTAAAGCTTCATTCTTCAGATCCAGAGAAGGCAAAAGAAAAAAGAGCTCAGTTGACTAAAAAGATAAAGCAATACGAAATACATAAATTCAGAACATTTTTCAATAAGTCAAACTGGACGTTAAAAAGTATTTTAGGAGAAAGTAATACTCTGGTAGATGAGCACTTCAGAGATTATCTGAATAGCTTCAGTGAGAACATAGAAGAGATTATCGATAAGTTTGATTATCGTTCGGTAGTTAGTAAAATGGTAAAGGAAAAACGCCTTTCCGATATTATTCAGCTTGTAGCAGAAGAAGATTTTAGTCCGAAACGATTATCAAATATTGAGATGGGATACGTTTATGAGAATCTTTTACAAATGTTTTCTCAAGACGATGCTAAAGATACTGGAGAGCATTTTACCCCTAGAGAGATTGTAAGAATCATGGTTGATTTAATGGAAATTGATTTTGATCCTGAAACCAGTAATAAAGCAATCTCTATTTATGACCCAGCCTGTGGTACTGGAGGTATGCTCTCCGTAGCGAAAGAACACTTGATTGATAAAGCCAAAACAGAAAAAGGCATCGTTAATACAGAAGACTTAGTAATGCTAAAGGGTCAAGAGTACTTATCTCAAAACTATGCTCTTTGTAAAGCAGATATGTTATTGAAGGGTGAAGTTCAAAGTAATGTTACTAACGGAAATTCCTTAATTCCACATATCGAAACAATTGAAGACGATGGAGATCAGCACGCAACTTCTAAGTTTGATTATATGATTTCAAATCCTCCTTTTGGAGTAGATTGGTCCAATTACAAATCTCACGTTGAAAAATTAAGCACCTCTAGATACAAAGCTGGATTGCCTCCTAGTAATGACGGAGCTTTATTGTTTTTGCTTTCAATGATTGAGAAAATGAAACCAGCTAATGAGGGTGGTTCAAAAATCGCAATTCTTTTTAACGGATCACCTCTAAGTAATGGAGATGCAACTCAAGGAGAAAGTGAAATAAGGAGGTATATTCTTGAAAATGATTTACTAGATACAATTGTAATGCTTCCCGACCAAATGTTTTATAACACTGGTATATACACTTATGTTTGGTTATTAAGTAATCAAAAATCAAAAAAGAAGAAAGATCACGTTTTAGTAGTTAACGCTCGAGAACAATACGAGAAAGAGCCAAAGTCTTTTGGAAACAAAAGAAATAGGATAACTCCAACTCATCGCACATGGATAAACGACCAGTTTAAAAACTGGGAAGAAAATGAATCTTGTAAGATATTCCATTATTCAGACTTCGCTTTTCATAAAGTAAAAGTAACTTTTTGGCAGGAGGATGAAAACGGTGAGCAAATGTGGATTGAAGAAGAGTTTACTACAAAACTAAATAATGCTAATGTGAAAAAAGCTTTCGAGCTATACGGCGACTTCACAATGAAAGTATCTGTAGGACATTCAATTATTGAATTGAATTTCGACGGTGAAAAACCATTTGAAACAGTTTTGGCTACAATTGTAAAAAAGCAGATAAAATCACAAGAGTCAAAAGCTGTTAATGACATTAAAAAATGGCTTAAACTTCAACCTATATCTGCTAAATATAATCATCGCCATTATATAGTTGACAATGAATATATACCTTTTGACAAAACAAAAGCGGATAAGGAGGATTACATAAATAACTTCTTGGCAAAAGAAATCGATTATGAAATAATCAATTGGGAAGAGTTTGAGCAGTTAGGTTACGAAATATTGCCAAATAAATACTTCTACAAATACCAAGAGCCCGAAAAGAGTGATACATTGATTGAGCAGTTTTGGCAATTAGAAGAAGAAGCAAATAAATTGTTAAACGAAATCCGTGAATTGTAATATGGAGAAATATACTTACAAGGAAAGCGGGATTGAGTGGCTGGGGAAAGTGCCCTCCAACTGGAAAGTTGATAGGTTAAAGGATAAAACATTGGCTGTGATTGGTGGCGATTGGGGAGATGATCCTGAGAGTGATAAGGAGGGATTGGATATACCTGTTCTTCGTGTGGCAGACTTGAATGATATTTATTTTTCTTTTGAAAATCTTACAATAAGAAAAATAAAAGAAGGTTCATTTTCTAATAGAAAAATCACCGAGAGAAGTTTGATAATAGAAAAATCAGGCGGAGGCGAAAAACAATTAGTGGGTAGGGTTGGTTATCCTAGAAAAATAGCTTTTGATGCGATTTGCTCAAATTTCATGGCAAATATAGTACTAGATAAAAACGTCGATATCAACTTTGTTAATTATTTGTTTTCAGCTTTATACTCTTTAAAGCTTAACTACCCTCATGTTCAGCAAACCACAGGAATACAAAATCTTAACGTAACGTCCTATTTGACAACCAAGGTTGCGTTTCCTCCAGTTTCAGAACAAAAAGCTATTGCAGATTATTTAGATAAAGCCACCGATAGGATTGACAGGATAATTGCAATTAAGGAGGAGCAATTAAAATGCGCTGAGAAAACTTATTTTTCGCAATTAGAAGAAGCTACAACGATTGGGATAAATGGCGAGAAAAAAGTAAAAACGAATATTCCTTATATAGTTCAAGTTGCAGACAATTGGGTTATTGATAGAATAAAAGACGTTGCCGAATTTAATCCGATAAAGTCTAAAGCTCGTGTAGAAATAAATGAAGAAGTAGAGGTGGTTCCAATGGAATACGTCAGTGATTATGGACAAATTTCTTCTGGTAGTATTAAGCAATTTAAAGAAATAGAAAGTGGCCTAAACTATTTCGAGAATGGAGATGTTATTTTTGCAAAGATAACTCCTTGCATGGAAAATGGTAAAGGCGCTTTTGTCGAAAATATATCCACAAGAGTTGCTTTTGGAAGTAGTGAGTTTTTTGTTCTTCGTCCTTCTTTTAGAATCTTGGGTAAGTATCTTTATTATTTTACTCGAAGTAATTTATTTAGAAAATACCTTGAAGCGAATATGAAGGGTGCTGCAGGTCAGCAAAGAGTGCCAAGTAAATTTTTCCAGTACTGCGAAATTTCATTTCCTGAAAGCGTTCAAGAACAGAGAGAGATTATTCAATATTTAGATCAAGTTTACCTTAAGCATATAGTTTTAAAGAAAAATATTGAAGATCAGATTAATACTCTTAAGAATTACAAGAAAAGTCTTATTCACGAATATGTAACAGGTAAAAAACAAGTTGCCGAAATAGCAAAACAAAAGTTGAACTATGCTGAGTAATAAAGAAACATTGTTCCAAGAGCATATTTGTAAGTTTTTACAGAACGTTCATGGATACTGTAATTTGGATGATCAAGCCGAAAAACCTGATCATAATTATCATATAATAAGAAAGGATTTAATTGAGTTTATCAAAGCCACACAAGAAGAGAAGTATAAAACGATACAAGAAAATTACGGTTCTGATACAGATTTAATTATTGAAAAATCCTTGATTGAAGAATTTAGAACTAAACCGCTATGGTTGACCATTCGAAACGGATTAATGGTAAAAGGAACTAAACTTCAATTGTATAAACCAAAGCCACGTTCCACAAAAAGTTCCACACAACTTGAAAATTACCACAAAAATAAATTTGTGGTAAAAACAGAGTATTTCTACAGTCAGAAATCAAAGCAACGTATTGACATGGTTATTTGGTTAAACGGATTGCCAATAATCGTTTCTGAATTAAAACACGAAGATGAAGGACAAGATGTGAACGACGCAATTTATGAGAGCTTTTTAAAACGTGATTTAACAAATAATCTATACAAATTACCGTTCTTGTATTTGGCTTTAAGTGATACTGAAGCTAAAGTGGCTACAAACCCTTCTTCCGAAAAAAACTTCCTATGGTTTAACTCTGCTTTGATTAATGAAGCTGAAACCGAAGGAGAATACCCAGTAGAACACGTGTATCGTCATGCTCTTGCGCCTGATAATATTTGTGAATACCTAGAGCACTATTTGGTTTTTGTTCCCGCTAAAGAAAAAGAAACAAATGGAGTTTGGGAGAAAAAACCTTCGTTTTCCATTTTCCCTAGGTATCATCAGTTCAGATCAAGTAAAGAGTTAGCCAAAGATGTTTATCGTTTTAGAGAAGAGAATCAATCATTAGGAAATAAGTATTTAGTTAATCATTCCGCTGGAGCGGGTAAAACACTAACTATTGCTTGGATGGCTGACAGACTAGATAGTCTATATACTTCCGATAACCAAAAGGTCTTTGATAACATTATTATCCTAACAGATAGGAAAGCCTTAGATAAGAATGTTAAGGATGATTTGGAGTTGTTTACCCACCTTGGTAGAAAGCTTAATTTTACAAATAAGTCGAAAGACTTGGCTGATTTTCTAGACAAGGATAAAGACATTATTGTTACTACAATTCATAAGTTTAGTCATATCCAAGAAAAGCTTCAGAATGATTCTGTTTTAAAGAATCGAAATGTAGCATTTCTTATAGATGAAGCTCACCGTTCTCAGGATGGGAAACTTGCGCTTACTATGCGTAAGTTCTTTAACGATGACGAAGCCGAAAAAGATGATTCGAATGAAGATGAAAACATCGAGGATTTAAAAAAACTAAACATAGGAAATCAAGTTTTTGTAGCGTTTACTGCAACCACAACGCCAAAAACAGTTTCCTTTTTTGGAGAACCCTTTGATATATACAGCGAAGATGAGGCAATTGCAGAAGGTTATATTTTGGATGTAGCTCAAAACATAGTTTCATATCAAACGCTTTATAATCTTCAGCTAACTGAAGCACTGCCTGAAAAAGACTTTCCTGACGGAGTTGTAAAAAAACTCCTTAGAAACATTGCGTATGAGGACGATGAAATCATTCAGTACAAGTCAGGGGTAATCATGAAATACTTTGAGGAAAAAGTGCTCCCTTCAATTGAAGGACAAGGAAAGGCTATGGTTGTTACCAGCTCAAGAATCGCAGGGCTTAAATACTTTGAAACCATTAAAGCGATACTTGAAGAAAAAAACTCTCCTTGGAAGGTTCTTTATGCCTTTAGTGATTTCACACATCCTGACACTAATGAATCAATTGAAGAGGATAAAATAAACAACCTTGAAGGAAAGTTAATTGACGACACCTTCTCGGAGAAAGAATATCGAATATTAGTTGTAGCGAATAAATTTCAAACTGGTTTTAATGAACCATTGTTATCTACAATGTTTTTAGATAAGTCAATTAATGGAGTGAATGCTATACAAACTGTTTCTAGGTTGAATAGATGCCATCCCGATAAAGCTCAAAGCGATATTTTGGTAGTTGATTTCACAAATAACTCAGCGAAAATATTTGAAGCTTTTAATAAGCACCGAAAAGGTTCTCCGTTCAAAGAAAAAGAACCAGACAAAGCTATTTTAGACGAGTTATACTCAGCCGTTATAGAGTTTGGAGTTTTTGATAAGGATGAAATAACAAAATGTGTAGAAACTTTCCTTAAATCTGAGGAAGATGCTATTAACAGAGATTCATCTGGAGATACAGCCTTTACCAATCTAGTTCAAGCTTATAGAAAAAAGTTTAAGGAGAAATTAAAAACTGCCGAAACTCAAAAGCAATACGTAGCATTGCTTAGGAGGTATGAAAAACTTTATTACTTCATTGCTCAGTTTTTTGAGTTGGAAGACCATCTAAATGAATTTGTACACTTTTCTAAAGTCTTAGGGCAGTTATTGATTAAAAAAGGTAAAACGTCTGAATTAAAGCAATTTATAAAGAAAGTTGAGCTATCAAAAGGGGCGGTTAAATATAAAGGGACAAAAACCAATATGACCGTAGCCAAAGAGCCAAAGCAATCGGGATATAAAACTGGCGGTTTAGGTAGGGAAATCTCTCGTACTACAATTGAAGCAGCTTTAGAGGATATCAAGGAACAGTTTAACATTACTGAAGAAGATGCTATTGTAATAAGAGAAGTCTGCGAAGAAGTTTCTGATAAAACTTCAATGAAGGAAAAAGTAATAGCAAATAAAGAAAACCAAGATTATCTTCAGAATAACGCTAAACCAAAAGTTGAATCAGAGGTTAAAGAGGAATACATAAAAAGAGACCTTTGGGATAAACTGGACGATCCAATGTACGTTGAGAAAGGCGGAATTATTAGCCTAATCGGAAGAGCTGTAATTCAAAATGTTATTAGAAAAGCGGTATAGTAATAATTTACAATTGAATTAAGTTGTGTGAAACGAGAAATGGAATGGCAGGTTTTAATTTTAATAAAATCTATGTAATTGAATCACTTAGAACAAAGGATACTAAAACAGGTGAAGAATTGCATAGAGACCTACTTCAGTGGAAAGTATATTCTTCTGATGTTATTCAAGCAGAGCTATTAATCGTAAATTCTAAGCTTGATTTTTTTGAGTCAATTCAAAAGATTTCTAGTGTAACTAGGATTGATAAATATCCTATTATTCATTTTGAAATGCACGGAAGTAAAGAGGGGCTTCAATTGTCAAATAATGATTTTGTTAAATGGAATGAACTATACAAGCAATTAATAGAAATAAATACCTTGTCTGGGAATAACTTATTTATAACCTTGGCAGTATGTTCGGGGGCTTATTTAATGAAGTTAATAAAACCATTTAACCCTTCACCTTTTTGGGGGATAATTGGTTCTTTTGATATTTTGTATTCTGGGGATATATCTATAAAGTATCAAGCTTTTTATGATACTTTACTTGAGGGGTTTGATTTAGATAAAGCATTTAACAGGTTGAAATTGGTAGAATCTGGAATACCATCGGATTATCGAATTATACGGTCTAATCAGACTTTTATTAATGTCTATAGTAAATATTTAAAAACTCAATTCACTCCTGAAATAATAAAAAAAAGGTGGGAAAACGGTTTAAAAGAAACTCCAGGAAAGTTTATTGACGGGAATGATAAGGCCAGAAAAAAAGCTCAATTCAGTGCTAAAGTTTTAAGAGAAAAAAAACTTTTTTTTGAAAAACATAAAAAAATTTTTTTTCTCTTAGACAGATATCCTGAAAACGTGAAAAATATCGATTTTACTTTTGAGGATTTGCATAATTAAATATTAGAAAACAGCTCCATTAAAATGGAGCTATTTTTTTGTTTTTAAATTTAGTATGTTTAAGGCATTGTAATCGAGGATTAGGTTCGAAATTTCGATATCGAAGTCCACTTACGTTCAAGTACAGCGTAAAATTTTAGCTTCACGAAAAATGGAGCTATTTTTTTGTTTTGAAATTTAAGGCGATTAATGCGTTGTAATCAAGGATTAGGTTCGAAATTTCGATATTGAAGTGAGTCGTCCTAAAATAAGTTGACAGTTTTTAAAGATAAATTAATTAGACCGAAGTAGATTTTCTGCTTCGGTTTTTTGATGCATAAAATTAGGTGTTTTAAAATTTAAACTAGTGTGTGGTCTTCTGCTGTTATAACTA
>CAXRIN010000080.1:0-39133 GCA_964230605.1 Flavobacteriaceae bacterium
TAAAATGAGTGATACAACTGTGTTCATCTGGAAACTCTTCAATAAACCTTAAAATATTCATAACCAATCTTTTCTGTAAAGAAAGGTGTTCACTCCGTACTCAACTTACGGTTTAGGTATAATTGTGGGGAATCAGTAAAAATATAATATTAAAACAAAAGAGCCGCTCTACAAGCGGCTCTTTCAATCATATATCTTCACCATTTATTTAGTGATCACTAAACTTGCTTTGTAAGCTTTCTCTTGAGCTATTACTTCTACAAAGTATAATCCACTTTCGATATTCTCAACTTCAAACTGTACTATATTTCCTGCAACAGCATTTACATTGCGAGAATCTACTAACTGCCCCATTGAGTTGTATAATCTAACAATTCCACTTTCTGCTTTAATTGAATTTAAATCAATGTTCACAATATCATTCGCAGGGTTAGGATAAACATTAATTTCAGTAGAAATAACTTCATTAACTCCAGTAGTAATACCACAGTTTTCAGTAACATCTACAGTAGCTCTTCCACATGCACCAGCTCCACCTGATACAAATACCCAATTATAAACACCTACATGAGTATGTTGGATAGTTGAAGGATAAGTACTTGATTGGAAAGGTTGATTTACTCCAATAATTTCTGCAACACCTGATACTGAATATTCAGGATTACTATAACCTACATCTATCCCTGCTCCAACATTCACAACCTGAATAGAAAATGTACTTCCTATAAAAGACATCTCATAGTTACCTGCCGGTAATTCTATTCCCAATTCAGCTGTATTTAAAGGATACGGTGCAAAACCACTTGTAGAAACACCATCAGCTAATTCTACTTGTTTAGTCTCTACAACGTTATTTGTACCATACTCATAAATAGTTACAATTACAGTGTAAGGTCCTGATGCTTTCCATCCAAAAACAAAATCCATAGATTCCAAGGTTACATCATCAAATGTGTTAAAAACCATTCTATGATCATTCCATCCAAAATCAGATGAAAAATCAGTCCAAGATGCGGTTGAATAAGCTTCAGTAGCACCAACTGTAACAGGATCACCACCTGGTTCTTGTACATAAAATGTTTTTGTCTCATCCTCACCTACAAGGCTTCCATCTACTTCTAATGATGCTCCTGATGAAATTGGTTCCCCTCCTGTAGCAACTGTATAAAAATCATAAGTTCCGCCACCACCTGTAACTGTTAAAGTAACACTATTTGGTGAAGATGAAGAACAAAACTCTCCATTATTTGAAGCGTTTACTTGTAACTTTTGTGAACCTCCATCAGCTACAGTAATTTCATCGGATCTTACACAATTATCAGGAGCAGTGACTTCAGCTTTATATGTACCTGGAGCAGATGCGGTGTAAGTTGTTGATGTAAAACCATCTATTTCAACATCATCTTTATACCATTTAAGTGATTCTCCTGTTTCAAGTGTAACATTCGCGTCTAAAGTAACCGTCAACCCTGAACAAAGACTTAAATTATCCCCTAATGCAGGAGTTGAACATGTAGTTTCAGCCACTTCTATTTCATCTTGTTCAGAACAAGATAATCCATTACTTACAACAACTTTATAAGTACCTAATGCAGTCGCAGTATATGTTGTACCGCTATATCCCCATTGTTGAACTCCGTCTTTATACCAAGCAATAGTTTCACCGCTCTTAAGTGTAATGTTTGCATCTAGCAGAACTGAACTACCATCAAATCCTTTATCCCCTCCTAAATCAGGAGTAGAACAAATTACAGCCACTACGGTTTCATCTTCCTCAACACAATCAGCACCTGTTACAACTACTTTATAGGTTCCAACTACAGTTGCAGTATAAGTAACTCCTGTTGCATTCCAAATTGGAGTAGTACTTCCATCTTTATACCATGCTATTGTTTCTCCATCTTGAAGTGCATCAATATTAGAATTCAAAACAACTGAACCTCCAGTTAATTCGGTGGTGTCAGCTAAAGAAGGTTTCGAACATGTTGGTCCCTCTCCTTCGTTGTAAATTATAATTTCATCTTCTCCTGTACATCCAGGCCTAGTAGTAACAGCTTTGTATGTTCCAGCCGAGGTTGCTGTATAAGTTGTATTTGTTGCTCCATCGATTAGAACATTGTCCTTATACCAAGCAATTGTTTCTCCACTAGCAAGTGTAATATTAGCATCTAAAACAGTGCTTCCAGACACCAACTCTTTATCCTTCCCTAGTGTAGGTTCTGAACAGATAAACACTTCAGCCGAAATAATAATTGCATCTTCTCTAGTACAATCTGTTCCTGTAACCACAACTTTATAAATTCCGGTTGCAGTAGCGGTATATGTTGTGCTCGTTGCTCCATCAATTAAAACATTATCTTTATACCAAGCAATTGATTCACCGTCTTTAAGGGTAATGTTTGCATCTAAACTAGCTGAACCTCCAGAAAGTTCTTTATCAGCACCTAATGCCGGAGCAGAACAATTATTTACAACTACATTTTGGAAATCACAAGATGTATATTTCTGCATAGTACCACCTGAATTACATACAGTCCAATACTCACCCATATCCTCATTCGCAATTTCACTCGACGTGAACCCTACAAGATCCATATAGTACTTGTATAATTTAGATCTTAAAAGTGGTTTAGCATTAGTACCTCTACACTCTACATCTCCATTAATAATATTTACGGTATGTAAAAATCCTTTTTTACTCATTAACGCCGAAGAATAAGACGTTGCCGATTCGTCATAAATTTCTTGCATTACTTGGTGACATGAAGGTTTAGGACACTGTGGAGTCATCCAGAACCAAATAGCACTCATTAAAGACAATTCACCGTCAGTTTCTAACGCATCTGGGTTTGTTACTAATCTTGTGTCATTGTATAGAAAATCACTAAAGTTACCATAGTTATAGAAGTATGAAATTTGAATAGGTCCTCTCCCATAATAACATTTCCCGTTAGCAGGTGAATAATCACCTGTTGAACCAGTAGTATAACAATTAGATGGTCGTTGAGTCGGATCCCCTCCAGGACCCAGCTCTCTTAGCCAATATAACCCCCATTTCCCATGATCACCAGCTTCTCCTGATCCTGGTTCATTCCAACCACCAGTGGTTTCTTTAGTAATATTAGCAAAGAATGCAGCTAATTCTCTTTTATCGTTAAAATCATCTCCAGTATTACAGAAAGTCCCATAATCAACTGTATAATCATCACCAGACCAAGAAGAACTTGTAATCACATATGTATAAGATGTACCATCCGATTTCGAAACAGCTACGGAAGTACCTTGTCCATTAGCACCTGTAGAAAATGTAACAGAGTATTCTGATAATTTATCAACAGCAGATTTAAATCTGGCATAGGAATAGAAGTCGTCTGTTGCTCCTTGAGGGTGACCAGCCTGAGCTCTATTAGGAAATATTGCATTCCAATCAGACTCTGAAATTAAATTTGCAATGTTTTGGTTCGCAGCACTGACAGAAAAAACAGTCAAAAACGCTACAATGCTAGATAGAATTTTCTTTTTCATAGTATTAGGTATAAATCCTACAAAAGGACAATTATTGGATATATCCTAAACTACTAATTAAAACAGCCTATGTAAAGTGATTCTAAAACGAATTCAGAAACAGGAATACAACCTAAAAAACATGAAAAAACCCCTTTTAAAAACCTGTAAAACAAATTCTTAAAACAAAAAAAAGACCACTTGAAGTAGTCTTTTTAATATAAAGTTTTATGATTCTATCCTCCGAAATCATCGAATGAAACATTCTCTGGTGGGATTCCCCAATCTTCAGTCATTTTAATAACTGCTTGGTTCATCATTGGAGGTCCACAGAAATAGAATTCAATATCTTCTGGTGCATCATGATGCTTTAATTGATGTTCAATTACAGCGTTGTGTACAAAACCTAAGAAACCATCTCCTTCATCATCTATCGACTTCTTCTCTTTCCAATTATCTGCCTCTTCTGGCTCTGATAATACAATGTGGAATTGGAAGTTCGGGAATTCTCTTTCTATTTGACGGAAATCCTCTTCATAGAATAATTCTTTCTTCGATCTACCTCCGTACCAGTAAGTTACTTTCCTACCTGTTTTTAAAGTATGAAATAAGTGGAATAAATGCGATCTCATTGGTGCCATTCCAGCTCCCCCTCCGATGTAAATCATTTCTGCATCAGTTTCCTTAATAAAGAACTCTCCATAAGGTCCTGAAATTGTAACGATATCACCAACTTTTCTTGAGAAAACGAAAGAAGAACAAACTCCAGGATTTACATCCATCCAGTCGTTTTTATCTCTATCCCATGGTGGAGTAGCGATACGAATGGTTAACATAATAATGTTTCCTTCTGCAGGGTGGTTAGCCATTGAATAAGCACGGAAACAAGGTTCAGCATTAACCATTTTTAATTTCCATAAACCAAATCTATCCCAGTCAGACTTAAACTTATCTGGTCCAGCAGGATCAGATGGATCCGGTTCAATATTAATATCTTTTGAGAAGTCAACAGTTAAAGCTGGTACATCAACCTGTATGTATCCACCTGCTTGGAAATCTAAAGTTTCTCCTTCTGGTAACTTAACAGTAAATGCTTTAATAAAAGTTGCAACGTTATAGTTAGAAATAACCTCACAATCCCACTTTTTAATACCAAAGATTTCAGCTGGAATTTGAACTTCCATGTCTTGCTTAACCTTAACCTGACAACCTAATCTGTAGTTCTCAGCAATATGCTTTCTTGAGAAGTAAGGTTTTTCAGTTGGTAAAATTTCTCCACCACCTGAATGAACTTGACACTCACACATTGCACAAGTACCACCTCCACCACAAGCTGATGGTAAAAATATTTTGTTATTACCAAGAGTAGATAATAAAGTACCTCCTGCATCAGTCTCAATAACTTTTTCTCCATTAATTGTAATCTTCACCTTTCCAGATGGAGACAATTTTGCCTTTGCGAATAATAGTAGAGCTACTAACAATAATACTACTACTAAGAAAACCGCTACACTTATAACTATAGTCATATCTATTGAATATAAAAGTTCCTCTTCTCTTTATTAAAGTTTAATACCTAAGAATGCCATGAAAGCAATTCCCATTAATCCAGTGATGATAAAAGTAATCCCTAAACCTCTTAATGGAGCAGGTACATTCGAATAACGAATTTTTTCTCTAATCGCAGCTAGAGCAACGATTGCTAACCACCATCCGATTCCTGAACCGAAAGCAAAAGCAGTTGCCTCACCAATTGAAGCATATTGTCTTTCTTGCATAAATAAAGCACCTCCAAGGATAGAACAGTTTACCGCGATAAGTGGTAAGAAGATTCCTAAAGCTCCATATAAAGCAGGAGCAAATTTCTCAACAACCATTTCAACCAACTGTACAATCGAAGCAACAACCGCGATGAACATGATGAATGAAAGGAAAGATAAATCCATTGTGTTATCTCCATTTATACCATAAGATGCATCCAACCATTCTAAAGCACCTTCAGCTAACACATAGTTTTCTAATAAGTAGTTTACTGGAACAGTTACAACTAATACGAAGATAACCGCTGCACCTAACCCAGAAGCTGTTTTTACAGACTTAGACACCGCCAAGTAAGAACACATACCTAAGAAGTAGGCGAAAATCATGTTCTCGACGAAAATACTCTTTACAATTATGTTTACGTAATCTAACATCTCTCTTAATTTTCTCGATTAAATAATTGATTAATTCTCTTCGATTAGTTTTCTGTTTTTAGATCTCTGAACCCAAATAACTGAAGCCACTAGGAATAAAGCAATTGGTGATAATAACATTAAACCATTGTGCTCATAAAATCCTCCGTTGTCAATCAACCAAGAATCAGGAATGAATTTGATTCCCCAAACTGAACCTGATCCAAATACTTCACGAACAAAACCAACTACTAATAAAATCCAAGTATATCCAAAAGCATTACCGATGGCATCTAAAAAAGCAGGTCCTGGCTTGTTACCAAGAGCAAAAGCTTCTAAACGTCCCATGATAATACAGTTTGTAATAATTAAACCAACGAATACTGAAAGTTGCTTTGATACTTCATAAACGTATGCTTTAAGAATTTGATCAACCGTAATTACCAACGTTGCTACAATAACAAGCTGAACAATGATTCTGATTTTGTCTGGAATTAAATTTCTTATTAATGACACAACCACGTTAGCCATTATTAATACGAATAATACAGACATAGACATTACAAATGCGTTTTCTAACATAATTGTAATTGCCAATGCAGAACAAATTCCTAATACTTGAATTGAAATCGGGTTAGAATCGTTTAACGGATCCTTGATCAATTTCATGTTCTTTTTAGAAAACAATGATTCTTTTTGTGTACTCATTGTGATTTATTTAAACTTTAAAACTCTTTTTAATTACTTTATTTCGTTACCAAATGCTCTCATGTAAGGCTTGAAACCAGGCTCTAACATCTCACCTACTCCATTTGAAGTAATTGTAGCACCAGCGATTGCATCAATTTCATGGTTAGGATTTTTCAAACCACCTTTAACAACTTTGATTCCGTAGTATTTACCTTCATCACTCATGATCTTCTTGGTTGTTGAAGTAAATAAATCTTGGAAAGTTTGTTCAGCAATCTTAGCACCTAAACCAGGTGTTTCACCTTTATGGTCAAAAACAACTCCTTCAATAGTGTTTTTGTCAGAACCTAAAGCGATATATCCCCAAATTGGCCCCCATAAACCGTTACCAGCCATAGGAATAATGTATTTCTCTTTTCCAGCATCCTTAAAAGTAAACATTGGATATTTTCTGATAGAAGCATCGTTTTTGGTAGCCTTAAACTCTTTTACGATGTCAATATTAAAAGCTTTTTCACCTTCAATTTCATTACCATTAACATCAAAAACATTTTGAGCAATCTTTTCGTCAAAGATTTTTGAAATCTCAGCCTTCTCCATTGCTTTTAAATCTTCCATTTTGTAAGCTCCAGCAGCAGCCAAAATGAATTGTCTTTTTTCATTATCAACATTCGCTTTTTGAGCCGGCTTTAAGCTTGTAGCTAAAGTTGCTAATAAAGCTCCACAAATAGTTACCAAAACTATTGCAAATGTTACTGTGTATCCTATACTATTTTTATTTACAGCCATTTCTCTAATTAATTAGTGGTTTGATGAATGTAATTTTGCTCTTTGTAATCTTTCTTTAATGTTTCCTTGAACAACATAATGATCAATTAAAGGAGCCATAACGTTCATGAAAAGAATAGCTAACATCATACCTTCAGGGTATGCTGGGTTAAATACTCTAATTGTGATTGCTAACAACCCAATAAAGAAACCGTAAAGAACTTTACCTACTTCAGTTTGTGCTGCAGAAACAGGATCTGTAGCCATGAAAACTAAACCGAACATAAATCCTCCTGAAGTTAAGTGCTCCAATGGACCAACTGTCATGTATGGATTTAATCCAGCTGTATTAAAAATTAAAGTCATGAATAATGCCCCGAAAATTCCAGAAGCCATGATCTTCCATGATGCTACACCTGTATGTAATAATAAACCTGCACCGATTAAAATTGCGATAACTGAAGTTTCTCCGATTGAACCAGGAACCCATCCAATTAAACCGTCAACCCAAGTAGGAATAGCTTCTAACGCTTGCATTCCTGCTTCCATACCTTTCTCCTTAGCAATACCAATAGTTTGGTTAAACTTAGCAAGAATAGTAGCTCCAGCAGTAGCATCAATCTCACCAACTTTTTGACCAAGTTCGTTTAATACAACACCTGCTTTTTCCGAGAAACCATCAGGTAAATCAGTATTAACCCATGCTTTATCTCCAGACATTTGCTTTGGGTATGCAAAGAATAAAAATGCTCTGGCAGTTAATGCTGGGTTTAAGATATTCATTCCTGTACCTCCAAATACTTCTTTACCGAATACTACTGCGAAAGCAGTTGCAACAGCTACCATCCATAACGGAGTATCAGCAGGAACAATTAAAGGAATTAACATCCCTGATACTAAGAAACCTTCCTCAATTGGATGTCCTTTAGCAATACAGAAACCAAACTCAACTCCTAAACCAACAACATAAGAAACAACAACTACAGGTAAAACCTTGATTACTCCAAATAATACTTGCTCTAAGAATCCAAACTCTTCTAATAAACCTAAAGCTTTATAGTGTTGGAAACCTGTATTCCAGATTCCAAACAATAAACAAGGAACCAATGCTTGGATAACAGTGTTCATTGTTCTCTTTAAATCTACAGCATCACGAATATGCACACCTTTTTTAGTAACGTGCTTCGGCGTAAATAAGAATGTAGCAAAACCGTCGAAAACTGGAAACCACTTTTCGTATTTACCTCCCTTTTCAAAGTTCGGCTCCATTTTGTCTACAAGTCTTTCTAAAAACTTCATCTTTCTTTATCTAATGGAATTAATGAATCTAATTAATTAAGCGCACTCCTTTTTAACCAAGTCTAAACCAGCTTGAAGAATTTCTTGAACTGGTTGTTTAGAAGTACAAGCGAATTCACACAATGCGAAATCTTCAGGAGCTACTTCGTAAATCCCTAATCCTTCCATTGCATCAATATCTTCAACTAAACAAGACTTTAATAATTGAACTGGGTAAACACTCATAGGTAAAACCTTTTCGTATTCACCAGATACTACAAATGCTCTTGGTTCACCGTTCATATTCGTATTTAAACGATATGCTTTGCTTGGCATCATCCAAGACCAAAGTGTACGGCTTAATGAGAATTTATTTGGTTGAATTGGAACCATCCATCCAAATAAATCATACTTATTTCCTTCAGGTAAAACAGTAACCTGGGAATCATAGAATCCTAAGAAACCGTCTTTCTCAACTTTAGTTCCCGTTAATGGGTTTCCTGAAATATATCTCGGAGCTTCTTCAGCTTCCTTAACATTGCTTTCAAGAATACCTGCTAGATTTTGTCCGATTGTTACATTGTAGTACTCAGGAGTTTTTACCTCAGAACCTACTAAAGCAATCACTTTCTTTGCATTTAGTTTTCCTGTTCTTAAAAACTCTCCAATCATTGCAACATCTTGAGCGTTAACTGTCCAAACAACTTCCCCTTTATTTACTGGGTTAATATGATGGATTTGAATACCAACGTTACCAGCTGGATGTTGACCAGTAATTTCTCCGATATATACATTTTTAGCTTTAGTGAATAAATCACTTGCCTTTCCGTACTTTTCTTTGATTTCTTGAATAGCCTTGTAAGAACCCATTCCAACAGCAGTTGAGTTAACAGCTGTTTTGTAGTCTACTTCAACAGTTTTACCTGTATCATCAGTATATACAAACTTATCTTCAACATTAAACCTTACTTCTTTCGATGTAGGGATATTAAGGTTAACAAGACCTGTTTTAGAAAACTTTGCTAAAGCATCAATCCCTGCTTGGAAATCCTCTTCTCTTCCTTCTAATAAGAAATCGTAATCGGGAGCCAATGGGCTTGAATCAAAAGCAGAAACGAAAACCGCTTTAGGCTGATCAGCAGGATTTGCAATACAATTAAAAGGACGTTGCTTAACGAATGGCCAAAGACCAGCTCCTAATAATTTTGATTTCAAATCTTCAACTGATGCATTTGCGATATCCTTAGCACCAAAATCTTCAGCATCATTTGCACCGTCTACTTTAATTCTAATTTCTAGAATTACACGACGAGCACCACGAACGATTTCAACAATCTCTCCAGAAACAGGAGAAGAAAATTTGATATCCTCGTTTTCTTTGTCGAAGAATATTGGTGTTCCAGCTTTAACTTTTGCACCTTCTCTTAAAATTAATTTTGGGATTACCCCGTGGAAATCAGATGGCTTTATAGCAACCACGTCTGACACCGGAGCGTCAACTTTAACGCGGTTTGCGACACCTTGTAACTTGATGTCCGCCCCTTTTCTCAGCTTTACTTGTACTGACATTCTCTCTTAATTGGGTGATAAATCAGTCGGCAAAATTAACAAAAACCAAAGTTTCTTAACACATATTAACTACCCTATGTTATTATTTAGAATCATTCTAAACAAATAAAGGTCTGATGTTTGCGTTCTCAGTTTTATTTTAGTTGTATGAAACAAGTCATAACGTGGACTCTATGCTTAATTAACCTGATTGTTTTTGGAGCGCCCTTCAAAAACGAAGTTTTTAAAAACTCTATTAAAACTGTGTTTTTTGAAGGATATTATTCCAAATACGAATTACCAATAATAACTCTTAAAGGTGAAGAACAACTTACCTTGAAATTTGATGAACTTTCCAATAAGTCAAAAAACTTTGAATATAAATTCATTAAATGCAACCGAGATTGGGAACAGGATTCAGAATTGTTTATCCATGATTACATTGATGGATTAGAGAGTGACTTTATCACAGACTTCTATTTTTCTGAAAATACAGCTATTAATTATGTCCACTACACTGTTTCATTCCCCAATAGTAACATGCAATTTTCACGAAGTGGCAATTACGTAATAATCGTTAGTGATTCAGAATCAGGCCAAGTTGTTTTAATTCAGAAATTTTATGTTACCGAGCATAAAATCAACATAACTCCTAAACCTACAACTTCGGTTGATTTTGACTTTAGATATACCCATCATATCATCAATTTTGACGTTAATCATTCGATGATTCCTAGTGACGATCCTATAAATGAATTTCACGCTGTCGTTATTCAAAACGGAAGATATGATAATATGAAAAACGAACTTAAACCGCTTTACGTCAAAAACTATGAACTCATTTTTTCTAACGAAAATGAAAACCGATTTGAAGCTGGTAATGAATATAGAATCCTTGACTTTCGAGATGTGAAAATGCAAAGTGCAGGTGTGGAAGATATTTTCTATGATGATTCAATTTATCACGTTATTCCATCAACAGATTACAAAAGAGCCTATAAAAAGTATAGCAACACCTTCGATCACAATGGTAAATTCTTTATTCAAAAACTACCTAAAATTGGAGACCCAAATTTAACCTCCGATTATGCTTACGTGCACTTTAGATTCAAAAGGAAAATTCCACTTAATAGTAGCACTGTATATCTTACCGGAGGATTTACAAATGGAGAAATAAGCAGAGAACACCAAATGTTTTATAACGACTCGTTAGAACATTACGAGGCTCACTTTCTGTTAAAACAAGGAGTTTTCAATTATGCCTATTCAGCCAGAAAAATAGGAAATCCATCTTTAAATTGGGAAGACACTGATGGTAGTCATTATGAAACGGAAAACTCTTATACAATACTTCTTTATTACAAAGGATTCAATGATAATACAGAATCTCTTGTAGGTGTCAAAAGTTTCAAATTTCAGTAGCGCCAAAACCTTTCTTTTCATATTTTTGCATTCATGGGGAGTTTAATAACAGAAGGAGTTGAAGTAATGGTACAATGCTCTTATGAACAAGAGTTCTCGAAGCCAGCTCAAGCTGAATTCATCTTTTCTTATAAAATTGCAATAAGAAATGAAAACGAATTCCCTGTTCAGTTAATTTCTAGAAAATGGTTTGTATTTGATTCAAAAGGCGAACATTACGAAGTTGAAGGAAATGGAGTAATTGGTCAGCAACCCATACTAAAGTCCCAAGGTACTCACAGATACGAATCTGGCACTTCTCTAACCTCTCCTATTGGAAGAATGAGAGGTTATTACATTATGGAAAACATGCAAACAGGTGAAACTTTCAAGGTTTATATACCTGAGTTCGATTTGATTGCTCCTTTTGTATTGAATTAATTTAGTTTAGATTCCAACTTACTACAACTCTTATCTCTTAGGCAAAACAGAAACAGTAAGTCTTGACACACAAGTCAGCTTACCCTCCTCATCTGTTATTTTGATTTCCCAAACATGAATTTTACGACCGATATTGATTGGTCTGGCAACTCCAGTTACTAAGCCCGATTTTGCCGACCGAATATGGTTAGCATTAATATCCAAGCCGACACTTATTTCTTCATTTGGATCAATCAACATAAGTGAGGCTATACTACCTAAACTTTCAGCTAAAACAACATTAGCTCCACCATGTAAAATCCTCATAGGTTGAACAGTTCTTGAATCAACTGGCATTGTTCCAGCCAAGAAATCCTCACCTTTTTCGGTAATTATAATCCCCAAAGCATCATGAATTGTGCTTTTACACATTTCGTTTATTTGATCAACATTAAAATTGCTTTTCCACATAGTTCAGTAATTTATTCTGATGCTGCCATTTCAATTTGAACTCCAAAAGTTAATCGTGGAATCCCCTGATAACCATCACTATTTTTAAAAATATCTTTTAAACTATACCTCGAAAACATTGCAAAAGCCATGTAACCGAATCTTAACTCCACTCCCATAGAATGTTTGTTTACATAATCCAACCCTTTTAATCGCGTTTTAAGTTCACTATCCCCTACCTCATCCCAAGTAACTGATGCCGAATGCACCAAAAAGTCATTATACATTGTTGCCTGAAAGAAAAAACCTTCATCTGGATGAGAACTGGTTTGAAAACGCAACCCCAAGTTTGTAGTTATGTTTTGAAACCTAAGCTTCCTTTTATCATGAAAAACAGAGTCATTATATAATGTTGCACTATCATTATTCAACCTTATGGCATCCCAGTTATATCCAAATCCAGAAACAAAAGAGCAACCTAAAAACAACTTTTGATTATACTGATATCGGGCATCGAAATAATTAGACCCTTTAGGAATTAAAAACTCATCAGAACTTGAATCATAACTTCTCCCCCAACTAACAATAGATCTATTGTTAGGATTGAACTCAGCAAACAAATTACCATAAGTTTTAGGTGTAAACTTCTCTTCTACTACATAATCTTGTGCATTTGAAAAAAATGTAATTAGTAAAGCAATAATTAAGGTTATCCTTTTCATTTAAACTCTTCTTCTATAAAAGTTCCCCTATGGAAAACTCTGATTTTTTGACCTTTTCTTAAATCCTTAAAGTAAATTTTAGGAGAATCATCTTCATCTTCAAATCGAACAACATAATATTCCTTAATGTAATCTTCTTCACTAACTATTTGATAAAAAATTTGACTACCTATATGAGACCTGTATTTTAAGTAATAATATCCATCAACAAGATAACTAGGACTCTTCTTTAAAATTACAGATGCTGAATCACCTTTGATTGTATCTTCTTTAAAATATAATGAAGCCTGGGGCACACCATAGCCGTGAGAATAATCGAAATAAGGGTATAAAGTACTCGATTTTTGAATCGTATCCATCAAATCCATTGGCTTCAAATTTGGTGTGTTTTGCAAAACACAAGCTCCAAACCCTGCAACAAGTGGACTTGAAAAAGAAGTTCCTTCCATTGCTCGCAAACCTTCATTATTAAACCAATACACATCACCTATTGCCGTAACATTTGGTTTTAATCTTAAATCTTTACTTGGACCATAAGAGGAATATCCTGTTCGCACACCTTCTTCTGTATCAATTGCTCCAACGGTCAAGAGGCTATCTGCATCACTTGGAAATGCTATCCTTTTCCAAACATCCAATCCATCATTTCCAGCCGAATTTACAATCAACATACCTTTTCGAGCAGCTAAATTAGCCGCCAAACTCATCTTACAGGTATCACCTGTTAGCATATCATGTGTGTGAGTATCACCTGTATACCCTACAGAACTGTTTACAATCCGAGCTCCTTTTTGATGCATCCATTCAATTGCCTTCAACCATGCCTCTTCTATTGAGTTATTACTTTTAAATGGCGCTTTAATTTTAGCAAGTAAAGCTTCAGAGTTTACAGCATGACCAACTTGAAATGTATCTATTTTTCCAAATACAAAAGAGGAAACAACCGTCCCATGATTTGGACCATCTTCATAATCCAAAGGCTTATTCAAAGCAAAATCCCAGGCATCTTTCAACAAATCATTTTCAAATAGATGATTTAACTGAACATTTTCATTCGCTCCTTCAAAGCCAACATCTACAACACCTACACGTATCCCTTTTCCTGATAAATTTCTATTTTGAAAATGCTGGCCGCCCATTGTGCTTAATTGCCAATCGAAAACTTGAAAATCTTCGATAAGATCCTTACTAAATTCACTTTCTGAGCCTGAGGCAATTATTTCTGCACCACCTAAATTAACAACCTGCTTTACGAAGGGCAACGATTTAATTTTACTTAACTGAATATTATCGCAATAAACCGTTACTCCATTGAACCATCTTAAATCAAATCCTACTGAATCTGCAATTGATTTTACAGCTTTTAAATAATCTTCATTAACCGGTAAATCATACCAATCATATAAAGGCAATCCCATTAACTTTTTGTTTTCAATAGCAACCTCATCGAAGTATGAATACGGATTAAAAACCTGCTGGGTGTTTTTAGTTTCAAATGTTACAAAGTAACCTTCGTTCCCCCAAGATGAAAAACTAAAAAGTATAATTATGAATATTAAAACCTTATTCAAACTTTAAACTTATTATAAATGGATAAATCTTGAGGAACTGCGCCGGCTGTTTGACAAATAATACTTGCAAAATCAGCTGCCTTTTGCATGGATTCATCAAATGGCAATTTGTTCACCAAACCATACAAAAATATTGATGTAAAAGAATCTCCAGCTCCAACTGTATCAATTATATTTTCAACCTTATTCACTTGACATTTAACATCTTCTCCGTCCCAAAACAAAGTAGCTCCCTTTGAGCCTTCTGTCAATAAAACTTTTGTGATATTATATTTATCTCTAAGCCAAAGAATCGGATAGGATTGATTGTACTCTTCACTCAAATAAGCTAATTCCTCATCATTTATTTTAAGAATATCTGCAGATTCCAAACACAATTCAATGGTTTCCTTATCATAAAAAGGTTCACGCAAATTAATGTCACATACAAATAATGTATTCTTGAAAGTTTGTTTGTAATGGATAAAAGACTGTTTATTATGTTTGAAACTTAAAGCCAAAGACCCAAAAACAAAATAATTAGGTTCTTCTATTTCCTTGAAATCAATAAATCCCCAACCACAACCTTCATGAATGTGATAAGATGGCTGCCCATTATTTAAAGTAACATCAACTCTACCTGTTGGATACTGAGGATCAATTTGAAGATGATTATCCAAATCTTCCTTCTTTAAAATATCACCCAATTGTTCGCCTAATTCGTCTTTTCCTATTTTGGTAATTATGCCAGACTCTACACCTAACCTTTTTAGATGGACAGCAACATTGAATGGAGCTCCTCCTATTACATTTCTATCAGGAAAACAATCCATTAAAACCTCTCCAAAACTTAAAACCATATTTTTATTTTTTTCCTCTTGAACGTCCATAAGTTTTTGCCAAAATCAATAACAGCTCTGCAACTAATTTTGGTGACGTATTTTTATCTAATTGATCCAAACCAAGTAAATCAGCACCAATAATCTTCCTTCTAGACTCAACAATCTGTTGCAAAACATATTCAATCTCATCAACCGAATAAGATTGTAAAACAGAAATATGTAAACTCAAGTAAACAAACTCTGGTAGATTATTCACCCATCGTTTAGCTACCTTATTGAATGGGTCTCCATTAAAAATGTAGTTGTCATTTTTCCTTTTAGAAAACCAGACTATTCTTTCTTTATTTTCTTTTTGAACAGAGAGTTCTGATTGACTTATTGAGCGATAACCAACTCCAACAATCTTAGAAAGTTCTGGAATTTTAACCCCGATGTTGTAAATAGAATTTTCTTCCAATAATCTTTTACCCTCATAAGGAACCAAAAAAGGGCTCGCACTTAAGTGAAACAACCCAAAACCTTTCTTAAGATTAGAAACAGCACTAACGCATCCTAAGCTAATAGACGCCCCTCCTCCAACTACAACAACAAGTTTATCCTTAGCTAACCAATAATCTACTTTTTCATCAATAAAAGATGTAAGCTTTTTATAATCTTCATTAATTAGAGAAATAGATGATTTAGCTTCAGTCTCTATGGCCCAATTGGTTTCATGGGAAGCTCGAGAAACAGAATCATCCAAGCTCTGACTTGGTTGATAATCTAGATCAATTCCAATTTTACATCCTCTTTGATAACCATAAAATTCATGAAACAGTTCTACTTGGTTAGAAGCTTCAATAATTGGATGAATATAATTTTTAAAATCACAATCGTTTTCCAAAGACCAACAAACTGGAATAATTACCAAATCGGCGTTCTCAGATTTAATTTTCGATTGAAAAACAGGCATTACATTAGTTTAAGGATTAATGTAATAAGAATATATGTAAAAATTAAACCAGCCCCTACTAAAGTCCATAATGGAGTTTTGTATTCTTTTTTTAATAAATCGGAGACGCTTTTTTGCTGCTCAGAAAAGTTTTTTTCCAATTTAACTTTTCTGCAAGAATAACATTGAGAGGCAGTTCTACGAGATAAAGGAATAAAAGGGATAGTTGCAATGTGATAATATATTTGAAACACGCTTACAACTCCGCCTCTTTTACCACATTCTTCGCAAACCTCGCTTGGTATTTCACGAGTTCCAATTACTTTATCTTTTCGACCAAAAAGAATCATTCAGACAATCTTTTGATTAAATCCTTTTGTGTCTTTTCCCAAGATTTAAAGTAACCTGAATCCAAAAACATTTCTTTTGCCTCGCTATCAATCATGATTAATTTCACGCCTTTCTTAGCATTATCAATTGTTGATTGCTCTATTTTAATGTATTTTGATTCAATCCATTCTTTCAATTCTTCAGGAAAATCTTCCGCAGGACTACCTATTAATCCAGCAATAGTTTCAGCTATGGTTAAAAACTCCGAACATTCAATTAATGAAGTTTCTTCTGGTGAAAAAGCTGAAATAAAATCGTTAATAGAATTAGATAGATTACTTACTTCTTTTTGTTCAACAATTCGGCTAACCCAATTGAGTGCCGTATCATTTTCAAAGTTGGAAATACCCCAAGCAGACATGTTTATTAATTCTTTTTATCAAATTTAACATTTTATTCTTGGGATATTCTTTCGAATGATTTGTTAAATTCGCCGGTTCATGAAAAAAGTTGCTGTAGTTATTCTTAACTGGAATGGAGTTAAACTATTGGAAGAATTCCTACCAAGTGTTGTAAACTCAATTCCTGATTATGCTGAAATAATAATTGCAGATAACAATTCTAGTGACGACAGCGTTAATTTCGTTCGAAATAAATATCCAGATTTAAGAATCATTAAAAATCCAGAAAACGGAGGATTCGCTAAAGGATATAATCAGGCACTAAAAGAGATTAACAACGAATACCTCGTTCTTCTTAATTCAGATATTGAAACCCCACCAAATTGGATTGAGCCCGTTTTTGATTTCATGGAATCTAATCCAGATGTAGGTGCTGCTATGCCTAAAATCCTTCAGTATAAAAGCAAGGGGGAATTTGAATATGCTGGTGCCGCAGGAGGTTTTATAGACAAATGGGGGTTCCCTTTTTGTAGAGGCAGAATTTTTAATGAGCTTGAGGAAGATCAGGGTCAGTATAATGATAACATCCCCGTATTTTGGGCAACTGGAGCGTGCATGTTCGTTAAAAATAATTTATTCAAGCAACTAGGTGGTTTTGATGAATTCTTTTTTGCACATATGGAAGAAATTGATTTGTGCTGGCGTATTCAGAGAGCTGGTTATAAAATCTTCGCTATAGGTGAATCTCATGTTTATCATTTAGGCGGCGGAACACTAAACAAAATAAGTCCAAGAAAGACCTTTTTAAATTTCAGAAACAATCTTTTACTCTTAATAAAAAACCATTCACCGAAATATTTTTTCATTAAGTTGATTCAAAAATTGATTTTGGACGGAATAGCTGGGTTGAAATTCCTTTTAGAAGGAAGTCCAAAACACACCTGGGCAGTTATTAAAGCTCATTTCTCCTTTTACGCGGCTTTGCCCAAATACTTACACATAAGAAGTGAGCTTAATAAAACATTGAAAAACAAAGATATTAAAGGCGTTTTTGACGCCTCAATAGTAAGCAAACACTTTTTAAAAGGTGTGAAAAACTTTAGCTCTTTATCAGAAAAAGACTTTTCGTAAACCACAAGTAAACAATCTGTTACCAATAGTTGACATTCCAGTGAAATGGTTAACAATATATTAACCCTTTATTAAATCATAAATCAAGGTAAAAATTGAACTTGCATTAAAAGATTTAAACATGGATTTAATTACAGCTGGTGCATTAGGCAAAGCAATTGGAACAGATAAACCTACATTTGAAAAACTAAACAACATCCTCCTTAAAACACTGAAATTAAATCAGATAAATCAACTTTACAATAACCATTACAGTGAATCAGGAATTGAAGATATTGAAATAGGAAAATTTAAAGTTCCAATACTTTTCAAAAAGTATTTACAACAAAACGGAAAAATCATAGGATTTAACAGAGATCCTAAATTCAACAACGCTTTAGATGGATTAATGATATTAGACGTCTCAAACATCCCTACAAAAACACTTAAAAACTTAAGCAATTCACCAGAAGAATTTGGATTAATCTCTAATCGATTTTATGGTCAATACCATAATAATTTCTACAGAGTCCCTCAATTTTAAGCTGTCAAAGTAAAAGTAGAACACCAGTAAAATATTTATTGAAGTGAGGCGTTTAAAGGTCTTGACATTATTTGAAATTTCATTACTTTTACTAAACCTAACAAACCCTAAATTTGAAACTATCCATCATAATCGTAAACTACAATGTTCAACACTTTCTTGAACAATGTATTCAAAGTGCTCTAAAAGCATTAAAGGATATCGATGGAGAGATTTGGGTAGTTGATAATAATTCTGTCGATGGTTCTGTCGACATGATTAGAGATAAATTCCCTGAAGTTAAATTAATTGCTTCAAAAGAAAACCTTGGTTTTTCAAAAGGAAATAATCTTGCTATAAAGAAGTCAACAGGTGAATATACTTTACTTTTAAATCCTGACACACTTGTTGAAGAAGATACTTTTGAAAAAGTTATCGCTTTCATGGATAACAATCCAAAAGCAGGTGGATTGGGCGTAAAAATGGTTGACGGAAAAGGAAACTTCTTACCTGAATCAAAAAGAAGTTTACCAACTCCTTCTGTAGCATTTTACAAAATTTTCGGTTTATCAAGTCTTTTTCCAAAAAGCAAACGATTCGGAAAATACCACTGCGGGCATTTGGATAAAAATCAAACTCATGAAGTTGAAATACTCTCAGGAGCTTTCATGTTAATGAGAAAATCAATTTTAGATGAAATAGGATTGTTAGATGAAGCTTTCTTTATGTACGGAGAAGATATTGATTTGTCTTACAGAATAATTAAAGCTGGATACAAGAATTACTATTTCGCCGATACCAGAATTATACATTACAAAGGAGAAAGCACGAAAAAGAGTTCGGTAAATTATGTTTTTGTTTTTTATAATGCGATGATCATATTCGCAAAAAAACACTTCTCTTCAACAAACGCATCAACTTTCAGTTTCCTTATAAAACTTGCTATTTATTTCAGAGCTGGAATTGCAATATTAAATAGATTCATAAAAAAATCTGTCTTACCATTGCTGGATATAGTTCTTTTACTCGGAGGTATTTTAGGATTCAAAAACATATGGGAATCAGAAGTTAAAGGCTTCTCTTATCCAAATGAATTTCTTTATTACGTTATCCCAACTATATCCATAATCATCATGTCCTCAGTTGCATTGTTCGGAGGATATAGAAAAAAGGTAAAACTCAATAAAGTACTTAATGGAGTTGCAGTTGGGGCTATAACTGTTTTAATAGGGTATGCATTTTTAGATGAAGAATACAGATTCTCCAGAGCAATTATTGCTTTTAGTGCAGTTTGGTCTGCAATTTCCTTAACTAGTTCCAGACTACTTCTTCATTTCCTTAAATATGGTGATTTTGAAATTGATTCAAACTCAAGAAAAAATGTTGGAATCATAGGAGGTATTAAGGAAATTGAAAGAGTAAAAGACATTCTTCAAAAATCAAACTTTTTACTTCAAAACTTTGTCTTCATTAATCCCGAGTATGAAAATGAAAACAAAAATTATGTTGGAAACCTCAATCAATTAAACGAAGCTATTCAAGTTCATAAATTAGACGAAGTTATTTTTTGTGCAAAAGACATTTCATCAAATAAAATAATTGAAACTATGGAGTCTTTATCATACAAAGACACTGAATTCAAAATTGCACCTCCTGAGTCATTATTCATTCTAGGAAGTTCAAGCATTGACTCACCTGGCCAATTATATTTAATTGATATCAATTCATTAAACAAGCCTGAAAACATTCGAAACAAAAGAGTTTTTGATGTTATTTCAAGTTTAATTCTTTTAGCAACTTCACCTCTATTAATATTACTTGTTAAAAGCCCCCTTAGAATGTTTGGAAACATCATTAATGTTTTCAAAGGAAAATCAACTTGGGTTGGCTACAGCAAGTCTTTTGAAATTAAAAATGAACTACCAATCCTAAAGTCAGGAATACTATCACCTCTTGACAGGTTTAACGCTCTGGATTTGGAAGAAGAAACTAAAGAAAGAATCAACTTACAGTACGCAAAAGACTACCACTTACTAAATGATCTTGCAATCTTAATTAAAGGATTGAAAAGAATTGATCGATAAGCAAGCTTTCGAATCTAGTTTTTAATATTGCTCTAGTCCCTTATTTTATCTACTTTTGGGCATATTTTCGGTTAATTTTATGGCTCAAATTGAATTGCTATTACCTAAAATGGGAGAAAGTGTTGCTGAAGCAACAGTAACTTCATGGTTAAAGGAAGAAGGAGATTTCGTTGAATTAGAAGAGTGTATTCTAGAAATCGCGACTGACAAAGTAGACTCTGAAGTTCCATCCGATTATGAAGGAAAGCTTGTGAAAAAGCTGTGCAAAGAAGGTGATGTAATTCAAATAGGAAAACCATTTGCAATAATTGAAATCGAAGGTGAAGGCCCAGTAAAAGAGGAAGTAAGTTCCCCTAGTTATGATGACAACTCACTTGAAGATGACAAACCCGTTGAAAAACCGAAGGAGTTAGCAAACGAACCTTCGGCATCAAACAATATAATTGGCAAACCGAATCGATTCTACTCTCCTCTTGTTAAAAGCATCGCAAAAAAAGAAGGGATTTCATTTGATGAATTGAATCAAATAAAAGGTACAGGACGTGACAACAGAGTAACTAAAAGTGATATTTTGGACTACATAGAGAACAGAAGTTCTCTAGCATTAACTCCAGAATCAAACAATAAATCTTTAACTGAATCTGCAAAAACTACAACTCAATCAACTCCTGCTCCATCAGTTTCTGGACAATCTGAACTAATTGAAATGGATAGGATGAGAAAGTTAATTTCTCATCATATGGTCGAATCTAAAAAGATTGCACCTCATGTCACTAGTGTAGTTGAAATTGACGTTACAAATCTTGTTAATTGGAGAAATAAAGTCAAAGATGAGTTCTTCAAAAGAGAAGGTTACAAATTAACATTTACACCCATTTTTGTTGAAGCTGTAGCTAAAGCTATAAAAGACTTCCCTATGATCAACGTAAGTGTTGAGGGAGAAAATATTAGAGTTAAAAAAGATGCCAATATTGGAATGGCTGTCGCCTTACCATCTGGAAACCTAATTGTACCCGTTGTAAAAGGAGCAAATAATCTTAACCTAATAGGCACGGCAAACTCAGTTAATATTTTAACTCAAAAAGCTAGAAATAATAAACTTTCTCCTGATGATGTTAAAGGTGGGACATTTACAATCACCAATATTGGTACTTTTGGAAATATCATAGGAACGCCTATCATAAACCAACCTGAAGTTGCAATTTTAGCAACTGGAGTAATTCAAAAGAAACCCGCAGTTATAGAAACACCTGAAGGTGATTTTATTGGAATAAGACAAATGATGTTTATGTCAATGAGTTACGATCACAGAGTTGTAGATGGAATGCTCGGAGGAAGCTTTCTGAGAAAAGTAGGTGATTATCTTGAAAATTTCGACATTAATAGACAAATTTGGTAATTATAACCTATTTTAGCTTTTGGAGTATAACAGCCAAAAAGTTAATTAATTGTTAATCTGAAAAATTTGCATGGAGTTTGAATTGCTCCAGAAAAATTAGACACAATATGAAACGTATAATATCATTCTTTACCCTAGCCGCAACTTTAACCTCAACATTGAATGCTCAAGTACTTTATAATAGAAGCAATGAAAAATTCAATGAAGAAATCCTGAAGAAACCAGTAAAAAAACAATACGCTATTGCTGATGGATACTGGGATGATCAAAACTATGATTTCGCATTAAAAATTTATCAAAACATTAGAAAAGATGTTACATCTACTGCATTCTTAAATTTTAAAATGGGAGATTGTTTTGCAAAAGGAATGCTTTCTAAAAATAACGACTCTGCGATGGTTTACCTTACAGAGGCCGTTAAAAACGTTTCAAACGACCCTTCATTTGACGTTGCAGACAATGATCAAGAACAAGCACCTGTTTTCGCGTATTTCGAATATGCAAAACTTTTAAGAATCAATCATAAAACGGAAGAAGCCAAGACAAACTTCAAAAAATTTGAAGAAGCCTTAGGATCAAATATAACTGAAGACCTAAAGAAATCAGTTGACCGTGAAATTCAAATTTGTAACACAGCAAGATTATTAATTGACAATCCTGTTGACATTATTGTTACTCAACTAGAAAACGTAAACTCAAAATATCCAGATTACGCGCCTGTTGTTTCTGCTGATGAACAAACAATGATTTTTACATCTAGAAGAAAATTAAAAGTTTCTGATGATGATGACAACTCAGACAAACAACCAAAAGATCCAATTGATTTTAAATATTTCGAGGATATATATATATCTAAAAAGGACAAACAAGGTGTTTGGGGAGAACCAAAATTAATCTCTGAAAAAATTAACACAGAAGGACATGAAGCAACAATTGGTTTATCTGTGGATGGTCAACAATTATTAATTTACTCTGCAAAAGAAGATCCAAACGGAGATATTTACTATTCTAAGTTAGATGGAAACGAATGGACAACTCCTGTAGCTTTTGATGCGCTTAACTCAAAAGCGTCAGATACACATGCATGTTTCTCTGCTGATGGTAAAACAATTTACTTTGCTTCTAACAGAAAAGGAGGATACGGAGGTTTTGATATTTACAGAGTTACTCAACTACCAAATGGAGAATGGAGTAAACCTTTGAACTTAGGTTCAAAAATAAACACTGAGTACGATGATAGAGCACCGTTTATTCACCCTGATGGAGTTTCGTTATTCTTTGCATCAAATGGACATGAAACAATGGGTGGTTTTGACATTTTCCAAGCAACTGATTTAGGTGAAGAAGGTTGGAGTACGCCAGAAAACATTGGATACCCAATTAACACTACTGAAGATGACGTTTTCTATGTTACTTCTGTTGACGGTAAACGTTCATATTATGCTTCTGAAAAAGAAGGTGGAGTTGGCGAAAAAGATTTATACCTAATCACTTTACCTAAAAAAGCAGTTGTTAACCCAATGACTGTAATGAGTGGAACCTTTTCTTTAGGGGATAAAAAAGGAACAATTCCTGCTGATGCACAAATCATAGTTAAAGACAATGAATCTGGAGAAATTGTTGGGATTTACAAGCCTAATAAGAAAACGGGGAAATACTTATTCATATTACCTCCTGGTAAAAACTATAACGTAACCTACGAAGCTGAAGGATATTTATTTAAATCAGAAAACTTAATTGTACCTAAAAACTCTGCATTCCAAACAATGAAAAAGGAAATTAAGTTGGCTCCTATTAAAGCAAATGAATCAATTGTACTAAACAATGTATTCTTCGAATTCGATAGTGACAAACTTACACAAGATTCCAAAACAGAATTAAATAAGTTATTCTCTTTATTATCTAACAACCCTTCAATAAAAGTTGAAATCCAAGGGCATACGGATTCAAAAGGAAACAATGCTTATAACAAGAAGTTATCTCAAAAAAGAGCTGAATCTGTAAGAAACTACCTTGTTAAAAAAGGAATTAAAGCTACTAGAATTACAGCTGTAGGTTATGGTGAAACTAAACCAATTGCTAAAAACACTAATGCTGATGGTTCTGACAACGAAGAAGGAAGAGCTCTTAACCGTAGAATTGAGTTGAAAATTCTAAGTGAAGAAGGAGAGAAAAAAGGAACTGTTAATCAAATTTACGTACCTGATAATTTGAAAAAATAAAATAAATTTTCATTGAATATTGAAAGAGTTTAGTCCACACTAAACTCTTTTTTTTGTGCAATATAATTACAAAGACCTAAAATGATTTAGGCTAAGCCACATGAGAAACATTACAAAAATCAATCTAATAGAAAAATAATATATTTTACTATTTACATATCAGCAACTTATCCTTATCTTTAGCGTCCTTATAAAAACGAATTATCAAAATTCATCGACTATGAAAAAATACCTTTTAATCATTTCGGCAGTCTTTTCCCTACTTACGACAAAGGCTGGAAATCAAAACATAGCTAATTTAATTAGTTCATCTGATTGGGAAACTCTTTTCCCTAACAGAAATGCTCTTTACTCTTATAGTGCGTTCACTCAAGCAGTAGATGAGCTTTCAGACTATCAAGTTAAATACGAAAATCCAGGATCTTGGGGTCTAAAAGTTACTGTAACTAGAAAATCTACAAACGCAACTCACTCTTATAACATTACATCAGCTAACTGGCCAGGTGATGCTGTTACAGTCGATTTCGAAAACTTCTGTAATACCGGTAACGATAAAAATGACAGAAGAGAGTTAGCTGCATTCTTCTCCAACATTACAAAGGAAACCACTGGAGGAACTACGGAAGTATTTAGTGGTCAAGATAACAGTCACTCAAAATGGGGATTGTATTTCTTAAAAGAAGTTAATCCATGGAGTAGTTACGTTGCTAGCAGTACAGATTATCCAGGTGCATCAGGAAAAACATATGAAGGAAGAGGACCTATTCAATTATCTTGGAACTACAACTATGGAAGATTTAGTGACTTCCTTTATGGGGATAAATCAGTATTATTAAACAATCCTGATGAATTATCAACAAATGGAGTAACTTCATTTAAATCTGCTATTTGGTTTTGGATGACCCCGCAATGCCCTAAACCTTCATGTCATCAAGTAATGCATGAAATACACGATGAATCTGCGGTTTCATACAGTCAAACAAAAATGAGTAAAAAAGGTTTTCTACATACTATAAACATCATAAATGGTGCTGTTGAATGTAGAAATACATCCTTGATCTCTAAAGTGCAATTAAGAGCAGATTTATACAGTTACTTTATGGATAAATTAGGTTTTTCTGCATCGGAAAGAACTGCTGAAAACACAGGTGATTATTCAACTCTTTGTGTTGAAGGAAGCTCAGTTATGACTGATTATACAGAATGCGCATTTAGAGATATAATTATAAATTCATGCTCATCTCCTGCCCTAGGTACTGATAAGTCACTTTCAGGTGGTTCTGCATCACTTAATGCTAATATTACATTAAAAAGTGGTGAATCTATCGCTTGGTATAAAGACAATGTTTTAATTGATGGAGCAACAAGCACAACATATACAGCTACAGAGACTGGAACATACAAAGCTGTTGTTACTGGAACTGATTGTTCCAAGGAAGATGCGATTGTTATCTCTGCTGAAGGAAGTGGAGGTGGATGTTTACAAGCTTCTCCTACAAATGATGGAATTTTTTGTGGCTCTGGAGGTGAGGGTGGTCCTGAATCAACTACAGTTACTATTACTGGTGGTGGTGGAACTTACAATCTTTATGATGTGGCTACTGGGGGAGAAGTTATCAAAAGTGGATCTCAATTCACTTTTGATTACACAAACATGAATCAGGGAGAAAGTGTTACTTATTACGTGGAAGAACCTGCAGGAACAGTTTACACTGTAGGAGCTACAGGAAGATGGACTACAGATCCCGACACAAAAGATGGTTGGTTAAGACCTGATGAAGTGGAATTCGGATCAAACCCTGGACTTAGTTACCTGGACAACAGAATAGTATTTACCATTGATCAAGATATGACATTAGAATCTATTGATTTTGATTTAGCATTTGTTGGAGATGGTCACGATCATCAACTTGTTGTGGAAATCTACCCTAAAGGGCAATTAACAGGGTTAGTAGCATCAAAAACTATTGATTTAGATGGTGTTTCTTTTTCTCAATGGGATCAAGAAATCTACACTGCACCTCTTGGACTTGAACTTCCTGCGGGTCAATATTCATTAGATTTATCTAAAACTACTGCTTTCATACAAGTTGGACAATATAGTAGTGCACAGGTGGGAACATTCCCATACCTAGACTGGGGAGAACAAGGTATTATTGCTTTCGACGGTGCGGAAAGTAGGGAAAATCCTCAATGGGGACTTTTCACTAACTATACAACTGGTGCTTATAACTGGAAATTCTCTACAGCGGGAGGTAGCAGTAGCTGTGAAAGAACTCCTTTTACAATTACTAACGAGTGTACAACAGGATTAAACGACATTACTTCACAAAACATAGAAGTTTTCCCTAACCCTGCTCAAGATTTATTAAATATTTCATTAAAAGGAATTGAGTTAAACGGAGCGATTATCGAAATGTATAATCAAGTTGGTCAAATTGTATTAACCAAATCTATTTCAAGCTCAACTTCAGCTGCAAGAATCAATACAAATGATTTAACTGAAGGTGTTTACTTTATTAAAGTAACTTCCGGAAATAATTCTTACAACTCAAATGTTGTAATTACTAAATAATAAAATAGATTAAGATATAAGAAAGGCGTATCAAATGATACGCCTTTTCTTTTGCCAATTTTTCAGCCTATTTATAATTAGAAATTGCTTTTTTAAGCCTGTCTATTATCATACTTTTAAGCTCAGAAGGCGAGATCACCTCTACATCATTTGCATATCCTAAAATTCGCTCTAACAATTCATAAGTCAAATAGACCTCCAACTCCACTATGAAATATGTAGATGTTTCTTTAGTAATTTTTTGAGAAAAATGGAGTGGCTGAGTAACAAGATATCCTTTTTGATAAATGGGAAATTTCAATTTAACCAAATAGGGATTATCATTAGTTTGCGTTATACCAAATGAATATTTAAAAAAGGATTCTGCATCAAAATTAGTTTGAACAATAAAATCTTCTTCCAAAAGTTCAACACTCACCATTCTGTCTAAAGCATAAGTAGACAAGCTTTTTTTCTCATCTACAAAACCAATTAAATACCACCGATGTTTATATTCCTTAAGCAAATATGGATCAATAACCCTCCTACTCTCCTCCTTAGAATTAAATCTTTTATAGATAAGTTTTACTCTATGATAATCTTTAATGGCTTTGTATAAAGGCTGCAAATACTCCTTCCCAGGGTAATTTGGATAAGAATCGAATTGAACTAACTTATCCAAACGTTCATCTTGAACATCAGATGCGATATTTAAACGATCAAAAATCTTTTCAATTGCAAACCTAAACTGCGCAAACATTGGAGACTCCCTGAAATTCATCAGTGTATTAGAAGCAAATTTAATAGCATCTATATCTTCATTTTTAAGAGGTATATTGTGAATGGTATAATCTTCTTCTGTATAATAATACCCCATGTATACTCTAGAAAATTTTATAGGAGCAAAAAAACCAAGCTCTTGATCAGTACGCATCGCCTTAAAATCTTTTTCAATGCTACTAATCGAAATATGATCGCCCCAATCAGAACCGAATAGTGAATCCTCACATTTACTCCTTATATCTTCTATTGTTGGATAAGGCTTATACTTATTTCTCAACATCGAATCTATAATTCTATACCTAATTAACGCATGTTTGTGTAAAGACATTTAACTAAAATAGAAATTATTTAATTCGTCTACTTGTTTTATTCACAAAGCCGATACATCTTTAATTTAAATTAAAAACTAAACAAAATGTCGACAGTAACTTTAAAAGGAAACGAGTTTAAAACAATAGGATCATTACCAGAAACAGGTACAAGCCTTCCAAATTTTAACCTGGTAAAAAACGACTTAAGTGATATCTCAAATGAAGACTTCAAAGGGAAAAAAGTAGTTTACAATATCTTCCCTAGCATTGATACTGGTACATGTGCAGCATCTACTAGAAAATTCAACGAACTTGCTGCTTCAATGGGGAATACAGTTGTAGTTTGTGTTTCTAAAGACTTACCATTCGCACAATCTAGATTTTGTGGTGCCGAAGGAATTCAAAATGTTGTAATGGCTTCTGATTTCAGAACAGGTGATTTTGGAAAAGACTTAGGGGTAACCTTTACAGAAGGACCATTAAAGGGCCTTTTATCGAGGTCGGTTGTTGTATCAGATGAAGATGGTAAAGTAATTTATACCGAGCAAGTAAAAGAAACAGTTGATGAACCTAATTATGATTCAGCTTTAGCAGCGTTAAAGTAATTATTGGTATTTTAATTAAAGTATTTTTAAAAATGGCATTTTGAATAAAGAATGCCATTTTTTGTTTCCTAACATCCCCTAATTTTACCTTGTTAGAATTTCTAACGTTAAGGTTACTTGTATTCTACAATTTATTTAGGATATAAGTTTTGCTAGGGTATAAGGGAGGGATTAGGCTACCTCCCTTTTTTTTTATCTTTGCGCCTATGAATTTAAATGAGCTCAAAAAAGAAGCAATCCTGCAAAAAAAATCCAATCAAAAACTAATTCAAAAAATTAAACGAAAAAAGGGAATTGAGATTGATGAGTTATTTAATTCCAATCATGAAAAAGTTTTTGCCTGTACTGATTGTTTGAAATGCGCAAACTGTTGTAAAACAACTGGACCTTTATTTACAAACAAGGATATTGATAGAATTTCCAAACACTTAAAAGTAAAAGCAAATAAATTCATTGAATCCTACTTAAAGCTTGACGATGATGGGGACTATGTACTTCAAAATGTCCCATGTTCTTTTCTAGGCCAAGACAACTATTGTAGTATATATGACGTCAGGCCAAAGGCTTGTGCAGAATATCCACATACAGATAGGTCTAAACAAAATCAGATTCTAAACCTGAACCTTAAAAACACTGAAATATGTCCCGCTGTTTTTCAAATTTTTGAAAACATTAAAACTTCAATATAAAATCGACAATCTTAGTTATATATTTGAATTAGACTAAAAGAAATGAAAGAACTATTTAATATTCATAACAAAGACAAAAAGCCTATATACCTTATAACTATTCTTTTTGTTTTTGTTAATCTATTTTGGGCTTTTTACAGTGACAATACTTGGGATGATGATTGTCCTGGAAGATTCCAAAACACGCTTCATGCCATTAGCGATCCTGGTCAATTCGTAAGTTTATGGAATCGCCCATTGTTTGTATTAATTTTTGTGCTTCCGGTGCAATTAGGAGCTTGGACAATACCAGTTATTCAAACATTTTTTTCAATAATTGCGGGAATTAGTTTATACCAAGTGGCTAAATATTTAAAGCTAAGATTTGCTTACTTAGCCTTTCCCCTTTTAGCAATGCAACCTTTTGTATTTGGTGTTTCTAAATACGCCATGACCGAGCCCTTGGCAATAACTTTAATTTGCTTATCGCTATTCTTTCAAATAAAAGAAAAGTGGAATGCTTTTGCTCTTTGCGGTGCCCTACTCCCTCTTGCAAGAATGGAGTTAGCCGTCTTATTCCCTTTTTACATAATAGCATTACTCAATGCTAAAAAATACATTCAAATTTTGATCCTAGGAATCCCAGGGATTTTATGGGCTCTAGTAGGAGGAATCATTCATGGTGATATTAGTTGGATTATTGGTGAAACAATTGGAAAAGAAAGTAAAGAGAACAGATACGGTCACCAAGAATGGCATACTTACTTATCAAGATATGCTTATGTTGTTGGTCCGGTTTTAATGTTCTATTCAATTTTGGGTGTATTCAAATCTTTAAAGTCTAGATTTTCAACCACCTATATTTTAACTCCTTTTCTACTAGGCTTTTTCGTTTACACATTGTTTTCTTGGAAATTAAATATGGGTAACGCAGCAGGATTCTTAAGGAATATAATTCCTATATCTCCTTTTCTGGCCATCATATGTTTAATGGGAATTAACACCTGGATATCATATTCCCAAAAACAAAGTATTAAAATTAAAAATATAAAAACACCAAGCAGAGTCTCAAATTGGCTTAACAGAGTTAAAAAGTATAATTCCCAAATCAGTAATGGTAAATTTTACAGTTTTATAATTCTTTGCACATCTGTATTTATTATTTATGTTTTCTACCCAGATAAACTAGAGCTTCATCACAAAATTATTGAAGGAGAAAAAGACAATCATCTATTTTACACATCGATAATTCTTCTAATCACTAGTTTAAGCTTCTTATTTATACCTCGAAGAGCATTAAACAAAATTGCTCCCCTCAGCTTAGTTTTAATACTTTTTGGATACACTTTAAAAGTGGAGCACCCAATGGCCAATTCAAGCGATCAGAGAGAGGTCGTATCTGAATTTGCTAATCAATACAATCAGACCTATTTGAAGGAGCGAATAACTCACGTAAACCATCCATGGTTTTATTGGAGTGCGGGTATTGATAAATTTGACCCACAGATGAATGTCATGAAAAAAGATAGTCTGAAAAATGCCAAAATTGGAACAGTCGCAATCTTTGAAACTCATTATAGCCACAGGCTAAATGGCGATGTCAATCAAACATTTTTATCACAAGATAAAAACTGGGTAGAACTAACAAGGAAATTAACACCGAAAAGAGACTTTGCTATAAGTGCCTACGAAAAAGTTAATGGAGTTGAAGAATATGAAAAAGTCCATTTTAAATTCATTAAGGAAACAGATAGCCTTGATCCCACCTCTTTCTTTTGTTTAGGAAATACTTACCTAACAAAATTTAAGGATTTTGAAAAAGCATACAAGGCATTTGCTAAATCGGTAAATATTGATTCAACATACGCTGAAGGTTTCTTAGGATTAGGAATGACTATGGCTAACAAAGGAAATTTCAAAAGTGCGATTGAATTTTATAACAAAGGCTTAAATGGTTTTGAAAACCATCCTAACCTAATGATGCAAAAAGGGATTGCTCATTTAAACTTAAAAGAATTCAATGCTGCTATTAAAATGTTTAAGAAAGTATCTGAAATAAACATTAAAGACCACAACTCCTGGTTCTACCTTGGTCTGTGCTACCAAAACTTAAACAAAGCTAAAGAGGCCATATCAGCATATGAGCAATGCTTAAACAGAAACCCTAAGTTTGCCCAAGCATGGCAAAACGTAGCCATTATACAGTACCATACAAAAGATATAAATTCAGCTTGTCAAAACATGAATAAAGCAGCTCAATTAGGATCAGCGGCCGCAAAAAACATGGCAAAGCAAATTTGTAGTCAAGTAAAAAAATAAGATTCTATTAGTTCTCGAATAAGACAATAAATAATTGAATTAAGCCAATTAGGAAACCTAAAACACCACCAAGGAGTTCAATAAATTTGAATTCCTTCTTCATTATTGACACTAAAATCTCCTCCAGTTTATCACTTGAGAAGTTAACTACCTTATCATAAACTATGGCTTTTACATCAACCTCCGTCTTTAATTTATTCGCATAAGATTCAATAACACCAGGTATAACTTCCTCAATCTCAGACAAAAGAGTTGTTTTAATTTTGTTTTTTAAATCATCGTTTAAAAACATTGCAAGCATAGGCATACTACCCGATAACTTCACATTTATGAAATCATCTATCTTTGTCTCAACAAAAGCTAAAACCTCTTTATTATCAGCTGATTTCATCTTCTCTACAACATCATCAATTGAAAAAAGTTCAGCCGCAACAATGTGTCCTAACTTTTCAGCCATTACTTTTTGGCGCTTTGGAAAAACACCTTGAATTGTAAAGAAAATTATCTTTTTGGGCTCTCTAGGATGAAATAACATTTTCACTGCAATCCAATTCGTTACCCAACCTGTTAACGCACCTATTAAAGGAAGTAAATAAAGCATTACATTTAGTTTAATAGTCCATAGACCATTGAGAATACTGAGTCGTCCTAAAATAGGTTGACAGTTTTTTAAAGATAAATTAATTAGACCGAAGTAGATTTTCTGCTTCGGTTTTTTGATGCATAAAATTAGGTGTTTTAAAATTTAAACTAGTGTGTGGTCTTCTGCTGTTATAACTATCTATCGCTTGGTTAATCATTTTAGCTAAGTCGGCTCCATTTTTTGCTTTTTCTATTAAGTACTCTTGCTTTAGTATTCCATTAATTCTTTCAGCTAAAGCGTTTTGATAACAATCGTAACCATCAGTCATTGAAGGTATGATTCCATTTTTAGAGAGTTCGTTTTGATAAATTGCAGAACAATATTGTAAACCTCTATCAGAGTGATGTATTGTTTGGTTTTGCGTCACCTTTCTTCTAATAGCCATTTTTAATGCTTTTACAACGTTTTCACTACTCATGTCATCACTTAGATGATGTCCCATTATTTTTCGACTAAATGCATCGGTTACTAACGACAGGTAATGTGTTTTTTCGTGTGATTTCACATACGTAATATCGCTAACAAAATATTGCTCAGGTGCTGTTGCCTTACTTAAGGCATAAAGATTAGGATACTTCCGCAACCAGTGCTTTGAGTAGGTTGTTTTTGTATAGTTTTTCTTTGGTTTTATAAGCATTTGTTCATTTCTTAAATAACTAAATAATCCATCTCGACCTAGCTTAATATTAGCCGATTCAAACTCAGGTTTTAATAAGTAGTAAAGCTTTCTGGTTCCTAATCGTGGCATATCCATTCGGACTTTTTGAACCATCGGTTTTACACTTTTTAATACTTTCCTGCGTTCTGAAAATCTATATTCTGATTGATAAATACTTTGTCTGCTAATGCCAAGTAGTCTGCAAGAACGAGCCAGACTTACTTCTTTTTGTTCTTGTTTAGTTCTGACAACTTGGCTAAGTACTTTTTTTTCGTCCCAGGAACAATATCTCTATCAATGATATTTAGCATTTCTTCTTTGATTTCATTGATGATTTTCCAGTCCTCAACTTCTTTGCGTAAACGTTTTAGTTCTTGAGCTGGTGTTTCTTTTCCCTTTGACATAGCATATAAATTTGGTGCATTCCAATCTAAGGTACCATGTTTTCGCAACCAAGTCAAAACTGTACTTCTTCCTTGGATGCCATAATGCTTCTGGGCTTGTTTGTAGGTGAATTCGCCTTTTTCTACCTGACCTATTACCAGTAATTTAAAGGCCATTGTGTAATCGCGTTGTGTTCGCTTTACTTTTTGTTTGTTGTATTCTTCCATGATAAGTCGATAATGTGTCAACTTATTTCAGGACGGGACTACAAAACTACAAAAAAAGCCATCTCTTAGAGATGGCTTATATATTATCAAAGCTTTGAAGCTTATAAGTGCATAAATTCTTTCTTAGCCTTTAATTGCTCTTCTGACTCTTCGTTATCTTCATCATCTACACAACAATCAACTGGACAAACAGCAGCACATTGAGGCTCATCATGAAATCCAACACACTCTGTACACTTATCAGTTACGATGTAGTAAATATCTTCTTCTTTTGGCTCTTGCTCAGCATCAGCATCATAAGAATTACCCATTGGTGTAGTTACATCACCAGATAAAGAAGTTCCATCTGATAACCTCCATTCTACTCCCCCTTCATAAATAGCGTTGTTTGGACATTCTGGTTCACAAGCTCCGCAGTTAATACACTCGTCAGTAATAATAATTGCCATAATGAATAATCGTTTAGTTTGTGCAAAAGTAGCAAGTCACTAGCTAACAAACTAGTGCTAGTTTAAGATTTTACAAATATTAAGATAAAATTGAGTTATTTAGAATGAAAACAGATAATTTAACTTGATTTTCAAGCAGATACAGAACTTTGGTTTTGCAATAAATTAGAAAGCAAAATTAATGAAGATATAACTAAAGCTGTAGTAATACCCCACATGGCATTTTCTGAAACAACAAAAACTAAAACCCCTACTAAAACTCCAATTAAATAAAGTATAACCTGACCAAAATCAAAAGCTTCCTCTTCAATAACAATATGTTGTTTTTTGGAAGATTGTTCTTGACTAGTTTGGGTTCTTTCTTGATTTACCTTTTGATTCGTTGAAGTATTACTGTATTTGTTGTAGTATTTATCCCAATCAAACTCCTGTTACTTCTTCTTTTGTGCGGTTTTATGAAAATCGTAATAAGTATGTTTATAGTTATAATGAGATCCATAACTACTATATCTATTACCTGACTGATTACCACTAGATTGAGCCTTGGCTTGCGATCTGCTTTGAGAATGAGATTGATAGGTAAATTTTTGCTCAGATTTATACTTTACAATATTTACATTCTTGAGTGCAATTTGATAAGCCTTATTGATTGCAACAAATTTCTCCTGTGCTTTAGCATCCCCGAAATTTTTATCCGGATGATACTTAATTGCTAATTTCCTGTAAGCTTTTTTGATTTCTGCTTCTGAGGCATTAGGCTTAATTCCCAAGAGAGTATAAATCTGCATATTTCAAAAGTAAGGGTGTTAAGCAAAAATGTCCATAAATAATTCGACAAGAAGTAAACAAGTAACTGTTAATGAACTACTTTTTCGACCTTCTTTGCCTTGCAGGTCTTCCGTTACTATAGCGCGCACGTTCTATAATTTCACCAAACTCATCCCAAGTTGTCCAGATACCTTCTTTTTTACCATTAACAAACTCTCCTTCCATTTCTTTCTTTCCATTCCAATGCCAATAAACCCAAGGCCCTTCCTGCTTCCCCATAATGTACTCCCCTTCACTTCGCTTCTCCCCTGTATTATACCATTGTTCCGATTTACCGTTCAACTTACCTAATTCGTAGTTTTCTTTAGATTTAGTCTTACCATCTGGATACAACTGAACAACCTCTCCACTAACTTTACCATCAGCATAATTCACAACATTCTTCACTTTACCATCAGGAAACCAAGTCGTCCACTCACCTATTTTCACATCCTTATTGTATGCTCCTTGCATTAACTTATTACCTTTTTTATCATAATAAGTCCAAACAGAATCCTTTCTCCTATAAACATATTTCCCCTCATTCTCTTTCTTTCCACTTTCATGATAATATATCCAAAAATCAACTTGAACTACTTTCCCCTCACTTTTTTTCGAACCTGACTCATAATAATCTTCCGTAAGAATTTCAGGGGAGTCGCTTTTGGTACTATCAGAAGTAGTTTGCGCGAATAAAAAATTCGCGCTAACCAACAATAAAAATAATATGTTCTTTTTTAATGTATTCATTTAAAACTACTTTCCAAAACTAAGCAAATTCAATGCCTTTTTAAAGCCTTCAAAGTATAATGTGATGTAAAGAATTATACCCATAATCCAAATCACCATTAAGTTAAACCCAAAGGTTCCGTAATAAGAACCAAATAATTTCTTCTTAGGCGCATAGAAGTGTGAAAAGAAGTTAGACTCCGGCTTTTTGAAAATTGGATCAACAACTTGAACATATTCTTTAGCATCATTATCCCAAAATATTTTTTGTTCTGCTAAAGAATTTCTCATGATATCGTTCAGATATTTGTTTGTATAATCATTCTTTAAGCTTGTAAAATATTGCTCTCCGTAAAAGGCAACAGAATCCGTATTATCAACATCTCCACCATTTTCCGCAACAATTTGCTTCCCTACAGAATCGATAATACCATACATCATATTATCCTTATGCTCGGCAATTTTTGAGAAATGCTTACTGAATTTACCATTTGCCAACTCAACGAAATCTTTAATTCCTCTAACATCCTTACTCTTCAATTCCATAGGATTTAAAGAATCAATACCCTCTGGAATAACTGTATCCAATTCCCAAGCAAGATAATCTAAAACAGACACTAAATTTTCGTAGTCTTTTTTCATTTGAAGAGTATCTCCTTTAAATTCAGGAATTTCTTTACCTTTTTTTTCCACTTCCTAAGCATCTTTCTAGTACCATCTATATTATCAACTAGTTTGTTAACTTCAGGAATGTAATACGCTTGACGGTAATCCCAATGTGATTCAGCAAACTCTAAATCATACAATGAAACATCCTCACCATCTTTATAAGGTTTAACAACATCTAAAAACTCATCCGTATCAAAATTGTATTGTTTAACAGGAATAGATTTGAATTCATTTTCAGTGTATTGCTTTACAACCAATGCTTCGTAAGCCCACCTAGAAACCATTACTTCTGCAATCTTAGGAACGCTATTTGAACCACCTCCTAAAACTCCATTGATTTTATCGAAACTAAACATAGCTCCACTTAAAATCATTTGAGGAATAAGTATTAAAGGAATCAAAATATAAATCGTTACTACACTGTTAAACGTAGCCGAAATATTCAAGCCTAACATATTGGCAAAGCAACTTACCGAAAACAGAACAATAAAGTATGAGCCCCACATCCCGTTTACACCCATAATCAAATTACCAATGATTACAAACATAGCCGATTGAATTGCTGAAATTGTAAACAATATGGCTACTTTACTGAATAAATATGAGCCTCTACTAAGGTTTAAGAACTTCTCACGCTTTTGAATTTTAGCATCCTTGATAATTTCTTCTGCAGACACCATTAACCCCATAAAAAGGGAAACAACGATACTCATAAAGATATAAGCTGGAACGTTTTGGTTTTCTGAGAATGTGTAATCAGTACCTTCTCCACCTCCTATATATCTTACAATAAACGATAGAACAAAAGCCAAGATAGGCGCCTCTAACATGTTTAAATACATGTATTGTTTGTTCTTAATTTTCGACAATACATCTCTCTTAATGAATGTACCCCACTGAGCAATCTTACTTGGAATATTTAGTGAACTTGGAGGAGCATCATCAACTTCTTCAACTTTTTCAATTTCAGTTATTACCTCAGCCTTATAGTAGCCATTCCACTGCTCTGGCGAGACCTTTCTCTCTTCTAAATGCTTACCATAGTCATCAACTAACTTGGCTCCAATAATATTAAATACAAGCTCAGGATTAACATTACCACAAGTGGTACATTCTCCACTATCACTGTTAACTTGATTAGCCTTGCGCTTGAAATACATCACCGCCTCAACAGGATTACCGTAATAAACTGGATAACCTCCAACATCAAGAATCAACATTCTGTCAAACATCTTATAGATATCCGACGATGGTTGGTGAATTACAACAAAAATGATTTTCCCTTTAAGAACTAACTCTTTTAATAAATCAAGAATATTTTCCGAATCTCGCGATTGACAAACCAGATGTTGGCTCATCCATGAAAATTACAGCGGGCTCTCTAAGTAACTCTAAACCAATATTCAAACGCTTTCTTTGTCCCCCAGATATTGTTTTCTCAAGTGGGTTACCCACTTTTAAATCCTTTGTCATTAACAAATCAAGCGCTTTCAATAAATCGATAATCATCGTATCGATTTCCTCATCGGATTTATCGCTTAAACAAAGTTTAGCATTGTAATATAAGTTTTCATAAACAGTAAGGTCATCAAGTAAAAGGTCATCTTGAGGAACATAACCTATTACGCCTTCTATTTTATCCTTCTCTGCATGAATATCAATACCATTGATTAAACCTGACCACTTGTAGGTTTTTCATTACCATTTAAAACATTCAGAAGCGTTGATTTACCTACTCCTGATGCTCCCATTATACCAACTAGCTTACCAGTTCCCTCCTCTATGGTTATTCCACGAAGTCCCATGTTACCATTCGGAAATTGAAATTCAATATCCTTAGCATGGAAAGACAATTCTGTTTCTATAGAATCCGAAAGGAATCTAGCAACAATATCCGAATAGTAAATTGGCTTCCCCGTTGGTGGCTTAACCGTTGATCCAGTCGGGAATAAGTAAACTTGCCCAGGATTTAATGGCAATCCATTCATGTATAGGTTTTTATTCCCTACACACTTCACAAAATACAGCTCGACCGAAGGAACTTTCAAGAAGATAACCTCTCCTGATAAATTGTGAAGATGAATATGTTTTGTAAATTCCTCTTCCGAATAATAATCTTCAACACCGTTAACAACTAGGATGTTAGGAGATTTTATATCTCGTGTTTTTTCTTGAATTGTTAAATTGGAAATATCATTATACTCGTCTGCCGAAATATTAAAAACCTCAGCAACTGTATCCATTAATTCTTTAGCATTAGGGTTCATTGATCTATCAACCCAAATCAACTCGAATAAACGAATAAACGCAATAACCTTTTGAGGCTGAGCTAAAGTTTTATTGATCTTTTTACAAACACCTAAAGTTTTAACAGAATCCTTCATAGAAGTCAGTTGAGCCTGGTCATCTTGTTTTGACTCTTCTTCGGCGGCCTTAGCTTCCTCTGCAGCTTTTAAAGCCTCTCTTTCTTTTCTTCTTGCTTCTTTTCTTAAACGTTTCTCCTTCTCTTCTGGAGTTTCATTTTCTGGAATTACTGCTTCGGCCTGCTCTCTTGCTTTTTTCTTTTCCTCTCTTAATCTTTTACGTTCTTCTCTTTTTAAGCGCTTCTCTCTTTCTTCTGGAGTTTCTTCAACAGCCTCGGCAACTTCATCACTTAACTTTTTTTCTCTAGGCGCTTTAGGTTGAGATTTCTCTTTAAAATCTTCAAAATATCCAGGCACCTTATCAGGACTTAATTGCTGATTTAAAAAATCTTCTACGAACTTTGCTTGCGTTGGCGATGGACCTCCTTCTTGCTTTGTTAAAATTGCAAAAAGTTGCATCAAGGCTTTGAGTATTTCTTCAGATTGTATGTTTAAAAGACTTTTATTACAATCTATCTATGGAAAAGTCTCAAAACAATTTTATCGCAACCGCTTTTGTAGGAATTGATGTTCATGATAAAAGCTGGAAAGTCTGTTTACTTAGTAATGCAGGATAT
>CAXRIN010000081.1:0-26800 GCA_964230605.1 Flavobacteriaceae bacterium
TCTTTTTTCCAACCAAAATTGCAAGGGTTTTACATTAAGTTACCAGTTTTCTTGCAATTTAGAACATCTAAAACACAATAGTTTTCAATATAAATAATTAATAATTAGTTGATTGTGGTTTTTTTAAGGAGCGACTATCTAATCAATTCAATAATGTATCTTTAACAAAAAGCTATGCTAAAAATTTTCCTCGTCGATGATGAACCAACACAGAATTTTGTAAACAGAATTCATTTAGAGGAAAACATTTCCGTTCCGAATAAAATAACCGATTATACAGATCCTGAAAAAGCCATTAAAGTAATTCTTGAGGAAGGAAATATTCCCGATTATATTTTTCTTGATATTAACATGCCTGTTATGGACGGTTGGGAATTTTTAGAAATCTTAAAAGAAGAGACTGAAGATTGTAAGCTAAAAACAAAAATTATCATGCTAACTTCCTCAATGTTTGCTAGTGATAAAGATAAAGCTTTGAAGTATGATTATGTTATTGACTACGTTAGTAAACCTTTGAACCCAGAACAAGTTTACCAAATATTTGACGGGGTTGAGTAAAATCTAAATTACTTTCTTGGAGTGTAATGCTTCTTGTAAAAATCAACATATCTCAACATCTCCTTGTACTGGAATAGTTTCTTGTAATTAGAAATAGAAATCATAAAGTGAAAATCTCCTAAACCTTTATTTTCATCAATTAATTTTTCCTCAATTGTTTGAAAGTAATTACCAGTGTCCTTAAAATCTTTAAAAGGCTTAACTACAATTACATCTTCCTTGTCGTTCCACGCAATTGATTTTGCCTTTAGACTCTTATTTGAATAATACTCCTGATTGAAATTAGAAACTTTAGCCAATACCACATCAGTTTTGTTTGTTTCATTACTGTAAATCATTACGAAATAATGTGGCTCTCCTTCCGAAATAAGAAACGCTCTATCTTTTTCAACTGAATCTTTCTTAGCTTGATTAACAAGTGCATTCTCTCTTCTAAATTGCCCTAAAAGTAAATCTGCATCATTAGCTGCCTCTGTCCCCATATTGTCTTGATAGGTTTTTCGCAAGTAAAACTCTAAGGAATCTTTACTATACAAACCTCCTTTGGCGAAAGCATTAAGTAATCCAAATTTTCCTGCTATTTCGGATCCTTGGCTAGCAGTATTCGAACTCGCTATTTTTTGAACAACCTCTTTGTATTGTTCTCGTTGATACAAACCAAATATCTGCTCGTAAACCAATTCCTGTTTGGCTTCTTGCTGTTCTTGATCAGCTAACATATTTGGATTTAATAAAAGCTGTGCATACTCAGAATTTGGATAATTAGAGATTACTTTTTGCTTAACATCTTCTCTTTTTGGCTCATCATTAATTTTATCATAATTTCTGTAAAGTTGATACCATGTCACAGCTTCTTTGGTGTTTTTGGGATATCTAGTATTAAGTTGATTGAAGTAGTAAATCGAAGTAGGTAAATCATTAAAATTATCACGATAAAGAACTCCTAATTGATAATAAGCGTCTTTGATTTTTTGATTTGCCACCTCTTGCTGATCTACACCTAATGGAAGATCTTTTAAATAATAGTCTGTTGTTTGATTCTCAGGAATTTTTTCCTCATATACATCCGTTTCTTCCGTTTCGTTGTTAACCTGATCAATTGCAATAGATGTTTTATCACTTCTTCTCCAATTATCTTCTAATGGACGATCTCCCCACAGACCTCTAAATTCGGCTAGTCCAGATGCCAATAATCCTGGGTTTTCAAACACCCAAGTAGCTCCACTGTTTCCTTGAATAGCCGCGTCAGCAATTGCTTTTTCTTGAGCTGCTATTCTTTTCGCCTCTAATTTTTCCGCATTTTCTTTCGCGTAAGTTATTTTTTGCTGGATAAACTGCTCTCTTTCCAATTCAGGCATGTTAGCAATCTTCAATAAACTATCTTGCTCTTGAACAGTTTTTAAATGTTTAACCAAATCTTTTAAACTCTCCTTTTTCTCTGAAATTTCTTCGTATCCAGGAAAACTCTTGTTCACAGCAAGTAAGGTTGAATCATAATAATTAGCTGCATTTATGTAATCGGGCTTTTTAAAATAATAATTTCCTAAAGCCAAGAAAGCTTTCCCTTTTTGCTTTTTATTTTTCACACTTGTTTGAGCAGAAAGTTTATAATTTTTTACTGCCATTACATCATTTCCTTGCTTTTCATAAACTTTAGCAAGTGCGAAATAAATTTGATCTCGATACTCTTTATTCTTCTCATCCTTTAACATTTTCTCTAGGATGTTAATTACTTCGGAACCACTACCTTCATAAGTAGTTGCTAAGTTGATTTTAGCATTGAATTGTAAATCGTAATTAGTAGCTTTTTTGGCAATGTATTTATAAAGCTCAGCAGCTTTAGATTTATCACCCTTTTGCTCGTAAAGTTGTGCAAGAATAAACTGAACTCTTCTTCTGAATTTTTTGTTTTTAATATTTTCAATTGCAGCTTCAAATGCTGGAATTGCCTTATCAAATTGCCCGCTTCTTTTAAATGAAATTGCCTCAACTAGTTTTAATCTATTCTTGAATTTTTCAGGAAATTCTTTATCCTCTTTTAGAGCTTTTATTGTTGTCTCAGCGTCAACAAAGTTTTCTTGATAGATATAAGTTAATACCAACCATAAAGAAGCTTTATAACGCTCTTGACCCTTTTGAAAGTTATTTTGAATGTAAAGGAAAGTCTCTTTTGCCGACTCAAAATCATATTTTAAAAATCTTGCTTTTCCAATTAACAAATAACAGTCATCTATCATTTGATTAACTTCAACTTCTTCTCCTTTTATTTTAAAAGGCATTGAATGACGATCAATCATTTTTGCGCCTTTCTTTATCGCTCTATCTAAATTGGCGTATTCGTTTTTGTTATCAACTTCACTTCCATATTGATAAACGTCCAGTAATTCATCAAAATCATCGTCGTGGTTTTCAGCAATATTCTTCTTAGCTAATTTATAAGCTTCATTACCGTTAAAATATCCATTATAACGAACCGTAACGTAGTGGTAATTCCTATTTAAGAAGGCATTCTTTTCTGTTGAACAAGATTGAAAAAACAGCGATGCTAAAATTGAAATTAGCAGCACATTAAAAACCTTTCGTACAAAGTTTCTTGATTTAATATTAAAAGCTGTTTTTAGTTCGAAGTTCAAAGTTCGTAGATCAAAGTTGAATCACAAACGCACAAATGTAAGAAATCGTATGTTATTGACAGTAAAAAGAATGGAGAAGTAAGAATGTGGAATACAGACAAAAAAAAGGGAGCATAGCCCCCTTTTATCAATTATATGAATTTATATTCTAAATAAGAATTACTTACCAGATCTCTTTCTTTCGTTTTCAGTCAATAATATTTTTCTTAAACGAATTGAGATTGGAGTAACTTCCACATACTCATCAGATTGAATGTATTCTAATGACTCCTCCAAAGTTCTCTTAATTGCAGGAACAATTTTTACTGCATCATCAGCTCCAGAAGAACGAACGTTTGATTGTTTTTTTGCTTTAGTAACGTTTACAACCAAATCACCTTCTCTTGAGTTTTCCCCAATTACCTGACCTTCATAGATTGGTTCGTTAGGATCAACAAAGAATTTCCCTCTTTCCTGTAGTTTATTAATAGAGTAAGGAATTGCGTTTCCGTTTTCCATTGAAATTAAAGAACCATTCTGACGTTGTGGAATATCACCTTTCCATGGTTCATACTTAATGAATCTGTGCGCCATAATTGCCTCACCTTGAGTTGCTGTAAGCATAGGGCCTCTCATTCCAATTAAACCTCTTGAAGGAACTTCAAATTCAATTTTAACTCTAGTACCTACTGGAGTCATTGATTTTAATTCACCTTTGTTTTTAGTAATCATCTCGATTACTTTTCCAGAAGTTTCATCAGGAACGTCAACCGTTAATTCCTCAATTGGCTCACACTTTTGACCATCAATTTCTTTAACTAAAACTTGCGGCTGACCAACTTGAAGTTCGAAACCTTCACGTCTCATTTCTTCAATTAATACAGCCAAGTGCATAATACCTCTTCCTGATACCATCCAAGCATCCGCAGAGTTTGTATCAGCAACTTTTAACGCTAAGTTTTTCTCTAATTCCTTATCTAATCTTTCACGAATATGACGAGAAGTAACAAATTTTCCTTCTTTACCAAAGAATGGTGAGTTGTTAATTGTAAATAACATACTCATTGTTGGTTCATCAATTGTAATTGCAGGCAATCCCTCTGGATTTTCAAAATCAGCAACAGTATCACCAATATCAAATCCTTCTAAACCAGTAATTGCACAAATCTCTCCCGCTTCAACTTGCTCAACGTTCACTTTACCTAAATCGTTGAACACCATTAATTCTCTAATTTGAGCTTTAACAACTGATCCATCTCTTTTTACCAAGCTCACCTTTTGGTTTACTTTTAAAGTACCTCTAAATAATCTTCCAATGGCAATTCTTCCTACGAATGAAGAGTAATCTAAAGAAGTGATTTGCATTTGAGTTGTTCCTTCCTCTACTTTAGGATCTGGAATATGCTCGATTATTTTTTCGAAAATAACATTGATATTATCAGTTGGTTTTTGCCAATCTTCACTTAACCAACCATTCTTAGCTGATCCGTAAACAACTGGGAAATCTAACTGATCTTCAGTCGCTTCTAATTCGAACATTAAATCGAATACTTTTTCGTAAACAGCTTCAGGATCACAGTTTTCTTTATCCACCTTGTTTACACAAACCATTGGTTTTAATCCTAACTGAATGGCTTTTTGTAATACAAAACGAGTTTGAGGCATTGGTCCTTCAAAAGCATCAACCAACAAACAAACTCCATCACACATTTTTAATACACGCTCAACTTCTCCACCAAAATCGGAGTGACCAGGAGTATCAATAATGTTAATCTTGTAATCTTTATATTGAACTGCAGCGTTTTTTGAACGGATAGTAATCCCTCGCTCTCTTTCTAAATCGTTGTTGTCCATGATTAATTCACCAACCTCTTGGTGCTTAGCAAATACCTCACAGGCATGCAACATCTTGTCTACTAAAGTAGTCTTACCGTGGTCAACGTGCGCAATAATCGCAATGTTTTTAACCTTCATAAAAACGCTTTTTAATTTAAAATCAGGCGCAAAGATAGGGCTAAATGAGATACGTTATTAAAAATTGTTTTTACAGAAATTTTGATTTGTTTTTTACCTGTCTGTCATCCCGCACTTGTTGCGGAATCTTCGAACCCAAGATATTAATACATTGCTAGATCCCGTAACAGGTACGGGATGACAATTAAGATTATTTAATCAAATATTTATTGCGCTGATAATGCATGTAGAAGATTACCAAACTTAAAGCAACTGTTATATATGAGATTAATGAATAAGGATTTGAAGCGGTATCAACTAGCGTTTCTTTTAAATCCTCTGGTATCGAAACAACCTCAACATAAACCAACACAACTAAAGCGTTATTAATAAAATGAATTATAATTGGAAAGAGTATGTTTTTTCCCCAGAAATAGGCATATCCTAATATTACACCTAGGATAAAGTAATAAAAGAAGTTGGTAAGATTGAAATGAATTATTGCAAATAAAAATGCAGATAAAGCAATTCCATTGTGGTGATTGGATTGTTTAGTAAACAATTTCATGAAAACTCCTCTAAACATTAATTCTTCTCCAACTGCAGGTAACAAGGCAACTCCAATAATAGTGATTAACCAGCCTCTATCTTCATTTGGAAAGAGCATTAAGTATTGAGTTATAAGATTAACATGATCTTCAAACTTATTAGTGTCGAAGACCAACTCTTGAAGTTTATCTAATCCAAGAATCTCATTAATTTTTAAAGCATCGGCACCAATTTGCTGAATATTTAACGCCAAAACAATTGTAGCTAAAAATAGAATCGGCGACTTATTCTCTGTTTCGAAAGATCGTAATCCCTTTGATTGAAATAACCATCCAAGAATTAAAGCTGGTAACAAAAATCCAATTACGTTATAACCAATTTGAGCATAGAAACCTCTGTTTAGCATCGAGGCATCCATTTCTGAAATTAATTCATGAATACCCTTATATAAACCAATATCATCAATCTTTAAATCAACAACACCTTGAGCTAAATCATTAATTTTTTGCCCAGCAGGAGAAGCGGCTATTTCTAGCATGTCATCGTAAATAAATAACCCTACTAATCCACCTATAACCACAACAGAAAAAACCACAGTAAGCAAACTCGCAATTACCTTTTTTCTTAATGGCCACAACCTTAATTCATGCAAAGACATAAGAAGTTTCTTTTGATTTATCTTTGTATCAGATTTATGGGCGTAAAGATAGGAAATATTGATCTTGGAGAATTCCCTTTGTTATTAGCTCCAATGGAAGACGTAAGCGATCCTCCCTTCAGAGCTTTGTGCAAACAACAAGGGGCAGATATGATGTATACCGAATTTATTTCGAGTGAAGGTTTAATTCGGGATGCAAAAAAAAGTATTCAGAAACTGGACATTTACGACTATGAGCGCCCAATTGGTATTCAGATTTTTGGAGGTGACATGGATTCCATGATTGAAGCTACAAAAATTGTAGAACAAGCTGATCCTGATGTTATTGACATCAATTATGGTTGTCCGGTAAAAAAAGTAGTTTGTAAAGGTGCTGGTTCTGGTATTTTACAAGACATACCCAAAATGGTTAAACTTACAGAAGCTGTTGTGAAAGCGACAAACAAACCGGTAACTGTAAAAACCAGATTGGGTTGGGATGAAGACACAAAATACGTTGTTGAAGTTGCCGAAAGATTACAAGATGTAGGGATTCAAGGGATTTCAATTCACGGTAGAACCCGTAAACAGATGTATAAAGGCGAGGCCAATTGGGATTTAATTAGAGATACTAAAAATAACCCGCGTTTACATATTCCTGTTTTTGGAAACGGTGATATAGATTCTCCGGAAAAAGCACTACAGTATAAAAACGAATATGGTGTTGATGGAATTATGATTGGTAGAGCTTCTATAGGCTATCCTTGGATTTTCAACGAAATCAAACATTATTTTAAAACGGGTGAACTTCTACCCGAGCCTTCTATACTCGATAGAGTTAACGCAGCTAAAACTCATTTAACCGAATCTATCAAATGGAAAGGTGATGTTTTGGGAATTCTAGAGATGCGAAGACATTACACCAATTACTTCCGTGGTTTACCTGGAATTAAAGGTTACCGTTTGAAATTAGTTACTTACCAAACTGAGGAAGAAGTATTAGCAACGCTTGACGAAATCCTGCAAGTTTATGGGTAGTGGTGTAAAGCAAGCCATTTACGTAATTTCAACTGTTGCGGTCATTCTATTGCTGCACAACGCACAATTTATTTTTGCTTCTTTTTACGACAGAGCTGAAGGTGATGAATTGACTCCTTTTGCTTACAAACCTCCCTTTAGTTTATCGGAGGATAATTTAAGTTATGCTGGGATTATAAGGTATTCGGGAAATCATCCTTCTATTTATAGATATGATCCACTGATAAAAGAAAATGGACATCTTTCATTCGCCGACGGCAATATCATCAACTCCTACTTAGGATTGTTTCACAAGATTTTCAACAACATTAATTACACCTATTATTTCGGAGCATTTCTGCCTTTAATATTGTCTGTTATTCTGGTATTTAAAATTGTAAAATTATTTTACAGTAATTACACCATCCCAATTTCCATTGCTATTGCAATTGTAATATCCTGTGCTTCTTTCGATGATTTCTTTGGGTTGAAAAAGTTTATTCTTGGATACATTCTTACTGAAGATTACGGCAACAACATTATTGTTCACGGATATGCACAAAGGTTTCCTTATTGTCAATCCACCACTTTCATTTTCCTCTTTTGGATTTACCGTTTTATTCTATACCGAAGAAATCCAGAACTTAAAAATCAAATCCTGTTAGCCGTTTCCTTACTAGCTCTTCAGTATGGATATTTCTTTTATTGGTCATATGGTTTAGCCATTACATTCAGTATGATTTTATTTGATCGTAGACGACCAAAAGAATTTATTCCACTTCTCATTTCCTATTTCATTTTTACAGCTCACTTTTGGTTTGAGTTTTACGAATTCAATCAGCTACCATTTTTAGAAGAATATCGGGAAAGAATTAAAGGAATTGAGTTTTATCCTGATCTACCAGTTGTAATTGTTGGTTCTGTTTGTTTACTGCCCTTCTTAAAATCTTCTCAAAAAAGCTATGTTTTGTTAGCTATTGCAATCCCTATTATTAGTAGTCTAAGTATAGAATTTGCATACTACACCTTTCAACCATTTCATTATGCCTACATAGGCATTCAAGTTTTTACAATTCTTGCTCTAGCTGGATTGGTTTTATTTGTTTGGTTTAAAAAAGATTGGAAAAACTGGCAGCTCATTACATTAGTGAATTACTATTTGATGTTTGTATTATGTAATTTAAAGTTTTACTTAGGTTTTAATGTTCAACCATACCATTGGGTTTACGCAGCATACTATCCTTTTTTGATCATTAATGTTTTAGTGATTTTAAAAAATTTGGTCTCCACTCAAATCGTTAAAAAAGTAACCGTAGGTTTTGCTACATTAACCATTATTTTAGGATTAGCCAACTCTTTTAAAATGGCTGAAAAGGTGCATGCTTTTTGGACAATTCAAAAAGACGATGTTGCTGTTATTGATTTCTTAAAAAAACACCCTTATACTGTAATAGCAGGGAACAATATGATGCCGCTCATTACATTTACGGCTCATGCAGATGTGTACTTATACGAAGGTTCAACATCGCATAAAAGATCAATGTATGATGAATCAGCGGCACGATTTATTCAACCTTACAAAATCATGGGATATTCTGATTCATTAATTGTTGTGGAATACACTAAATACAGAGATTTGGTTGATTTGAATATCATTTTTGGTGGTGAAGAATCATTTGAAAGAGACTCATTAGCTAATGTTTATCCAGATAATTCCATGGGCTCAGTAGAAGTAATGTGGTGCTATTTTATGTTTCCGGAAAACTACTTAGGGAAATTCAAAGAGTCGCTTCGTAATTTCGTTCCTCCTTCGTACGAAATGAATCATCTGATTATTTATAAACCAACTTTTAGAGGAAATTATGATGTTATTGAGGGAAATGAAGTTTTAGAAAATGAAACCTACATGATTTACGAGACTCCCTGGTTAACAAACTAAATTAATTGCTTTAAACTCTCCCCATCTATCCCACTATTTTTTCTGTGGAACTCCTGATCTCCATACCCTCCTTTATATTGATTTGCAAAACGATGGGTGAATTCAAAATCAATATTTTCATTTTGAAGAAAGGCTAACAATTTCTCACCAACTCCACCATCTTTAGTATGTTCTTCAGCAATTATTAATTTTCTATTTTTTCGGATAGATGTGATTAAAGACTCAGGAACTTTTTGAAACGGGAATTCAAAACATGTAAACTGATCTACATTTTCATTTTCAAAGGCCTGTGCAAGAGGTCCCAAACTAACTACGGTAGTATCACCTGATGTTTCGCAAATACCAAAACCATTTTCAAATCTTTTAGGAATAGATTGATCGTTTAAACCTAACCGGAAATACTTTGGTCCTTCTTTTAGAGATAATTTCACACACTCTTCTACATCCAAACTACAACTTGGGATATAACCTTTTAGATTTTCCAAACCATTGAGTAGAGCTAAATCATTCAAAGCATGATGTGTTGGTCCCATAACTCCGTAACCATAACCACCTCCATTAGCAATTAAGTTAACATCTAAATTTCTCCCTGCTACATTCAATTTAATTTGCTCATAAGCTCTGTAAATCAAAAAAGGAGCTATTGTATAAACGTAAACTTTATAACCTTCCGCAGCCATTCCAGCAGCAACATTAATCATGTTTTGCTCCGCTGCACCTGCATTAATGAATTTATCGCCTAATAGCTCTTTAATTGGATCAAGAGATCTATATCCAACGTCACCCGTGATGAAAACAATATCATCTCGCTGTGAAATTTGATTAACTAATGTTTTTACGAAATCCTTAATCATGGAGCGTAAAAGTAAGATTTATCCAACGAATGATTACTTCCAAGATTTAATTTTAGCTGGAAGTTGAAGTAAAAATGCAATAGCCATTTTTGTATTGGTAGTGGATTTGCCTTCTAATCTCTCGTAATTGAAAAACGGAACATCTATGAATTCAATACCTTTTTGGTGCGCTTTGAAAACCAATTCAGAATCTATGAAAACGCCCGAATCAGATAATTCAAACTCATTAAATAAATCCTTTTGTAAAAGCTTTGGAGTACCGTTTACATCTGTTTGCTTATATCCCGAAAATAATTGAAATTCTAATTCGAATAACTTCGATAGTAATTTTCTTATCAATCCTCTAGTTTGTCGTTTCGCTTTAAAAATTGAGGATAAATTAAGATTTGAAGAGTTTAAAAACCGGTCTAGTTCTTCAAAATGAGTTCTCGCTGAATTGGTATACAACACCCATTCCCCCATCGCTCTTTTAACCCCAAGTTTCAATCCTTCACCCCAACCACCTTCTTCAACTAAAAAAACTTTAAACAAATCACTTTCAATTTGTTGAAACGCTTTAAATGTGTCCAAATCGTTATTATTGGCTACTATAATTACTTCAACAACATCAGTAAACTTTTGAGCTATCCTCGTATAAATATCATGGATTTTATCAACCTGTTTAGATTGTTTAAAAACTGGTAGTATAATTGAAATTGAAGGCACCAGTGCAAATGTAACTATGATGTCTTTTCTTCCAAGACAGTTTCAAATAAAAACCTCTATTTCATTTAACAACATCCGCTTCCAGGAGTACAATTGCTCTCGGTTTTAGATTTTACTGGTCTGAATTGAAATTTTGGTATCTCCTCCTTAGCTGGTGGCATACAACATGCGCTTGCATCTTCACCTGCATATCTCAGGTCGTTAAATTCAGCGTCTTCATGAAAATAATAAACTTCCCATTGCACTCAGTCTGGATCGGTTACCCAAAACTTATCTTGAATAGCAAAACAACAAGAAGTACCTATTTCTTCTTTAGTCGCTAACCCAACTTGTTTAGCGAATTCCAATTTCTGTTGCATCTCCTCTTGAGTGGCAACTTGGAAACCTAAATGGCCGAAATTTGCTTGAACACGTTCTGGATTATGAATAAAAGATATAATTAATGATGGCGCTGATAAGATGTATTTCGCATAACCATCCTTAACTTTCTCGGGTTCTATACCGAAAAACGAATTATAAAATCCAACACTCTTTTCTAAATCACTTACGTATAAAGAAACGTGCATTCTTGGAAATTGATTTTCTTTCATGATAATATGTTTAACAGCAATTACTTTTTAAATTTTGATTATTCATCATTTGAGAGGAAAACTCCACAATCTCGTTCAAAACTTGAGGATTAATACAATAACAAAGCTTTGTTCCTGCAATCTCTCCTTGTATAATGCCAACTGATTTTAGCTCACTTAAATGCTTGGAAATTGTACTTTGCGCCAATGGCAATTCTCCTACAATATCATTGCAAATACAAGATGGATGCTGAATCATATACTCTACAATTGCCATTCTCGCCGGATGACCTAAGGCTTTAAAAACAGCCGACAAACGTAAAGTTTGATCCGAAAAACCTTTTTTCTTAGATATTCCCATATCGCAATATTACGATATATATTTGAAATAATAAAGCCCCCAGATTTCTCCAGAGGCCGCCAAACTAACCCTAAAAAATGCTTGGCTATTTTTTTACAACTCATAGCATTATATTACATGACTTTAACAATAAAATAAAAGTCAGCACATTAAAAAGTATATTTTCTGATTAGGGTTTAACTCAGATACTTGTAAAAGTAAATGTTAAAGTAATTGAAATAAAGGATTATTTCAAAGGATAGTAGTCATTATCGTACAATTCATATTCATTTAAACACCTTGCATAATTAAGAACCATAAAAGGTGTGAATATAAATTAATCTTCTTTTGTAATTATTGCTCTAACAACAGATCCATCTCCAACGTGATAAATCCCCTCTGATAATTGAATAACCTTTTCTTCTAATGAAGAAAAAATTCCAGCCACAAAGTCACTTTTCAATTCATCTATACTAAATAGCATTTCCAAAACATTTGGACCTCCAACTTTTGGATTCTTCTCTCTGTAAGGCAAATGATTTTTTGAAAATCCTTCCAAAATTAAAACACCTCCAGGTTTTAAAAGGGATAATGCTTTTTGGTGATAAGTCTTTCTTAAATGCGGCGGGAAATGGGCATAAATTAAAGCAACAGCATCAAATGAATTGGGTTCAAAGCTTAAATCACCAAAATCGCCTACTTCATAATTAATAGAAACATTGTTTTTATCAGCAAGTTTAAACGCCTTTTTTTGACCTTCAATGCTGATGTCACAACAAGTAACATCCCATCCTAATTTAGCAGCAAAAACACCATTTCTACCCTCTCCATCAGCCGGCAATAAAATTTTTCCTGGAGACAATCTTTCAACTTGTTCTTTTAAGAATTCATTAGGTAGTTCACCATATGCATAATCCTTTTCTGCATATCTGTCGTTCCACATTTTTTCTGGAGAAGTCGGCATCCTATTTCATTTTAGAATTCGTCAAAATCAATATTTTCAGAAGTTTCTATTGAGTTAGCTTTTCGCTTTGTACAATCAAACTCTTCATTTTTCAACGACTCAGGAACTTCGAAATCACCTTTTGAAATTTTGATTTTAGGGTTTTTATAAATATCGTTCATATAGTATCCCCAGATTGGAAGGGCCATATTTGTTCCCATTCCTAGTTGAAGAGATAAGAAATGAGCCGCTCGATCCTCACAACCTGTCCAAACTCCAGTAACTAAATCAGGAGTAATTCCCATGAACCACCCATCACTTTGCATTTGGGTTGTTCCTGTTTTTCCAGAAATTTTTACCGAATAAGGAATGTTTGCATATGGACGACTTGGAGATCTTAATCTAATTCCCGTTCCATATGTAGATTTACCATTAACTTTCGGGCCATAAGCTGCTACACCACTCAAAAGTTCCAACATTTTATAAGCATTCTCTTCCGTCATTACTTCTCTTCGCTCCGGGGTTGGACGCCAAATTATTGAACCATTTTTATCCTCGATTCTAGTAATAAATTGTGGCTCTATTCTCATTCCTTTATTAGCAAATACACAATAAGCCGAAACCATGTCATAAAGGGATACATCAGGTGTTCCTAGACAAATAGACGGCACGGGCTCAATTGGAGTTGTGATTCCACAGCGTCTGGCCACATTTATTACCGCTTCTGGACCAAAATTCTTCATGATTCGAGCAGTAATCGAATTGATTGAGTTCGCTAGGGCCATTTTTAGTGTTAATGGTTGTCCATCTAAATTTGATTCACCACCAGCATTTTTAGGTTTCCAAGGTTGCTCTAAACGATACAAACCAGCAGGGAATGTTACTTCTTCGTTTAGGTATTCTTCACATGGACTCACACCATTTTCAATGGCTGTTGCATAAACAAACGGTTTGAAAGTTGAACCAACTTGGCGAGTTGCTCTTACGTGATCGTATTGAAAATACTTATAATTAATACCTCCAACCCAAGCTCTAATAAAACCTGTATGAGGATCAATTGATAATAAACCTGATCTTAAATACCACTTATGATGAATTACAGAATCTCTCGGGCTCATTAAGGTATCTTTCTCTCCTTCCCAAGTAAAGATTCTCATATCAATCTTTTTGTCAAACTTCACCATCATTTCACGATCAAATGGTTCCCATTTTTTCAAATAAGCAGCCTTTTTCTCTTCTAATTCCACTTTAAAATCAGCAATTTTTTCTTTGTATTCTTTAATAGAGTCTTGATACATTTCGATTTCATCTCTAACTCTATCTTTTTCTTTCAAAATTGCTCTTGCATTAGTGCTATCACGATTCAAACGATTTAACTCCTGTTGAACCAAATAACGTTTATCATCAAAAAACTTAACCTTATTTTTCCATTTTTGATTTTTGTAAGTAGCTCTGTTGTATGCATAAGTAACCTCTTTCACTTCAGGTTTTGCATCTAAAGCCATTCTATATCTTCCGGAAGTTCTTATTCCATTTTTTATAAGACTTTCAACAGCTTCAGCTTTCTCTTGATCCGTATAATCTTCAAAATAAAATGGAGCATATTTTCTTAAGCCTTTGGATTTCGACTTCCAGTGCTTGAAAAATGCAGGTTGTAATTCTTTCCCTAAATGTCTTTTCACAGCATTTTCAGCATAACGCTGCATATCATAATTGATACTCGTGTAAATTTTCAATCCATCTTCATAAATATCATAACTTGATCCGTCTGGCTTTTTAAGTGTCTTGAAAATACTCTTTAACTTCTTTCTAACTTCCTCTCTAAAGTAAGTAGCTATTCCACTTCTGTGAGATGCTCTAGTAAAGCGTAAACCTAATGGTAAGGCTTTCAAACTATCAAACTCTGTTTGAGTGATTTTTTCATTTTTAAGCATTTGAGCAAACACCACATTTCTTCTTTGTAAAGTAGTATCTGGACGTCTTATAGGATTAAATAAGGCAGGGTTCTTAGCCATACCAACAAACATAGCTGCTTGTTCAATTTTTAAATCTTCTGGATTTGTGTCAAAATAAACTTGAGAGGCCGATTTAATTCCAGCTGCATTGTTTACAAAATCCAGCGTATTGAAATACATTGTTATAATTTCCTCTTTAGTGTATTGCTTTTCCAATTGAACGGCAACGACCCATTCCTTTAATTTTTGAAATGCTCTCTCCCATTTATTTTTTACTACTTGCTCAGTAAAAAGCATTTTAGCCAATTGCTGTGTTATTGTTGAACCACCACCTGAACTTCCTCCTTTAGCAACAGCACGTGCAAGAGATTTTCCATCTATACCGCTGTGCTCATAATAACGTTCATCTTCAGTACTAACGAGTGCATCGATTAAAAAAGGCGATAATTCGTGATATTCTGCAAGTGCACGATTCTCTTTAAATATTGTTCCTAATTGCTTCCCATCAGAGGAAAGTAATTGAGTTGCAAGCGAAGTATTGGGGTTTTCAAGTTGTTGAAACGAAGGCAACTTACCTAATAATTCATTATTGGCAATACCGTTAAAAATGAAATAAATTGATCCAACACCCAAACAAAACACTATCCAAAATGCTATTACATAGCCTCTGTATGATGTTTTTTCCTTTTGCGGTATTTGTTGAACTTCCTCAGACATTATAAATCGTGTTTTTCAATTCTTGCACCAACTGAAATTACTTCTTCAAGAATATCAGGACGCATTCCTTGTTGAACTTTTATTCTATACACTCCCTTTGCTGGATCTTTAATAGCGTATGGGTAATATGCAATTGATTCTTTGATATTCGCTCCTTCAACACCCTCTAGCCAATATCCGTCAGGCGTCATCAACATATGATCAAGTGTATCTCTAATGGGATTTTCTCTTCCCGGAACTTGTATTTCAACAAACAGATACATGTTTCGATAGAAATAATCTGTTGTATTCCTGATATTAAAACCTATTTTAATCACCTCAGGTAAATCAACCAAGCTATCTGTTTCAAAAATCAAAACGGAATCTTTGTGCCAACCATTAGGGTTAATATCTACGTCCTTTCCATAAACGAAATCCGAATCACAGCTCGACAAAAAAACAACCCCTAATATGACAATAAAAAAATTCCTCATTAAGATTCTTTTGATGTTGATTCCGATTTATTATTTCTATTATTTGGTCTGTTATTTCGTCGTTTATTATTAGGTCGTCCTCCTTTATTTCTTGATTGGTTATTCCCTTGTAATTGATTTTTTGAATCTGACTTTTCAGATGTTTTAACCTCACCTACATTTTGTTGTTTAGGCTTTGATTCTCTTTGTTGATTATTTTGATTAGAGCGCTTGTTATTTGGGCGTTTTTTCTTCTTTTTATTAGCATTATCAAACCTCGTCAAATCATCTTGTCCAACAACATTCAAATAATCTATTTCCTTCTCAGGCTTAGATGTTTCCGAAATCACAACTAATTCCTCAGGGAACTTGTTTTTCTTGTTCTGGGCCAATACCTCTTTAACACGTTCAACAGGCACTGCAACAAACTTCATTCTGTCCTGTTTGCAGATGTACCAATAAATTCCTTTAAAAATATCTGTCTTAAAGTGGAAATACTCTTCGTCCTTTGTTTTCAAGTTAATGTTTGAATCAGGAAAATCTTTCACCGCATCCAAATAACTATCCAACTCAAAATTCAAACAACATTTTAACTTACCGCATTGTCCAGCTAATTTTTGTGGATTAAGTGATAATTGCTGATATCTAGCAGCACTTGTTGTTACAGATCGGAAATCAGTCATCCAAGAACTACAACATAATTCACGACCACATGCTCCAACGCCCCCTAATTTTGCTGCTTCTTGTCGCGCACCAATTTGACGCATCTCAATTCGGATTTTAAAACTAGAGGCATATCGCTTTATTAGATCTCTAAAATCCACACGCTGATCGGCCGTGTAATAAAAAGTAGCTTTTGTTTTATCGCCCTGATATTCAACATCACAAATTTTCATATCCAAGCCTAACTCAATAGCATGAATTCTTGCTTGAGTCATGGTTGGTTTTTCCAAACGCATTGCGTCTTGCCACTTGTCAATATCATTTTGACGAGCCTTTCGGTATATTTTTAGAATTTCATTTGGCTTGATTGCCTTTTTTTGAACTTGCAACCTAACAAGTTCTCCAACTAAAGAAACCGTACCTATATCGTGACCTGGGGAAGATTCAACAGCAACAACATCACCAATATTTAAACTTAACTTTTCAACGTTGTTAAAGTATCCTTTTCGTCCGTTTTTAAAACGAACCTCAACCCAATCTGGCTGATTAGCCATACTTGGATTGTCCATATTTGAAAGCCAATCGAAAACGTTTAGTTTATTACAACCTCCGCTTTCACAGCCACCATTATTTTTACATCCACCAGGTAAATTATTGGTACCTCTTCCTGTACTACATCCAGAACATCCCATATCTTATCTTTGAAAAGGTTTAATCACCTTCGTTAAAAATAAGCAAAAGGCGACAAAATAATGAAGGAATGAAAGGTTAATGATAACATGTAAGTGTTTATTCCTCGAATAAATCACTCTCATTTATGATTATTTCAGACTTTAATTTTTGAGGCATGATTCCTCTAATGCTTTTTCCTTCTTTATTTCTTAGATCTATTTCAATAATGTGTTTTCCATAATCCAAGCCTTGAATAATAAATGGAGCCCATTTCTCAATTTTAAACTCAACATTATCAATTAAAACACTCAAGTAATTACCACCATCAAGTGATACATTTTTTAAAAAGAAATCAAACATGATTTTATTCTTCTCAGTAGAAGAATAGTGCCCTCTAGGTTGTAATAATGCAACAACAGTATCTGCTAAATTTGTTTCTGAATAACATCCACTTGGATCGGCGTTAATTTTGAACAAGAATGAGGCTTTAGGTTTTTTGACACTTACATCATAAGATCTTGACAAAAAGCAAAGGAAATAATTATCGCCTCTATCAACATCAGTCTCAAAATAGCTTTGAATAATTTTCTCTGTTGGTTTATTTGGCGTTAGAACACCCAAATACTGTCCACCTTCATTTAACCTTACATTATGTATAGTTTCTTCTGCAGTTTTCTCTCCAAGATTAAAAAACTTATTCTTAAACTCAATCTTATTCACCCCCATTTTAAAGGTTTGATTTTGAGTTGCAATTGAAGTTTCAACATCTTCAAATGGAGGGAAATCAGTAAATTCTGTAAGCTTAATGCCTCCTCTTTCTAAAATAATTGGACTGTAATTAGCAATAGCTAAAACCTCAGCAATTTCTTCTTTGGTGAAATTTTCATCGTCATTTCCACCACAAGAGGATAATAAGACAGCCGAAAATAATATATATATAAGGTTTTTCATCGATCTAAAACTTTTCGAATGGTAAAAATAAAAAAAGGCTACCGATTGGTAGCCTTATATTTGAATTATAAATTCTTAAAGTGTTTGATAATCTCCAAATAATGGTGACTTATTAATGAATTCCGAAGATGGGTTAACCATCAAAACTGGAATTTGAGCTTCATTTGTAATTAATTCTTCTTCAGAATTCTTCAAGAAAGCATTAATCGAACGATAATTTAAGTTCAAAATCGCAATAAAATCAGCATTGATACTTGCTGCATAACGGATAATTTGTTTTACGAAATCTCCAGGACCATCAGCTTTTTCAACAACATAATCAATTCCATGCTTATCAAAGAATTTCTTAGTGTATGCTACGTTATTTTCAATTTTGATTTTATCAAACTTATCGTCTTCGTAATCAGCGAAAATATGAACTTTAGCACCTAATTTATTTGCCATTGAAGCAGTAACAGAGATCTTTTGCTTTGTTTCAGCTTTGAAATCAATAGGGAAAACAATATCCTTATAAGATTCAGGAACTATTTTATCTTGCACAACAATAAAAGGAATAGTTGAACTTGTAATAACTTTCATTGCGTACGAACCAGTAATATGTTGGATTCCTTGACGACCATGTGTTCCCATGATAATCAACCTAGCTCCCTCATACTCAGCAACTTTATGAATATCGTCAAAAATATTTCCAGTAACCACCTTTCCAACAGTAGGAATATTATGTTCCTTACTAACGTTTTCTGCAATAGGATCTAGTTTTTCTCTTGCTTCCTCTGTTTTTGAATCTCTATCAACAACATGTAACAAAACGATTTCACCATTCATGATCCCTGCAATTTTAATTGCATGCTTTAGTGCAGTTTCAGCAACAGATGTGAAATCTGTAGGCACTAAAATTTTATAAACGTCTTTCATAACTCTGATATAACAATTTGTAAATAACTTCTTACTGAAGCCCCAATTTAACACTTAATTGTGCAAATTCGATAGTAAAATTAAAATTTTACAATTAAATGAAAGATTTTTAATAGAGGAAAAGCTTATATAATAATTTATGTCAGATAATTCCGGTTACTTTTTAAATACAGGCACCGTAGAACAAGCTTCGCCGAACATTAGGGATTTTACTATGGGCTGAAGTTTTTGTGTGATAGTGATGTAGGCGCTTTCTGGAATAGTTTCTTTTCCGCATCCTTTAACGATAACTCTTTTATCTTGATATTCAATTTCATCAATCGCCTCAATTGAACGACGAAGTAATGCGCCTTTTAAATGGGCCAAATTTCCTCTAATTACTAATGAAGCAAAAGGTTGTAAGGCTGATGAAATAAGCATATATGCCCATAGCGGAACAATTCCTTCTGAAGAATTTGTTAAAGCCACAAAAGCATCTTGATATTCCGACCAATCTTTGCTTTTTAATTGATCTCTAAAATCCTTTTCTCGCAGGATTAAACCTTCGTACATAAAGTCTTTCAAATCAATAACAACCTGCTTTCCTGCTGGAATGAAATCCACCAAATCCAAGGTTATTAAACCACTTTTTTCAACTTTATTTTCAATCACTTACTTCGAATTTTAAATTTTAAATTTTAAATTTTGGATTTTGAATTTTGAATTTTGAATTGTTGTAATTGTCATTCAAAATTAAAAACTCATAATTCAAAATTGTTTTAGATCATTCCTAACTCAATTTGGGCTTCTTCACTCATCATATGACGATCCCAAGTTGGTTCAAAAACGATGTTTACTTTACAAAATTTTACTTGCTCCATTCCGCCTACTTTTCCTTCTACCTCAGCTGGTAAAGTTTCGGCTGCTGGACAATTTGGTGATGTTAAAGTCATGTCGATTTTAACAATTGCATCCTCGTCAATTTTGATATCGTATATTAACCCTAACTCGTAAATATCCACAGGGATTTCAGGGTCATAAATAGTTTTAATAACTAAAACAATGTGCTCCTCTAATTCTTTCTTTTCCTGATCTGTCATAACACTGTGATTTTAGCTTTTAGAAAAAACTAATGCGTAAGCTTTCATTTTTTTTATCATTGCCACCAAACCATTGCTTCGGTTAGGCGATAAGTGCTCTTTTAATCCAATTTGATCAACAAATGATAAATCATCATTTAAAATATCTTCTGCTGGCTGACCATTAAAGACTTTCACCAATAAAGCAATGATTCCTTTAGTAATAATAGCATCGCTATCTGCCTCGAAATATACAATTCCGTCCTTATTTTCAGCAGTTAACCAAACTTGACTCTGACAACCTTTGACAATATTCTCCTCAACTTTGTCTTCAGCCTTCATTTCTGGTAAATCCTTCCCTAAGGAAATGATGTACTCGTATTTATCGGCCCAATCTTCAAAAAGATCAAAGTCTTCTACCAATTCCGCTGCTACTTCCTTTACATTCATAACTATTATAAAAGCATATTTAACGCACGCTTTAGAGCGGCAATAAATACGTCTACTTCTTCTTTTGTATTGTAAAATGCGAATGATGCTCTGGCAGTTCCAGTTACATTACATCTATGCATTAATGGTTCTGTACAATGGTGTCCCGTTCTTACTGCTACCCCCAATTGATCCAGGATAGTTCCTATATCATAATGGTGTGCTTTTTCATGAACAAAACTTAATACTCCTGCCTTGTTTTTAGCATTTCCGATGATTCTGATTCCTTCAATCTCACTGATTTGTTCAGTTGCATATTGCAATAATTCATCTTCATGAGCATGAACAGCATCCCAGTCTAACTCATTCAAATAATCAACTGCAGCGCCTAATCCAATTCCTCCAGCAATATTTGGAGTTCCTGCCTCAAACTTGTGCGGCAAATCATTGTATGTTGTTTTCTCAAAAGAAACCGTTTTAATCATATCTCCTCCACCTTGGTAAGGAGGTAATTTATCCAACCACTCTTTCTTCCCATATAGAATTCCAATTCCAGTTGGACCAAACATTTTGTGACCACTAAAAGCATAGAATTCACAATCTAACTCTTGAACATCCACTTTCATATGGGGCACACTTTGCGCTCCATCAAATAAAACTGGAATAGCCATAGCATGGCAGGCATTTACGATTTCCTTTACCGGGTTGATTGTTCCTAACGTATTTGAAACATGAGTAATGGCAACCAACTTCGTTTTCTCGGATAAAAGCGCTTTAAATTCTTCTAAAATCAACTCACCGTCATCTGTAATTGGTACAACTTTCAAAGTAGCTCCAGTATACTCACAAGCCATTTGCCAAGGCACGATGTTAGAATGATGCTCCATTGCTGAAATCACAATCTCATCACCTTCTTTTAAGACTCCTCTTGTAAAACCATTGGCTACAAGATTAATCCCATCTGTTGTTCCTTTTGTGAAGATTACTTCCTCTTCAAAAGGGGCGTTGATATATGTTTGAATTTTTCTTCGAGCTTCCTCATAAGCAGCAGTTGCCTCCTGGCTTAAAGTGTGAACTCCTCTATGTATATTCGAGTTCTCATCTTGGTAGTACTGATTAATTCGGTCAATTACTACATTAGGTTTTTGAGCTGTAGCTCCATTGTCGAAATAAACCAAATCTTTACCATTAACCTTTCTTTTCAAGGTTGGAAAATCATTTCTTAAATCGACTATTTTCTTTGTATCAATCATTTTAGTCCGAAGTTTGAAGTTTGAAGTTCGAAGTCTATCTGCAAACTTCGAACTACGAACTACGAACTAGTTTTTTGAGTTAAAATTTGCAGCAATTAATTTATCTGCATATTCACGAACAGCTTCAAGTTTAATATTATCTAAAACTTCACCAATAAAAGCATCTAATAATACCTTCTGTGCGGTTGTTTCTTTAATTCCTCTGGCTCTTAGGTAAAATAATGCCTCATCATCAAACTGACCGATTGTACAACCATGGCTACACTTTACGTCATCTGCATAAATCTCTAATTGAGGTTTAGCATTCGCCCTTGCATCATCACTTAATAGGATATTAGCATTACTTTGGAATGCATTCGTCTTTTGAGCTATTTTGTTCACGTAAATCTTACCGTTGAAAATAGCAGTTGATTTATCGTTTACAACCGTTTTGTATAATTCGTTCGACTCACAATTTGGCTTTGCATGATCAACAAACGTTTGGTTATCAACATGGATGTCTCCATTTAAACAAATTGCACCATAAAGATTCGCCTCCGAATTTTGACCATCAAGCAAGATGTTCAAATTATTTCTAATCAACTTAGCGTTTGCAGGAATTGTATTTATATTGAAAACGGAATTTTTTCCCTGAGTGATGAAATCTGCTCCAATATGAAATGTGTTCTCATTTTCATTTTGAATCTTGTCTAAAGAAACATGCGCACCTTCAGCAACAATCACTTCGTTTACAACATTACTTAGAGCGGCTTCACTATCAATTGTTTCATAAGTTACAACCACCTGAGCTTCTGCCATTTTTTCGGCAACAATCAAGTTTCTTGGATATGCAGCTACTAAGTCACCATCAACAAGGTTAATGATATGCACAGGCTTGTCTAACCTTGCTTTTGCTTTTACATATACAAAAGCACCATCTTGAGAGAAAGCAGAGTTTAAATTCACAAAAAACTGATCCTCAACTCTAGTTTGTAATCCTAAATTAGGCTCAACCAACTTAATGAACTCCTTCTTGGCTTTATTCAAGTTTGTTACGATAAAATCTCCATCCTTATCCTCAATAACCTCTGAGAATTTTGGTTCAAAAAAACCATTCACAAAAACTAAAACATAAGCATCAAGATTCGCTATTTTGTGAGCGTTTACCTTATCAGCGACAATATTTGTAGCCGATTGAGGACGGAATTCAGTTTTTCCAACCTCTCTTAAGCTTGTATATTTCCAATCTTCCAACTTATTTGTTGGAAAATCTAATTCTTTTAGGTTTTTAAGCGCTAGCTCTCTAATCTTAATGAAAGTTTTTGCCTCATGACTGAAGTCCTGTCCTTCTTGGTTGATTAAAAACCTGTCTTTATCTGTTAATGTCAATGTAGCCATTGGTTTTTTTTTAGTTCGGAGTTCGAAGTTCGGAGTTTGAAGTTGGAGCAAAGCTCCTATTCGCTCTCCCTATCGCGAACTCGTTTGTTATCTTTAATAAACTCTACAGCTTTGCTGTCAAAAATCAACTAAACTTCGAACTCCGAACTTCGAACTTCGAACTATTCATCTCACGCTTCCTCAAACTCCTTAATGATCCAGTCGTAACCTTTTTCTTCAAGTTCTAATGCTAATTCTTTAGTTCCAGTTTTTACAATTCTTCCGTTATAAAGAACATGCACAAAATCTGGAACGATATAATCTAATAATCTTTGATAGTGAGTAACCACAATAAAAGCATTATCTGCAGATTTTAGTTCATTGACTCCATTCGCAACGATTCTTAAAGCATCGATGTCTAATCCAGAATCAGTCTCATCTAAAACTCCCAACTTTGGCTCCAACATTGCCATTTGGAAAATCTCGTTTCTTTTCTTCTCTCCTCCGGAGAAACCTTCGTTAACTGATCTGTTTGCTAATTTTCCAGAAAGCTCAACCAACTGCTGCTTTTCCTTTAAAAGCTTCATGAATTCTTTAGTCTCCAAGTTTGGCAAACCTCTGTATTCTCTTACTTCGTTAACTGCAGTCTTGATGAAATTGATGTTTGATACACCTGGAATTTCAACTGGGTATTGAAACGCTAAGAAAACTCCTTCACCAGCTCTTTCTTCTGGAGCTAAATCTAATAAGTCTTTTCCATCGAAATCAACTGATCCTCCTGTTACCTCGTACTCTTCTCTACCAGCTAAAACTGATGCTAAAGTAGACTTACCGGAACCGTTAGGTCCCATGATTGCGTGAACTTCTCCAGGCTTTACTTCTAAATTTAATCCCTTAAGGATTTCTTTTCCGTCGATTTCGGCTTTTAATCCGTTTATTTTTAACATCGAAATTTGAGTTAGTTCGAAGTTCGAAGTTCGGAGTTGGAAGTGATGTAAACCTCCTCAGGTTCCGAAAACTTATAACCTCGCTGATTACTATTTTTTAAATATTTTATTAGTCCTATTAATATTCTGCTAACTTCTCTGCTTGAGTTAATTAAACTAAGTGCTTTTTGATTTTCAATATAGCCCAAGTCTTTCGCTAAAATGAGTTGCGAACAAAGTTCACCACAAGATCCTTTAGCAATAGTTAGAAAATTTATAAACTCCTTGTTTCCGCTTCTTTCAAAACCCTCTGCAATATTGCTGGAGATTGAAACAGCGCATCGTCTTATTTGTCTGATTAAATCGAAGTCGTTATTAAATTCTTTATTCGAAGAACATTTATATACTTCAATAGAAAGATTGTGGCTCTTTTGCCAGGCAATTAAATCTTCAAAACTCTCTATTTTTTTTCCAGTACTCATATCACTTCGAACTCCGAACTACAAACTTCGAACTCATTTATCCTACACTTCCTTCTAAACTGATTTCCAACAACTTCTTCGCTTCAATAGCGAATTCCATTGGCATTTGATCCATAACATTCTTACAGAAACCATTTACGATCAATCCAATAGCTTTATCAGTTTTAATTCCTCTTTGATTACAATAGAAAAGTTGATCTTCTCCAATCTTAGAAGTTGTTGCTTCGTGCTCAACTTTTGCTCCTTTATTCTGACACTCAATGTATGGGAATGTATGCGCTCCACATTTAGCACCAATTAGTAAAGAATCACACTGACTAAAGTTTCTTGCATTTTCAGCTCCTTTAGCAATCTTAACCAAACCTCTGTAGGAGTTTTGAGATTTACCAGCCGAAATACCTTTTGAGACAATTGTACTCTTGGTATTCTTTCCTAAGTGAATCATTTTAGTACCAGTATCCGCTTGTTGCATGTTATTTGTAACAGCAACCGAGAAGAATTCTCCAATGGAGTTATCTCCTTTAAGAATACAAGAAGGGTACTTCCAAGTAACTGCCGAACCTGTTTCAACCTGCGTCCAAGAAATCTTGGCGCTAGTATGACAAACTCCTCTTTTAGTTACGAAGTTGTAAATACCTCCTCTCCCTTTTTTATCTCCAGGAAACCAGTTTTGAACCGTTGAGTATTTAACCTCTGCATTATCTAACGCAACGATTTCTACCACTGCAGCGTGTAACTGATTTTCATCTCTTTGAGGAGCAGTACATCCTTCTAAGTAAGAAACATAAGAACCTTCATCAGCCACAATTAATGTTCTTTCAAACTGACCGGTGTTTGCCTCATTAATTCTGAAGTAAGTAGACAATTCCATTGGACATCTAACTCCTTTTGGAATGTAACAGAAAGACCCATCAGAGAAAACAGCTGAGTTTAATGCTGAATAGAAGTTGTCCGCTTGAGGAACTACTGAACCGATGTATTTCTTCACTAACTCCGGATGTTCTTTAACCGCCTCGGAAAATGAACAGAAGATAATACCTAGTTCACTTAATTTCTCCTTAAATGTAGTTGCAACAGATACAGAATCCATTACCACATCAACTGCAACTCCAGCTAAAGCCTTCTGCTCATTGATAGGAACTCCAAGTCTTTCAAATGTTTTTAAGATCTCTGGATCAACCTCATCCAAGCTTTCATACTGCTTTTTAGGTTTTGGGGCAGCATAGTAAATAATATCTTGAAAGTTTGGTTTCGGATAAGAAACATGTGCCCAATTGGGCTCTTCCATTTGTTGCCAAAGTTTGAAAGCTTTTAGTCTCCATTCCAACAACCACTCAGGTTCATTTTTCTTTTCAGAAATAAATCTAATAGTGTCTTCCGTTAACCCCTTTTGGGCTAATTCAGATTCAATATCAGAAACGAAACCGTACTTATATTCACCGGTAGTTGCTTCTTCAATTATTTTATCCTCGTCCATGCTCATAATAGAACCTCTTCTTTTTTAAACTGCAAAACTTTCCCCACAACCACATGTACGTGATGCATTGGGATTATTAAAACTGAATCCTTTTCCATTTAAACCACCTTCGTATTCCAAAATGGTACCCGCTAGGTAAAGTAAACTCTTCTTCTCAACAACAACTTTTACATCATTGTCTTCGAATTCTTGATCATTCTCTTTTAATTCAGTGTCAAAACTCAAGTCATAAGATAAACCTGAACAACCACCGCTTTTAACGCCTACTCTAATAAAGCTATCAGCGGGCATTTCTTCAAGCTTTTTAAGCTTCGCCACTTGGTCTCTTGCACTATCTGAAACTGTTATCATAGCTTTTATTTTTATTTAGACTAATTCTAAACTAAGAGCAAAAATACCTAAAAAAGGGTATTACATCAAAGAAAATCATCGATAGAAATAAACCAATTATTGATTTTGCTGATATGCCACTGGAAAATGGCATTTTAGATTAATTAAAACTGATTAGTTTGTTACTCTAGACTTACTAATCTTCTTGATGAAGAACCGCTCATTTGCCACAAAATATATTCCATAAGAATAATCGGGCAAGACGTTGTTTAATAAATCGGCATAAAAATTAGCTCTTACCTCAAGTTTCAAGTTATTAGTAACGTGTCTTTTGATTTTCAATTTAGAAAACACTGTTGTCCGATAAAAAAATTAAGAGAAGGAAGACCATAAAATCTTCCTTTCTCTTTTTTAGTAGATTTGTTTTTGAGAAATAAATACTACTATGAATAAAACTACACATTTTTACGGAACTTCCGTTTTCGGAC
>CAXRIN010000082.1:0-17833 GCA_964230605.1 Flavobacteriaceae bacterium
ATAGAAGCGTAGACAACTTTTTAGTCAATTTAATAGGTGGACTTATTGCATACCATTTTCTACCAAAAAAGCCTTCACTTAGATCGGAAGTTGTTGATAATGAAAGATTAGGATTGGATGCTTAGATCGAACTCACGTTAATTTAATAATTAAATCGTTTTAGTAATGATGTTTTAGAAAATAAAATAGATGAACAACATTATTTTATCGATAAACAAGAATTATGATAAACTTAGTTGTTAGAAATCCAATAGCTAGGATTTTGCTTTTCATTACCTTGCCAGATTTCGAAATGGACCTCTGTTTTGCCGTTTTCATCAGTGATAATTGAAGCAATATCTTCTTGGGTATCAACATTATCACCCTTTTTAACAAAAACCTTATCTAAATTAGAGTACATGGTAAAAAATTCTCCATGTTGAATAAGAACTGCTTTTTTTCCTCCTGGTAGTGCAATAATCGCAACTACTTTACCTTCAAAAACAGAACGAGCCTTTGTTCCATTGTTGGTAAGTATATCAATTCCATTATTTATTGTAGTTAAATGCTCGTAAACTGCATGCTTCTGATTTCCAAATTTTCCACTTATTACGCCTCTTGTTACGGGCCATGGGAGCTTTCCTTTGTTCAATGCAAAATCCTTGGACAATTTTTGCGCCTTTGGCGTTAACCCAATTCCTCCTTTCTTTTTTTCCTCCTCTGCACGTTTCTTGGCTTCAGCAATTTCTCGTTCAATAATCTTTCTAATAGCTTGCTGTAATTTTTGAGATTCTTTGCGCTTTTTTTCAATATCTGCTCTTAACTTCTGCTCATCCTTTCGTAGGTCTTCATATACATTTTTGCGTTCCCCTTGCTCAGCTTGCAATTTTTCAAATTCAATTTTCTTGCTTTCTTTAAGATTAAGTTTTTGAGCCTTTTTCTCTTCTAACTCATGAATTTTCTGCTGAATATTTTGTTGAGTTAATTTGATTTGCTCAGCTTGATATTCTCGATATTCCGAAATTTCATGAATATATTTTAGTCGTTTATAAGCCTGGTTAAAATCATCTGCAGAGAAAACAAAAATTAATTTATTGGTCGCATTACGATTCTTATATGCAAATTGTACCATCTTGGTATATTGCAGTTTTAAATGCTCCAATTTTGATTCAAGTGTATCAATTAATTCCTTCTGCGTTTGAATTTCCTTTTCTAAATAATGAACTTCATTCCCTATCGCAGAAATTAGATCTTTTCGAGCACCAATTTTTTTATTGAGAATAAGTAATTGAATTTCAGATTTTCGCTTATTGGTGCGAGTTTCTCCTAACAAACCATTTAGTTTGTTTAGTTCTTTCTGAATTCTTGCTTTCTTTTGTTTTAATTGGGATTTAGACTGAGAAAAAGTAGTTGTAGCCAGTAAAAAAAGGCCTAGAAATAAAACACTACTTAATTTCCATTTTCTCAAAATCATCCGGAATTTCAATTGGAGCATCTAAATCATCAAAGGTTTTGATTCTCTTCAACTCAATTTCAGCCAAAATAAGTTGTTTATCCCCTTGAAATCCTTTCACATTAATATTTTTATTCAAAGAGTAACCGTTAATATCGCCCCTTTTATCATATTCAAACCAAACTTCTTTGTTAGTTTCACTATCAATAATTCCCACTGTTTTAAGGTACAAACTATCACAAGTAAAAGATTGAACTTGATTAAAACCTCCGTCGTTTAACTCTTTATCGAAAGATTGGCTTGAATAAGAAATTAAAGGTTCAACGATTTTTTGAAATCCTTCATTCTCGTATAAAAATGTTGGCTCACCTAAAAATACATTTTGAATGAATTCAAAAGGAACTTTTATATTGATTAATTTCTCTAAATCATCATAACTTCCAGAGAAATACTTTTTGTTCATTTTATCCACGTAAACAACTGTGTCACGAGTTGCTAAGAGTTTTATCCCTGTAAAACCAGACTTTGAAATTTTGGCAAAAACTAAACTATCTTTCTTTATTCTCATTTGAACTTGAAAGTTCATTTTCTCATCGTTGTATTCCGCATCAACCTTAGTTTTCAATTTAATCCATTCAAACTGAAGAGCAGAAGAGTCTAATTTTTCAATTAACTCCGATTTTGAATACATAGCATACTTGCAATTAGGGTAAGGATTTACACCTAACTTTTGACGAGATTTACACCCAGCCAATACAACAAGTAATAAAAGGACAACTCTCCACATGATTATTCAGTTAGTTTCTTTGGTAAGTCATCAGAACCCCCTCCTATTTCGTTGGCAATATTCCAATATTTTTTTGCCATTTCCAACTTTCCTAGCTTTTTATAAACATCACCCAAATGTTCATTTATAACGGCACTTTCTTTTCCTCCATTTAACTCAGATTTTTTTAACCAGTTCAGCGCATTTTCATAATCACCCAACTGATACAAAATCCACCCATAAGTATCCTGGAAAGAAGCTTCTTCTGGATTAAGTAAGTTAGACTTTTCACTCATTTTCTTGGCTATATCTAACTTTTCATTTCTTTCTGATAAGTAGTAAGCGTAATTATTTAGAACATAGTAGTTATTTGGTTCTTCCTCTAAACTTAATTCAAAGTATTCATCAGATTTAGCATGTTTACCAAGCGCATGATATACATCTCCCAAAGAACTCAAAAATTGAGCCTTTAACTTTTTATCAGCACTAACAACTAAATCATTACCTTCCCCAAGAATTTCTATAGCTTTTTCGTACTCTTTTGCTTGAACAGCAGCCATACCACTGTAGAAATAGAAGGTTGGTTGAGTAGGGAATAATTCCATAGCCTCCGAAGCTTTTTCACTCATTTTTTTATAGTCTGGCAAGTTGTAATAACTCAATACCAATTGTATCCAAGCATTATAATTATTTGGCTTAACATCAACAACTACGTCATAAAACTTAACAGCATCTTTGTAGTTACGATCATAGAACATAAAATCGCCCGCCATCAAATTTATAGATTGATCATATGGATGAGTATTTGCCGCACTCTCCATTAATTCTTTCGCCAATTTATATGTATCATTATTTGCTTCAGCTAATCTTTTAAATCTCCTTAGAATATGTCGCTTTTCGGCAATGTTAAAAGATGGATCTTTAATGATCTTTTTATATAAATCAAATGCCTTTTCTTGTTGATGATCCTTGAGAAAATAATTGGCTAATTCATTCAAAATTAATGGGTCTTCAGGGGTTACCTCTAAAGCTTGATTGTAAATTTCTAATGCCTTTTGAACCTCACCATTCTCCAATTTGAAATCAGCGTAATCAACATAATATTTGCTCTCAGCAGGGAAAACAGCAATTAATTTTTTGATTTCAGCTTCAGTTTTTTCATAATCATCTAAACCTTTATGAATGAGAAATTTGTTGTAGTTTATTTCCTCAGAGACACCAATTTTCTCTTCAATTTCTTCATATAGTTTTAATGCCTTTGGGTACTTCTTGAAAGAGATATAAAAATCAGAAAATTCAATATCATAATCCGTATTACTTGGAAACATCTTTTTTCTTAGTAAGTATGTTTTCTCACATTCTTCAAATAAAGCGTATTTTCTCGTTAAACCTATTTTATGGTTAACATACCATTTGTTTTTAGGGTTAAGATTAACGGCCGAATTAATGTGACTTAAAGCCTTCTCTTTCTCTCCTTTCTCCTCATAAATTTTGGATAATTCAAAATGAACTGGAGCAGTTCCTTCATTTGATTTAAGGATGTCTTTTAATAACTCAACCGACTTTTCATAATCTCCTGAGTTTTTAAACTTTATAGCATCAATAAACTTTTTGTCATTTGCAATTGCCTTTTCTTTCGGAGAAATAAGCCCCAAAAAAGAATGTCCTTTCTTGCTTGAACTACAAGCAGAAAGGACACCTGATAATATTATTAGAACAATAAGTTGTTTCAAATTAAATATCTGTACTGAAGCTTCCCATACTCAACTCTCTTTCCTGACCTTTTATTGTAACATCAGTTCCGATCATTGAATTAGCAATCACTTCATTTTCAATTGTTGTATTTTCATAAACAATTGAGTTTTTAAGGATTGAGTTTGTTACTTTACATCCAGCACTTAAAGTCACGTGAGGACCAACTACTGAGTTTTCAATAACAACTCCTTCTCCAATTAAACAAGGCTCAATAATTACTGAATTTGTAGTGTTTACATCATCAGCAACCATTTTTTCTTTCTCTTTAATAAACTCTAAAACTCTTTGGTTAGCGTAAACAGTTACTTTATAGTTTCCACAATCTAACCACTCGTCAACTTGACCAGGAACGAATTTAGCTCCTTTTTGTTTTAAAGCTTCTAAAGCATTTGTTAATTGATATTCACCTTTGTCTTTAATGTCATTATCAATTAAATATTCTAATTCCTCTCTTAAAGCAGGACCATTATTAATGTAATAAATACCTATGATTGCCTTATCACTAACAAACTCCTCTGGTTTCTCAACAAAATCAGTAATCACTCCATTAGCATCAGTTTTAATTACTCCATATGCGCTAGGATCTTCAACTGCTTGTACCCAAACAATTCCATCAGAACTTGAGTCTAATTTAAAATCCGCTCTAAATAATGTATCTGCAAAAGCGATAACTGCTTTTCCGTCCAATGCATGTTTAGCACATAAAATGGCATGAGCTGTCCCTAATGCTTCTTCTTGGTAACAAATTGTACCTTTCGCTCCTAAATCAGCCGCAACACCTTTCAACATTGTTTCTACCTCTTCACCAAATGATGGACCAATAATGAAGGCAATTTCTTCAATTTTTTCTTCACAAACTCCAGCAATATCCTCTACCAATCTTTGAACAATCGGCTTCCCCGCAACAGGAATCAATGGCTTTGGAACTTTTAATGTGTGAGGTCTCATTCTTTTCCCCATTCCCGCCATTGGTACAATAATCTTCATCTTTTATGATTTAGTTGTTTTTATTCTATTTAACTCCAGTGCTTCCAAATCCGCCAGCTCCTCTAGTTGTTTCATCAAGTACTTCTACTTGTTCCCAATTTGCTTGCTCATATTTCGCAATTACTAATTGAGCTACTCTCTCTCCGTCTTCAATAACAAAGTCTTTGTTGGACAAATTTACCAATATAACTCCAATTTCCCCTCTGTAATCAGCATCAATTGTTCCAGGAGAATTCAAAACTGTTATTCCTTTTTTGAAAGCTAATCCACTTCTTGGACGAACTTGAGCCTCATATCCTGGTTGTAAAGCAATATAAAGACCCGTTTTTACAAGTGTTCTTTCCAAAGGTTTTAGGGTTATTGATTCTTCGATATTTGCTCTGATATCCATTCCTGCAGACTGGCTTGTCTCGTATTGAGGAAGGGCATGTTTTGATTTATTGATTATTTGAACAGATGTCATTTAATTTTTGTTTAAAGTTTAATGTCTAAAGCTCTATTCTTTAAACTTTCAACCAGTAACTCTTTTAGGGCGCTCAAAGATATAAGCAATACCTACATAACCCACCAAAATAAGGGTATTTAAAGAAAATTTAACAGTTGTATCTAAATCACTTATCAAGAAATCTGATGTTAAAAAGAGAAGAATAGCTCCTAATAAATATGTACTTATTCTAGTTACGTTGTATGGAATAGGGTAATGTTTTTGCCCAGCAATAAAAGAAACTATAACCATACTCAAATAACAAACTAAGGTTGCCCAAGCTGCTCCAACATAGCCAAGTTTTGGAATTAGTAACAGGTTTAGAACTACCGTAATTAAAGCTCCCATTATTGATACCAATGCACCGTAACCTGTTTTATGGGATAATTTGTACCAAATGGAAAGATTATAATAAATCCCTAAAAAAACATTTGCTAGAAGTAAAATAGGAACAACTTTTAATCCCTCCCAAAAAGCATCATTTGGAATAAAATATTTAAACAAATCAATATAACCAGTAACCATCAAAAACATCAACGAAACTAAAATCACGAAATAGTTCATGATCTTGCTATACATTTCTTTTGAATTTTTCTCTTTTTCCTGCGCAAAAAAGAACGGTTCTGCAGCATATCTATAGGCTTGAATAAATAAGGTAATTACTATAGATAATTTATAATTTGCCCCGTAAATTCCGAGTTGACTCATAGCATTATCTAAACCAATTTCACTTACAAGCATTCTCTTTAAAAGAACTCTGTCTAAAGTTTCATTTACAATTCCTGCAAGTCCGACAAATAACAGCGGAAGAGAGTATTTGAAAAAAGGTTTAAGATGCGATTTAACAAAACGCCCTTGTCGCACTAAAAACATCTCTGGTATAACCGCAATAAGTTTAAAAATACTTGCTATTAAGTTGGATATAAAAACATATCCAACACCAATTTCTGGATTATAAACTAAATCAATCAGCCAATTTGAATTTCCTGATTCAAAGTTGACCTTACAGTATCCAATAAAAAACACATTAAGACCTATGTTCACTAGAACATTACCAAGGTTTACTAGAGCAAATTTTTTTGCCCTATTTTCTTTTCTTAGGTAAGCCAATGGTATAGAAGTAATCGCATCAAAACCAACAATAATTGCAAACCAAACAACATATTCACTATGATCAGGATACATTAGCCAATTAGCAATACCCTGAGAGAAAATAGATGAAATTATTATAAAACCTAAACTTGAAAAAACAAGCGTTGGAAGGATTGTGGAGTAAACATTTTTATCTTCAAATTCTTCCTTTGAAGAATATCTGAAAAAAGTAGTTTCCATTCCATATGTTAAAAAAACAACAAGAAACGCAACATAAGCATACATTTCGGTAACAACACCAAATTGATCTGTTGAGAATTTACCTACTTTAATCCAATAGGGAGTAAGTAAATAGTTAAGAAACCTCCCAACAATACTACTCAATCCATAAATGGCCGTTTGGCCTGCTAATTTTTTAATTGGATTCCCCACTAATCAGACTGCCGAAATTTATTTGAACTCTGGTTTTCTTTTGTTTAAAAAAGCATCAACTCCTTCTTTAAAATCATCAGTGCCAAAGCATTTCCCAAATTGATCAACCTCAACTTCAAAACCATTTTGGTTAGTATCGTATCCAGCATTTACTGCTTTAATAGCAGCCTTAACAGCAACTGGCGAATTTCCTGATATTTTTAAAGCCAACTTTAAAGCCTCCATCAACAAGTTTTGAGAAGCAACTACATTATTAACCAATCCTGAAACATAGGCTTGCTTACCATCAATAAAATTGGCAGAAAGAATTATTTCCATTGCTCTTCCTCTTCCAACTAATTGCGCTAATCTTTGAGTTCCGCCGTAACCTGGAATTAATCCTAATGTTACTTCTGGTAACCCCATTTGAGCTGTGTCACTTGCTATTCTTATGTGACAAGCCATTGCCAATTCTAAGCCACCTCCAAGTGCAAATCCATTAATTGCAGCAATCACTGGTTTAGATAATTGCTCAACTAAATTGAATAATTTTTCTTGACCATCTTGAGCTAAAGCTTTCCCTTCTTCCTCTGAAAATTCAGCAAACTCTTTTATATCTGCTCCAGCAACAAAAGCTTTATCTCCAGCTCCGATTAAAACAATTGCTCTTACTTCTGAATTAGATTCTAAATCCAAAAAACAATCCCTTAGCTCACCGATTGTTTGTTTATTTAAAGCATTAAGATTTTGCGGACGATTGATGGTAACTACTGCGATTTTGTCTTTGTAATTAACCACTAAATTTTCAAATGACATAAGACTTGGCTTTCAGTAAAAATAAGGATTTCTTGGCAATTGAAGATTAAACTATTATACTCGTTCTCTTTTCATAAAGAGGACTTAGGAACTCGGCGTTTCCGAACGCTTTTCGCGCTTAGAAGCGCTTTATTCCTAGGTACTCGATAGGAATCGAGCACCAGATTTTACAAAAAAAATCCCAACAGTTTCACTGTTGGGATGTATACTTTGAACGTTCAACTTTAAACTTTGAACTGCAACTTAGTCGCCTAATAAGCTCTTACGTTTTTACCTTCAAAATAATTAATAAAAGCTTGGTTAACTACCATATTCCCTCCTGGAGTCGGGTAGTCACCAGTAAAGTACCAATCACCCGTATGATCCGGACAAGCTTTGTGTAAATTTTCTACAGTATTGTAAATGATTTCAACCTCAGCATTGATATCTGTTGGTTTTAACATCTCGGAAATTTTTCCTGAAATCTGTTCATCTGTAAACGGTTCGTAAATGCGTTTTACGTGGTTTACAATTTTCTCCTTAGGCATTCCCAGTTGTTTGATACACGCATCGTAAACTTCATTGATGATATGATGTTTATTGCTTTCTTTTAACAATTGAATAGCTGCAGTAAAGGCAATAAAATCACCCAACTTAGCCATATCAATTCCATAACAATCAGGATATCTAATTTGTGGAGCAGATGAAACAATAATGATTTTTTTAGGTTCCAAACGATCCATGATTCTTAAAATCGAGCGCTTTAGAGTTGTTCCTCTAACAATCGAATCATCAATTAAAACCAAGTTATCTTTTCCTCTATTTACAACTCCGTAAACTGAATCGTAAACATGGGCAACTAAATCATCTCTTCCAGAATCCTGAGAAATAAACGTTCTTAATTTCGCATCCTTAATTGGAACCATTTCGGCTCTACAATTAATTTTGAAAATCTCGTCCAATTTTTCTTGGGTAACATTCGAACCAAGAGCAAGAATTTTTTCAGTCTGTTGCTTCGTCAATTCCTCATTTAAACCAGCAACCATTCCGTAATAAGAAGCCTGCGCTGTATTAGGAATATAAGAGAAAACCGAATTTTCAAAATCATGATCACACGATTTTAAAACTCTTGGCACTAAGTATTTTCCTAATTTTTTACGCTCGGTATAAATATCTGCATCACTTCCTCTTGAGAAGTAAATCCTTTCAAAAGAACATTCTTTACGTGGAACTGGTTTGTTGATTTCATTGAACGAAATTTCTCCATTCTTCTTAATCACCATTGCAGTTCCAGGATCTAAAGTCTGTACCTCATCATACTTCACATTCATGGCAGTTTGAATTGCTGGTCGCTCACTAGCAACAACTACAATTTCATCATCAATATAGTAATGACAAGGACGAATTCCTGCCGGATCTCTTAAAACAAAAGCATCACCATGACCAATTAAACCACACATTACATACCCTCCGTCAAACTCTTTAGAAGCTCTTTTTAAAACGCGAGGAACATCCATATGATCTCCAATTAATCCAGATATCTCCTTATTTGGTTTTCCTTCGTTTTTGAACTTTTCAAAAAGATCTTGGTTTTCAACATCGATAAAGTGACCAATTTTCTCTAAAACAGTTACTGTATCCGATTTTTCTTTTGGGTGCTGACCCAAATTCAACAACAATCCAAAAAGCTCATCAACATTGGTTAAGTTGAAATTTCCTGCTAAAACTAAGTTCCTTGTTTTCCAGTTATTTTGACGAAGAAATGGATGACAATATTCAATATTATTTCCACCAAAAGTTCCGTAACGTAAGTGTCCTAAAAGTAACTCACCAACAAAACTTACATTCGCTTTTAACCATTCCGGATCTTGTAATTTCTCAGGCTGAGTTTCGGAAATTTCCCAAAACTTCATGTTGATTTTATCAAAAATATCCTTGATTGGTTTTGAACTATTACTTCTGTGACGAGAAATGTAACGATTACCTGGATCAACATCTAATTTAATGGTTGCAACCCCCGCACCATCTTGTCCGCGGTTATGCTGCTTTTCCATTAACAAATACAGTTTGTTTAAACCGTAAAGTGCTGTTCCATATTTTTTCTGGTAATATTCGAGAGGTTTTCTCAAGCGGATCATTACAATCCCGCATTCGTGCTTTATAGGATCACTCATTTCCTAAATTGTGGATTTAACACCACAAAAATAAGGTATTTATTCGTGCCAAATGATGTAAATATTGGAAAGTGTCAGCTACAAGGTTTTTTATTAAATAATACCAAATTTACAATGCACCAATATGGTTAATTAAATCTTCAATTTTCTTTTTAACCTCCGATCCTTTGCCATCAGCATTATTGATAATTATCGCAAAAGCGAACTTTTTACCTGAAGTGTTATTAATGTAACCTGCATAACTTCTAACTCCAGTCATTGAGCCACTTTTACATCTAACATTACCATTCAAAATACTGTTTTTGAGGAAGGATTTAACGGTTCCAGACTCCCCTGCTACTGGTAAAGAATTTACAAAAAATTCATTTCCTTTCATTTTGACTAATAACTGAACTAATTGTTTTGAGGATACAGCATTAAAATGTGAAAGCCCACTTCCATCAAATAATTTCATTCCAGTAACATCAATTCCAAATTTAGACTTCAAATAACCTTTGGCCCACTTTTCTTTATCGAGTTCAGATCCTGAAAACAGATGACTGTTCTGCAATAAATTTTCAGCCAAAATATTCACGCTTTTATGATTTGTTTCTTTTACAATTTCACCAACTGTAGCACTCTTAACAACAGCGAACAGCTTGGAAGTTTTTTTAGGTGTTGGATAAGCAGTATACTGTCCCTTTACAACTACCCCCTCCTTTTTTAAAGCTTCATAAACTAAATAAGCCAACCCTTTTTGTGGTCGCTGTAAAGAGGCTTTAACTTTAAAATTTTTTCGATTGGCTGGGATTGTTCCTTCAATCACCAGTCCTTTATCAAAAGGGCCACCAAAACAATAAGCCAAATCTTTTTTAATTTCCGAACCTAAAACTCTATTCTCGAATTTTAACAAAGGCAATGCAGGAATCGTTTTGACAATTTTCGTGGGTTTGCCTGCCTCTCCACTTTCAAAATAAAGTTCTACTACATTTTCATTAAACACTGTACCACATGGATTAGCACCATAGTAATTTCCTATATCTTCCCATATCCAAGTTCTTGGCAAAGTTTCTTCTTCCATTGTTGGATCAATTACTTTTACTCCGGAAATCACTTTGATTTTATTTTCATTTAACCAATTCTTTATATTTCCAGTTATTTCACTTAAATCTCTGCCAAATCTTTCACTTGCTAGGGTTGGATTAAAGTTGGGAAAGATGTAAATATCACCTCTTAAAATTCCATCTTGATATGAACCTGTGTATGCAAGCTTTGTTTCAAATTGATGATCGGGCTGCAAACTATGAAGCGCAATGGCCGTGCTAAATAGTTTTTGCGTTGATGCTGGTGTTAAAACTTTTTCAGCATTTTCTTCAATCAAATATTTCTCTTCATTTAAATCGTAAACTGTTACCGATATAGATGCTGGTTTAAAAATGTCATCAGCTAACCATTCTTTCACAAAATCAACAGTAGTTAAGGATAAAGCAACAAAAGCGATGCCTATTAAAGACAAGATTTTTTTCATAATTGAACGTGATAAAACAAACGCAATACCAAATAACTCATTATTTCAATTTAATTCGATCGTTTTATAAGTAATTTGTGAAGATTATTAAGTGTACAAGTTGTTTATCGAACTCAGGTTAGTAGAAATTAACCATAACTTTACAGCTCATGGACAAAAAATACATCATCGTTGGTGGCGGACTAGCAGGAATGTTGGTTGCATGGGAATTATGGCAAAGAAATGAGTCGTTTATTGTATATGCTGATCAAGCGCCTGCTTCTTCTAATGTTGCTGCTGGAACATGGAATCCTGTTGCTTTCCGACAAATGATCCCAACTTGGCGCGCGCAAGAAATGATTGATGCTATGCTTGAAGTTTATCCTCAAGTTGAAAATGAATTAGGCGTTGATTTGCTTTCGATGATTGAAGTGGAAAAAATCTTAGCTAATGAACAAGAGGAAAAGTTTTGGATGGAGAAAGCCAAAACAGATATTTCCAAAGACTTTTTAGGGGATCAACTACAAACAATTAAAGTTAAAGGTGAAGACAAGACTGTTGGTATTGTTAAACAAACCGGTAGATTAAATTTGCCGTTGTATGTGGAGCAATTAAATGCTTTTTTCCATGAAAAAGGGATGTTGTTGTTTGAGAAATTTGATTTCAATCACCTTCAATATTCGTCCGAAAAAATTAAATACAAAGACATTTCCGCTCAAAGAATCATTTTTGCGGAGGGTACTTACTGTGATCAAAATCCTTTTTTCAATTGGCTTCCTTTCAAAAGTGTAAAAGGTGATGTTTTAACCATTAAATCAAATGATTTAAACGTTTCAAAAATCCGAAAGAAAAACATTTTTATTCTTCCGCTTGGTGAAGGAATTTACAAGGTTGGCGCAACGTATGATTGGAATGATACAAGCTGGGAACCGAGCGAGAAAGGTAAAAATGAGATTATTGAGAAGTTTGAAAAAATTTCAGACTGTAACTATGAAATAATAGGTCACGAGGCTGGTATTAGACCGGCATCACATGACCGAAGAGCATTCATTGGCGCACACCCAAAACATGAGAACCTATTTATTTTTAATGGTCTCGGTGCTAAAGGGGTTTTCCTTGGACCTTTATTGTCCAAGGAGTTTTGTGATTTCTTGAGTGGTAAGGGTGAAATTCACCCAGAGGTTTCGGTAATAAGGTGTTTCAAGAAATATTATCCAGAAGGTTAGACAGCTATACTAGAAAAGTTTTTCTAGTTTTCTCTCCACATCTTCAATCTTAAGTTCAAGTTGGTGTAATTCTATTCCAGCTTCAACTTGTTTTTGCTCTTGTGTTGCTTTTCTTGTGTATTTCTCAAGAATTGCTACTCTGTTTTTTTGAATCAAATCGCGCTTATTTCTTAATTCGCTTAATTGATCCAACAATTCATCTTTTGAGTAAACTGATCCCATAAAACTGTGATTTTATTAGACAAATCGCCTTTTGCTGTCGGCAAGATAATATGTCATCGCATATCAAGAAAATCGTTTCTTGTTAATAAATTCACAGTCTACTTTTGAAAACCCCAATTTTAAAGGGTTAAACAATCGTTAAATTGTTGATAAGTTAGAGTATCTTCACTTTTCAATTTGTGAGTTAACAATAATCGATTATGAAAGTACCATCAGCTAAAAAAATTGCCAAAGAATTAACCATTCACAATCACACAAGAATTGATAATTATTATTGGTTAAATGACCGTGAAAACCCTGATGTTATTAACTATTTAAATGCTGAAAACGAATATTGTGATGCCAAAATGAAGCACACAGAGGAGCTTCAAAAAGAGTTATATGAAGAAATTGTTGGTCGCTTAGATAAAGAAGAAACTTCTGTTCCATATTTGTTGGACGGTTACTATTATTCTCAGCGATATGAGCAAGGTAAAGAATATCCAATTTTTGGACGAAAAAAAGGAAGTTTATCAGCTGAAGAAGAAATTTTAATTGATCAAAATGAACTTGCAAAAAATCAATCTTTCTGTGCGATAGGTAAGCTAGGTATTTGCTCAAATGATGAAATACTAGCTTATTCAGCCGATTTCGTTTCAAGAAGATTGTATACGATCTACTTTAAAAACTTAAAAACTGGCGAATTACTTCAAGATGAAATTCCAAATACATCTGGTGGGTTTGCTTGGGCTAATGATGGTAAAACTATTTTTTACACGCTTAAAGATGAACAAACACTTAGAAGCGATAAGGTTTATAAACACATTTTAGGTACAGATGTAAAGGATGATGAACTGATTTTTGTGGAAGAAGATGAAACTTTCATTTCAAGTGTTTATCGCTCGAAATCTAAAAAGTTCATCATAATCGGGTCATACAGCACAGTATCTAATGAGTTCCGAATTTTATCAGCTGATACCCCAAACAATCAATTTCAAATTTTTGAGCCTCGCCAACGTGATCATGAATATTCTATCGAACACAAAGGAGATGAGTTTTATATTATAACTAACAAGGACAAAGCAAAAAACTTCAAACTCATGAAGTGTGCTCAAAATAAAACCACCTCGCAAAATTGGGAGGAGGTAATTCCTAGCAGGGAAGATACTTTATTGGAGGATATTGAGGTTTTTGATGATTTCCTTGTTTTAAACGAAAGAAAAGGTGGACTAACTCAATTTAGAGTTTTAAACCAAAAAAATGGATCGGAACATTTAATCGACATGGGTGAAGAAAGTTACATGGCTTATACCTCAACGAATGTTGATTTTAGTACCAATTTATTCCGTTTTGGATTCTCAAGTTTAAAAACTCCGGCAACGATCTACGATTATAATCTAGAAACCAAAGAAAAAGAAGTTAAAAAGCAAACTAAGGTTATTGGAGGTCATAATCCAGCAGAGTATACTACAAAACGTGTGCACGCAAAAGCCAATGATGGAACTATGATTCCGATAAGTTTGGTTTATAAAAACGGATTGAAATTAGACGGCTCAAATCCAACTTTATTATACGGCTACGGTAGTTACGGACATGTTGTTGATGCTTACTTCTCGCCTGCTCGTTTAAGCTTATTAGATAGAGGTTTTGTGTTTGCAATTGACCACATCAGAGGAGGGGAAGATTTAGGTAGATATTGGTACGAGGAAGGAAAAATGCTTAATAAAATTAACACCTTTAGTGATTTTATTGCTTGCGGAGAATATTTAGTCGATCAACATTACACATCACCAAGTAAACTTTGTGCAATGGGTGGAAGTGCTGGAGGTTTATTAATGGGTGCTATTATTAACATGAAGCCTGAACTTTGGAGAGCAGCAATTGCAGCAGTGCCGTTTGTTGATGTAGTTACTACAATGTTGGATGATTCTATTCCACTTACAACTGGAGAATATGACGAATGGGGAAATCCTAACAACGAGGAATACTATCATTACATCTTAAGCTACAGTCCATATGATCAAGTAGAAGCCAAAGATTATCCAGCTTTATTAGTTACAACTGGACTCCATGATTCTCAAGTACAATACTGGGAACCAGCTAAATGGGTAGCTAAATTACGTGAATTGAAAACCGATAGTAATTTATTACTCTTAAAAACCAATATGGAAACTGGTCATGGTGGAGCATCTGGTAGATATGAGTATTATAAAGAAGTCGCATTAGATTATGCCTTCTTGTTAGATCAAGTTGGATTAGTTTAAATCATCGCGGTTAATACTTTGTTAACCACAATAAGTGAATATTCAAAAGAGTTGTAAATGTTATGACGGCATTTAATCGACTAATTTTAAGAAACAATCTTTTCGATATGAGTAATCTTTTAGAAATCATTGAGCAATTAAGAAGTAATCAAGAAGCCTTTAGCTCAAAATTAGGGAAGGTAGAAGATTTAGGATCAAAGGTAAGTAAATCAGTACTTCGAGATTTAATTCAAGACGCTCGTGAACTACACGAAGGAACGGTAGTCTTATCTTATATCCTATTCAATGAAGAAGATAATAGTCATAAAGGAGAGCAACTTGAAATTCCTTTAAATAATCAAGAGTCACAATTGGAAGTTGTGCCTGAGGGACAAGGCCTTACTGAAGAGGAGGAATTGTTAGATGGGCTTGATCAAGCTCTTGAGTTTACACACCAAGAAATAGAAACAGAGAATTTAGTATCGGAAATTTCTCAAGAAATAAATGAAATTGAAGAGGAATCCGAAGTAGTTGAAAACCCTCAACTTTCAGAAGAGGAAATTCCAAGTCAAGAAGAATTAACTGGACAATTAGAGCAAGAAATTTCTTCGGTAATATCAAATTTCACCGCAGTGCCAGAGCCTAGTTATGAAGCTCCTAAAGGGTTTGAAAATGTTGAAGAGGATAACAGTTTAGCTGCAAAACTAGCAAAACAAAAAATCGAAAATCTTAATAGCGCAATTGGAATTAACGAGAAGTTTTTATTTACCAACGAACTTTTTGAAGGGAATACAGAGCAGTTCTTAAAAACAATTGATGATTTAAATAATTGCTCCAATTTAGACGAAGCAAATTCCAAATTATCAACAATTGCTGAAAAAAGAAATTGGGAATTAGAGGAAGAACCTTTTCAAAAATTACAATCTTTGCTTTTGAGAAAGTACCAATAATTTACCACACATTAATAAAGAATGAGTTCAAAGAAAAAAGGGTCGATTGAGGTAATTACCGGACCAATGTTTTCCGGAAAAACGGAAGAATTAATTAGAAGAGTTGCGCGCGCAGAAATTGCTCAAATTCCTTACATGCTTTTCAAACCTATGTTTGATACCAGATATTCTGAAAATGAAATCGTTTCGCATGACAATAAAAGAATTTCTGCAAAACCTGTAATGGACGCTAAAGAAATTCTTGGACTTTCTGTTGACGCTGAAATTGTTGGAATTGATGAGGCTCAATTCTTTTCTCAAGAAATTATTGATACTTGTGTTAAACTAGCTAATGGTGGAGTTAGAGTGATTGTTGCAGGTTTAGATATGGATTATCTTTCAAAACCATTTCAACCTATTCCTAACTTACTAGGAGTAGCTGATAAAATCACAAAATTAAAAGCCATTTGTATGGAATGTCGCGATGATGCAAGCTTTACGCACAGAATCAACATGACTGAAGAAAAAAGATTAATGTTGGGTGAAAAGGACGCTTACGAACCTTTATGTCGTTCTTGTTATTCAAAATATCTTAAATAAAACTTGTAATGAACGATGCTTTAGATCCATCAGGAGAAAATATGTCGAGCCCAGAAATGGAGTTCGAAAGAGTTCTTCGTCCTAAAGCATTTGAAGATTTCACCGGTCAGAAAAAAGTACTTGACAATCTTGCTGTTTTCGTTCAAGCAGCCCTAAAAAGAGAAGAAGCGCTTGATCATGTTTTATTGCATGGCCCACCTGGATTAGGAAAAACTACGCTGGCAAATATCATCGCCAACGAACTTGGGAGTAATATCAAATTGGTTTCTGGACCAATGTTGGATAAACCTGGAGATTTAGCTGGTTTGCTTACTAATCTTGCAGAAGGGGATGTTCTTTTTATAGATGAAATTCATCGATTAAGTCCTGTTGTTGAGGAATATTTATACTCAGCAATGGAGGATTACAAAATTGATATCATTATTGATTCTGGGCCCAATGCACGCTCGGTTCAAATTGGTTTAGAGCCTTTCACTCTTATCGGTGCAACAACTCGATCTGGATTATTAACCTCTCCTTTAAGAGCTCGTTTTGGAATTAATTGCCGTTTAGAATATTACGATTCAGAATTACTTCAATTAATTATACTTCGTTCTGCGCATTTATTAAATGTTCCTATAGACGAAGATGCTGCTTTCGAAATCTCTCGAAGAAGCCGCGGAACACCTAGAATAGCGAATGCTATTTTAAGAAGAGTTCGTGACTTTGCTGAAATAAAGGGTGATGGGGTCATTACAATGGCCGTTACAAATCATGCCCTTAAAGCGTTAAACGTTGATGAAAACGGATTAGACGATATGGACATTCGTATCCTTACTACCATCATCGATAAATTCAAAGGAGGACCCGTTGGAATTAATACCATTGCAACTGCAGTTGGAGAGGATGCCGGAACTATTGAGGAAGTGTATGAACCTTTCTTAATAAAAGAAGGATTCATTAACCGTACACAAAGAGGTAGAGAAGTAACTGAACAAGCCTACAAACATCTTGGAATTAACTTCCGTGGTTCACAAGGTAGTTTGTTTTAAGCCTAAATCTTTTATCATTCAATTTTGTCACCTTGAGCCCGTCGAAAGGTTAATGCCGTTAGATACAATTCTTCGACAAAGCTCAGAATGAACTGTGTTTAAAAACAAATATTTCTTTGATAATTTTCATCATATTTTTGGTTTGATTTAGCAACAGCAAAAGCTTGCTTGAGCAGTTTGTTTGCAATAGCGATTTTAATAACTCTTTCGGGCTTACCTCT
>CAXRIN010000083.1:0-88077 GCA_964230605.1 Flavobacteriaceae bacterium
TGGAGCATTGACGAGTTGATTTATAACCCTTTACTTAAATGCTCCACCTTTCAGGGGGAGCTGCCGCAGGCTGAGGGGGGGGAAACAATGATAATTAAGTTTTTCTTGCGACCTAGAAGAAACGATGTTGGAGAAGAAAAAACTAAAGCGCGCTTGCTTTCAGGGTTGGAATCCCTAGCTCCAAAGGAGGGTGAGGACGCAAAAAAAGCCCAGCTTAAAAAGCTGGGCTTGTTGTGACCTCGCAGGGATTCAAACCCCGAACCTCCTGAGCCGTAATCAGGTGCTCTATTCAGTTAAGCTACGAGGCCTTATGTTTTGTGTTCTTTCGAACAGGAAGGCAAAGATATAGATTTTTTTAGTGTAAAACCTAAAGCTTTTTAATTCCCTTTTAAATAACGAGCTAAAATATCGTCGGCTATTTTTTGAGAAACTACAACCGATTTATACACACCAATTATTTTGGCGTTATAAAAACCTTCATTTCTGTAATTAGCAAGATCAGCTTGTGCTTCAGCAGATGATTCGAAATAGCCAACAGTATAAAGGGTTAATGTTCTTTTTTGAAATGTATATACAATATCTGGAACATATTTAATACTCATAGGAACTTTACCGTCTTCCTCTGAAGATGTAAGATATATTCTGAATTCCGGTTTTTCATCAGGAACATAATTCTCGTTGAGTTCAATCTTTTCATCATTTTCCTCAATAACTTCCTCGGTTTTTTCTTCAACCATTCCCTCTTCAATGGCGGCTAAAAGGGCATCGTCATATTGAGTAGTGTCCTCCACTTCAGTTTGATTGTTTTCGGCTACTTCATCTTCATTAACAGAGGTTTTATCGTCCTCTTCTTCTTGAATATTTTCTTCTTTGTTTGAAGGTTTGTCAGCAGGTACTTCATCTGAGCCATCTTTTGATTTTTTATTTCCCCAAAACTTACCAAAGTTTTTAAGCTTTAATTTCCAGTCTAGGTCAAGATTTATTCCATCACCCGGCTCCTTTTTATCTCTACTTGTAGTATCGGTTAGATGAGGCATTATAATTTCTTTATATAAATCTGCTCTGTTTCTTAGCGTCCATTTACTACTTAAACTATAAATCTGCTTGTCAACTTTTTCATTAGCAGGAATTGGAGTAGGGTTTATCGATTCTTCTTCGATATGATCAAGCCCATCTATTACTGGAATCAGTTTTTCATTCTTAAAAACTCTAATTGTAGCGTTTTGAAATCCTGCTTTATGAACTTCTTTTAGTTGTCGCAAAGCTCCCTCAAAGTATTGGTAGTAACCACCAGAGAAGAAGCAATAATATCCTTCAGGAAGGATGTATTTTTTTAAATTAGGAACGTCACGAACGTTTGTTGGAGATTCTTCTCTTTTGAAAGAACCTACATGAACTCTGTATAGATAGCTGTTGCTAGCAATTAAACTTATGTTTATTGAAAGTAAAAGAAATAATAAACTGATCTTTTTCATCCCAAAAATTTGTGCAAATATACGATGTTACTAGAATTATGCCAATGTAATGATTCTGATGTAGGGGGATTTAATGACGAATTGCCTAAAATGCCGATTAAACTGACAAATTAGTGTCTACTCAGATAGTTATAAGTAAATTTGCAGTTCAGTGAGTTCAAGAAAATATATAATATTTGAGGTTTTATTACCGCTTGTTTTTGCAGGACTTATTTATCTAGGCTTAAGACCAAAAGAAACGCTTATTTATCAGATTTTTGATTCATTTGGTGGTGGACAATTTTTATTGTGGTTCAGAAATCTTTTTACCTTAAGTAGCTTTCCCGAATGGTTTATTTATAGCTTACCTGGAGGTTTGTGGCTATTATCTTTTCAAAATAGCATAACATGGTTTAATAATTTCTCAGGGAGAAAATTATTTCTTTCTATTATTTTTTCTCTAAGCGTAGGAGTAGGTTTAGAAGTTTTTCAGTTTTTAAATATAACTGATGGGAGATTTGATTGGGTGGATATTGCATTTTACCTCGGAGCAACGTTGATTTCTTTGTCTAATGTTTGGCTTGTTCGAAAGAAGTGGGAGATATACTCTTCTGAATCAATTTCAAAACTTCATTTTAGAATTACCCTCGCGGTATTTACAGTGATGATTTACCTTGCTGATATAGTGTGAGTTTTGAAGTCTGTTAGGATTTTATGTAGGCAATTATTTCATTTACCTGATTGGGGTTAAACCATTTTATTTTATCATTTCTCTTGAAAAAAGTTATTTGTCTTTTTGCAAATCTTCTTGTGTTTTGTTTTACAAGTTCAACTGCTTTTTCAAAATTTCTTGGGTTTTGATAAAACTCTTGGTATCCAACAGTTTTTAAACAATTAAGATCTTTAAATGGCTCAAGTTTGTTTACTTCTTCCAATAACCCATTTTCCATCATTATATCAACTCGCTTGTTTATATTGGCGTAAACTTGATCTCGCTCCATGTTTAAACCAATCCATATTATTTCGAAAGGTCTTTTTTTCTGAGTTGAATTCCTGAATGAGGAGTAAGGTTTCTTAGTCGTTCGATAAGTTTCCAGCGCGCGAATTACTCTGTGTGGGTTTTGGATATCAGCTGTGTCGTAATATTCGGGATCGGCGGTTTTTAATTCAGATTGTAATTTTTCAATACCCTCGGTTTCTAATTCTTTTATTAATTGCTCTCTAATGTCCGAGTTTGAAGGAATGTCGTCCAGTCCGAAACAAACAGCGTTAACGAATAAACCGCTTCCACCAACTAATATTGCTGTGTTTTGTGTTTTATAAATTGATTGGAGTTTATCGATAACATCTTTTTCGAACTTTCCTGCAGTGTATTGCTCTTTGATCGACAGATGACCAACAAAATGATGTGGTATTCCATCCATTTCATCGGCGTTAGGCTTCGCAGTACCAATTTCCATTTCTTTGTAAAATTGGCGCGAATCGGCACTAAGTATTTCGCAATTAAAATATTTAGCCAATTTAATGCTAAGGCCAGTTTTTCCAATTGCGGTAGGGCCTACAATTACAATAAGTTTTTTTGAATTTTGAGTAGACAATTTTTAGATGTCTAAATCATCGATGTTTTCAAAAGTAGGTTCATCATCATCTTCTTCATCGAAGTAATAATCACTTTTTCTTTGAGCATCTTCTTCTTCATCTAAATCTCCAAACGAAATATCATCTAGTTTATTTACTTCTGGAGAATATTTTCCAACTTCTTTTAATAAAACAGGAACATCCTCTTTTATTTCAGTGTTTTCACCAATTCTTTCAATTTTGAATTTTTTAGGGAAAAGGAAGTCGTAAGTGAATTTGTAGTACTTAACATCACGCTCAACAGATTGTCCGATTGTAAATTCTTGCATAAGGATGTTTACAGATTCGTGCTCCATTGTACCCATATCCATTAGGGTAATTTCAAGCCCTTCTTCCCAGTTTTCTGTACAAGTGTAAAAACTTGCCATTTCTCCTTCTTTTAATCCATACGCATCAAGAATCGCGAAGTGAAAATCTTCCAAAGTCTTATCTTCTTGAATAAGAATATCTCTGTAGATTTCTTCTTCATTACCTTCAATTACTGGTGAAACTCTGTAAACGTATGCTTTCATTTTGATGATTATTAGTATTACTCGGACAAATATGCGGATTTTAGTTGATTTTCTTTACTAAAGTCAAACCAATTTCTTGTCCTTTTTTTTCCATGAATCTTAGGGCTGCATTTCTTTCATTAGGGATTTCTCCTTCTAATATGGCTTCTTTAATAGCCTCTTTTATTTCCCCGATCTTCGGAGATGGCTTTAAATCAAAGGCTTCAATTATTTCACGGCCATCAATAGGAGGTTGGAAATTTCTAACACTATCTCTTTCTTCAACGTCTTTAAGTTTTTGACGAACCAACTGGAAATTATTTAAATACTTTGCGACTTTTTGTTTGTTCTTGGATGTAATATCAGCTTCGCATAAAGTCATTAAGTCATCAACATCGTCACCTGCATCAAAAAGTAATCGCCTAACAGCCGAATCTGTTACCACTTCTTGAGCTAAAACTATTGGACGTAAATGAAGATTGACTAATTTCTGAACATACTTCATTTTATGATCTAATGGAAGTTTTAGCCTTTTGAAAATCTTAGGCACCCATTTCGCTCCTAAAGGTTCGTGACCATGGAAAGTCCATCCAGCTTTTTCTTCAAATCGTTGAGTTGCAGGTTTGGCAATATCATGTAGCAGCGCAGCCCATCTAAGCCATAAGTTATTTGTGTTGTTAGAGATGTTGTCAACAACTTGTAAAGTATGGTAGAAATTATCTTTATGTCTTAATCCGTTTCTTTCCTTTACACCTTGAAGTTTTACCATTTCTGGAAAGAATTGATGCAATAAGTTAGTGTTAAAAAGAAGCTTTAAACCAATTGAAGGCGTAGGAGAGAGCATGATTTTGTTAAACTCGTCCATTATTCTTTCAACCGAAACAATATTTAATCTTTCTGCATTTCTTTTGATTGCATTAAAAGATTCTTCTTCAATTTGGAAGTTTAATTGAGTTGCAAATCTAATTGCTCGCATCATTCTTAAAGGATCGTCACTGTATGTGATATCGGGGTCTAAAGGGGTGATTAAACGTTTTTCGTTCATGTCCTTTATTCCACCAAATGGATCTATTAGCTCGCCGTAAGAATCTTTTTGCAGACTTAATGCTAGTGCGTTTATGGTAAAATCTCTTCTGTCTTGATCTTCTTTTAAAGTACCATCTTCTACAATGGGTTTTCTTGAATTACGATCGTAAGATTCTTTTCGAGCTCCAACGAATTCAATTTCTAAACCTTTATAATTAAAAGCTGCGGTACCAAAAGATTTGAAAACTGCTACTTTGGGATTTCCAATTTTTTTAGCTGTAGCTAACGCTAAATTTATACCTTTTCCTTCAACAACAATGTCGATGTCTTTAGATGGCCGTTTTAAATATAAATCTCGAACATAACCACCTATAACAAACGCTCTGACATTTAATTCAGCAGCGGTTTCCGAAACAATTTCGAATATTTTATGATTTAATAAATCTTTACTCAATTAAGCTCTAATTATTTCAACGTTTCCATCTGTTATTTTGACAATTCTTGATGGAATGGAAGAAGGTTTGAATTCAGATTGCAAATCTAACGTATAATCAACTGCTTCCAAAATGCAAGGATCAACATCTTTTAATGATATTGCGGTTGGTTTTCCTGTGATGTTAGCCGATGTTGAAATTATTGGTGAGCCAAACATTGAAATCAACTTTTTAATCTCTGGGTGTTGTGTAATTCTGAAAGCTAAACTTCCATCTTCAGCCATTAAGGATTTAGGTAAGTTCTTAACGTCGGATAAAATTACAGTTGTTGGATGTATATCATTCAATAATTCTTTTTCTGATGGAGATAAACGATTAACAAACTGTTCAATCATTTTCTCAGAATCAACTAATACTATAAATGACTTGTTTTTTGGTCGCTGCTTTATATTATAAATTCTTTCAATTTGACTTTCCTCAAAAGCAGAACAACTTATGCCGTAAACAGTTTCGGTTGGAGCTAAAATAACCCCTGGTTTGTTTAATGTTTCAAGTGCTTTTCCCAGCCTTTTGTCCATTTTGTAAAATTAGGCAAAGAAAACTTTAGATAGATAACATTGTTGTTTGAGAACCGATATTATCGTTTACTTCTTGAATAAGGAAATTACCCGTTTTATTAGTTAGGAAATGAAGAGCTTCTTTAAAAGATGGAAGAGACCCTAGGATTTTTTGGTTTTGAATAACAACGAAAGAACTTCCAAACTTTTTTTGGTGATCCGATTGGTTGTTTAGATAATATTCAAAATCTTTTTCTAACATTGTAACTTAACACGTATGACCTTAAATACGGCTATTTTCGATAGATGTTGCAACGAATTTCAAAAATCATACTTTTAAGCTGTTTCACTTTAGTTTCTTGTGAAGACTCAGATAATCTAGATGAAGTCATTAATGATACATGGCAATTGGAGTGGAAAATGTGTGGTGTATTCCAAAACTATTACTCAGCGAAAATTCATTTTGAAATAACGGACACTTCTAATTACTGCTGGTATAAGGAGCAAAATGCTGACACTGTTTATTTTGAAACAACAGTGATTGATAACCAAACTTTATTGCTCCAAAATAGTTCGGATGAACATTGGAAAGGAGAGATGAAGGTGCTGGATTTTACATCAAAACGACTTGATTTAGAGAGGAGTAATAAAGAATGTGAACATGAACTGTACAGGTTCAAATAGTTTGGTTTAGATCTTGTTAACTGTGATGTTATGAAGTTGAAAGTTTTATTATATCTCGTATTTATTTCCACAGCAGTATTCTCTCAAACTCCTAGAGATCAATCAATTTTCAAAAACAAAATTTGGAATGTAGTTGTTGTAAACGAAAATGAGCAGTCTTTTTTTGATTCAACCGGTACATATCTTGGTAGTAAATTTGAAGACTCCAAAGCAGTTGTTTACAAGGATAAATGGCAACGAACAATTCGAAGGTATAATAAAGAAACAGTTAAGCAACCAGTAGCAGTAAAGAAGAAACCATCTAAAAAGGTAAAATCTCCTAAAGAAAATAATAGAAGAGCTAACCAAACTATAGTTAGAAGAAATAAAGCAACCTTCTATGATGGAAATGGTGTTGTTGTAAGAACGGCACGAAGAAGAAAAAATAAAGTTTATTTTCATGATTCAAAAGGAGGTTTGATAGGATATAAGATTTATAATTCTGATGGGTCTAAAACTTATAAGGATCCCCAAGGTAGAACTACAGGTGTAAGCCATATTGATAAAACAGGGAGGATGATTTATTCTCAGGAGAATAGAGGTAGACAAACTCCAAGCGTTTTATTTGAAGATCCTTTTTTATTTCGATAGATTTATTTTGAAGATTATGGAGGTGTGATCGTTTTTACGAATCTCAACTACCTAATTTTATAAGATTGTAGTGGCCTATGAGAATAGGCCATAAATAACAGTTTTGTGAAAAATGATGAATTTCATATGCAATTAGAAGTATCCTTTACAATTTAAAGAATACAGATGTTTAATTTTTTTATGGCCGATTTTCATCGGCCACTACAGATTTGCTAGAATTCAGAAGTGAAGTAAATGATATTTAGAGGAGAAAGCCTCCTAAAGGCTTTCGGGCAGGTTGAACTTTACTTCTGGATTTGCTAGAATTCAGAAGTGAAGTGAAACTCAATATCAGTATACTTTTCTTGAGCCATATTTAAAGAATATTGAGAGTCCGCCAAAAACACATCACGTCCATCTTTGTCCTTTGCAAGATTATGAAGTTTACGCATTTTAAAATCTTTTAATTGATCCTCATTCTCACTTGTAAACCAACATGCTTTGTAAAGATTAATAGGCTCGTAACGACATTTTGCGTTGTATTCATGTTCTAATCTATATTGAATAACCTCGTATTGAAGTTGTCCAACTGTACCAATAATCTTTCTGTTGTTATCTACTTTAGTAAATAACTGCGCAACACCTTCATCCATTAATTGATCTACACCCTTATTAAGCTGTTTTGCTTTTAACGGATCAGCGTTTTCAATGTATTTAAATTGTTCAGGGGAGAAAGATGGAATTCCACTGTACATAAAGGCTTCACCTTCCGTGAGTGTATCACCAATTTTAAAGTTTCCCGAATCATATAAACCAACAATGTCTCCTGCGTAAGCCTCTTCAACAACACTTTTCTTTGACGCCATGAATGCAGTTGGGTTGCTGAATTTTAATTTCTTGCCATTTCTAACGTGTAAATAGTTGGTATTACGCTGGAATTTACCTGAAACAATTTTCACGAAAGCTAAACGGTCTCTGTGATTAGGATCCATGTTGGCATGTATTTTAAACACAAAACCCGAGAATTTTTCCTCGTAAGGTTCTATAACACGTAAATCAGATTCTTTAGGTTGGGGTTTAGGAGCGATTCTTACGAAACAATTTAGTAATTCTTGAACACCAAAATTGTTTAGAGCAGATCCAAAGAAAACAGGAGAAACTTGTCCTGCTAAATATTTTTCATTCGTGTATTCTGGATATACCGTTTCAATCAATTCCAATTCGTCTCTTAGCGTACTAGCTGGATCAGCTCCAATTATTTTATCAAGCTCAGGAGAATTTACGTCTTCAATACTAATTGATTCTGAAATTTCAGTTTTATTCTCCGCAGAAAATAGGTTCAAGTCTTTTTCAAATAGATTATAAACACCTTGGAATTCATCTCCTTGTCCTATTGGCCAAGAAAGTGGATGAACATGTATTCCTAATTTTTGTTCAACTTCATCTAACAAATCAAACGCGTCTTTACCGTATCGGTCCAACTTGTTGATAAATACGATAATAGGTGTGTCCCTCATTTTACAAACCTCAACTAGCTTTTCAGTTTGAGCCTCAACACCTTTTGCAACATCAATAACAACAATTACGGAGTCCGCCGCAGTCAATGTTCTATATGTGTCTTCTGCAAAATCCTTGTGACCTGGAGTATCAAGAATATTAATTTTTAATCCATTGTATTTGAATCCCATAACAGAAGTAGCAACAGAGATCCCTCTTTGTTTTTCAATCTCCATGAAATCGGAAGTAGCTGTTTTTTTTATTTTATTAGATTTAACAGCTCCCGCAGTTTGAATGGCTCCTCCAAAAAGTAACAACTTTTCAGTTAGAGTTGTTTTACCTGCATCGGGGTGTGAAATAATAGCAAACGTTCTTCTTAAATCGATTTCCTCCTGTAATTTAGACATGCTCTTGATTTTTGCGGACAGCAAAGGTACTAACTAAGTATGATTAATTATTTTTGAATCATGAAAAAAGCAGAGAAAGTTCTTGATATTATTAATATTCTTCAATCTGAATTTCCCAACCCGCCTGTTCCGTTAGATCACAAAGATGATTATACATTATTAATCGCTGTTTTACTTTCTGCTCAATGTACTGATGAGCGAGTGAATCAAATTACACCGTTGCTTTTTGCTAAAGCTGATAACCCGAAACAAATGTTAACGTTGACGGTTGAAGAGATCAGAAAAATAATAAAGCCTTGTGGTTTGTCTCCTAGAAAATCGAAGGCTATTTATGAGCTTTCTCAGATTTTAATGGATAAACATGGGGGCAAGGTGCCGCAGTCTTTTGAAGAGTTAGAAGAGTTACCTGGAGTAGGGCATAAAACAGCATCTGTTGTGATGGCTCAAGCCTTTAATGTTCCTGCTTTTCCTGTTGATACTCATATCCATAGACTGATGTATAGATGGGGATTAACCAATGGGAAAAATGTTGAGCAAACAGAAAAAGATGCGAAGCGTTTATTCCCTAGAGAATTATGGAATGAGCTGCATTTACAAATTATATTCTTTGGTAGAAAATATTGCCCAGCAAGAGGTCACAAAGTAGAGGAGTGTCCAATTTGTTCAAAATATGCTAGAAAAGGAATATAGTTTTATTTCCCTAGTTTAATGATTCCTTTAATAGACAATACATTCAAAGGGAATTCTAAGAGTACGTGCAGAAAGCTTAAGAAAAATAAAGCAGTAAAACCTACTCGGTAATCGTAAAAGTAAAGAGCAACAGAAGCTATCCAAAGTGAAATTATAATTGCAGTTGACTTTATATTTAATGCTTTTTTCCAGCCAATTATTGATGTTTTGGAAAACCAATTTAAATAATGGTATGTGTATGCAAATGCAATAAAAATTTGCACTTTAATTACAGCGCCACTTATTAAGTTTAGGTTTCCATTGTCGATTAAATTTAAATATTCAGCAATTTTGGCAACAACATTAATCATCCCACTTTTTACAAAAGTTTGAAAAGTATCTTGAGTCAATTTATAGGTGTCATTAGGGATTTCAAGCGATAAAATAATTGCTGGAGTAATTAGTAGTGTAGCCGAAAGGATATAACCAGGTTTGCTCTTTGCTTTTATGGCACCGTAAAGAATAAACAGAAGGGTGAAGAGGAACACATGAAACAAGGTTGGTATGAACATGCCTATGAATAGCATCGAATTTGGAATTCCTTCACCAATGAAAAGAGTTGCGATTAGAGCCTTAATAAATGCGGTTAATATTTGTTTTTTCTTCTTTAGCAGAATAAGAGATATACTCAGAATGAAACTTATAAGTAGTCCATGATTACTATACTTATGTATTAAAGCAAGTAGCTTACTAGTTGGTTTGGATAATTCTAATTCGAAAAAACCGACAATAGGATTAATGGATATAACTATGCTCGAAGCTATTAATACCCAAATCCATTTTTTGTGGTCTTTTATAAAGTATTGCTTGTCATTAAGCCAGTTAATCTCTGTTAGATAATGCAATGGCCCCAAAACGGCATAAGAAAATAGGAATAGTTTAAAAGGCAAGTATATTGCTAATAATAAAGAGAGAACTACCAACCCTATATTCAGGATGTCGATGTTTTGAGTTTTCAAACTAATTTATTTACTGTATTTATTCCATTCATAAAATCATCAGCATTTTTCAAAGTCGTTGAAGCAATTTCATAAAGGGCTTCGTTTGTAAAAAATCCTTGGTGAGCTGTGATTAAAACATTTGGAAAAGTTGTTAATCTCGCGATTTCATCGTCGTTGATAATAGTTTCGGAAAGATCTTTGAAAAATAGATGCTCTTCTTGTTCGTAAACATCAATTCCTAGGTATCCTAATTTTTTGGATTTCAATGCGCCTATTACTGCTGAAGTTTCGATTAAAGCACCTCTTGAGGTATTGATAAGCATAACTCCATCTTTCATCAGGTTCAAAGTATCTTTATTGATAAGATGTTTTGTTTCATTGTTTAAAGGACAATGAAGTGAAATTATATCAGATTTACTTATGACTTCTTTAATTGGTAAGTATTTTATTCCTGCTGCTTTTAGCTCTGGGCTTTCTTCAAGATCAAAAGCAATAATTTTCGCCCCGAACCCGAGCATTATTTTACAAAATACGGCACCTATTTTTCCCGTGCCAATTACTCCAACTGTCTTATTTACAATATCAAATCCTTGTAATTTTTCTAACGAAAAATTTCCTTCTCTAATTCGGTTAAAGGCTTTGTGTGTTTTTCTATTTAATGTTTGAATTAATGCTATAGCGTGTTCGGCCACGGCGTTTGGAGAATAGGCGGGGACCCGAAAAACAGACAGTCCTAATTCTTTAGCTTCTTTTAAATCAACATTATTAAATCCGGCACAACGAAGAAGAATACATTTTATACCATAATCCTTAAGTTTTTTAAGGATATCCGCATTCAAATCATCATTTACAAAAACACAAACAGCATCAAATTCTTTGGCTAGCTTAACAGAACTTACGCTTAAATTCTCAGTGAAATACGTGAGGTCATGATTGCTTTTAAGAGCATCAAATGATTTTGAATCATAACTCTGACTACTAAAAAATGCAATTTTCATTTCTCTTTGATAAATTGATTAACGACTGATTATCTCTCCATCGATGCCACGAACTTCCTCATTGATCTTTCTGTACCTAACATAAATGAGTAAGGTCCTTGTTCTTTCTCACCCTTTGATTCTCTCTTGTCTGGTTTTAATTCCGTAATCATAGCATTGAAGTCATCTTGAGATGAAATAACTCTCATTACACCATTGTTGTATTCAAAGAAATACCAAAGTCCTTCTTCTAACTCAAGGTAAATCGACAACTTTTCTTTAGTCTTTTTTCTAACTAATTCAATATATCCTTTTACGTATTTATTTACTTGCTTTTTATCCATTACACCAATTCCCAAGGCACCGTCAGATTTGAAAGATTGGGTTCTTTGATCCCAATACATTCGAGCATCAGAGAACATAATGTTGTGACGTACTTCTTTAGGGATTTTTTTGAAAGCTCCGTAAAGATTTAATTGAGAGATCAATTTATCTCCTAAGTCTTTACCAGCCATTTCCCTTAGAGCTTTTCCATAAACGGGTCTAGTATTATCAACAGGTTGTAATTTTGGATTACCAAGCATGTTCTCTAAAATGTGCGTCCACATTTTTTCATCCAGGAAGAAGTCTAAAGCTAAAGCACCATCAACTATAACAGAATCACTTTTAGGTTTGTGATTTACCTCTCCGTAGTTTGTGAAGTTGACTTGACCTAATTTGTCGTTACCTAAATGAATTTCACCTTCACCACGAACAGAACAAGTTTTTGTATTCAAACCAACAAAGTTTCCAGGGAAATTAGATTCCATTAATTTGTCTTTGTTAGACAATTGGTATTCATTCATTTCTTCATTGTAATTCAAAAATCCTGAGGCAGAAATTAAACTATTATCGCTATGATATTTTTGAGGAGAAAGGAAAGCAGAGTAGAGGTGAGTTGAATCTACTTTTAATAATACTCCTGAACCAAGTTTTGTTCCTTTTGCATTTCCCGGTAACCAAGCTTGAACACCTTCTTCTATTGGAATCATAACATTCGAAGGGTCAATGTCGCTCTCAAAACCAATCCATGATTTTTTCAAGTCGTTACATTCATGTTCCAAGTAAGTTGCACCACGGAAATTCATTCCCTTTTTGTTAGCTTCAATTTTCGTAGTTCCCTTATATCTGAAATGGCTACTTAACATGAATTTATCCTTTTCGGCAATTTCACCACTTGCCACAGTTTGATAAGACGAGTCTACACGAATGTTATTAAAGTGAATTAGTTGTTTTGAATTATCACCTCCAACATATTCATAATCACCTTCGGCTTCATAATCTCTTCTCGCTTTTAATTTCACATTAGCGGCTGTAATGGTGTGATATTGCGTTGTAGTATTTGCAATAATCTTAGCATCTTCTAAAGGTTTCATGTTGGCGTTTTTTCGAACCTCCACTTCACCGTCACTTGTATAAATTCTAGCGTCAGCACAGTTAATGAATTTTACTTCATGCGCTTTAATAATGTATTTTCGTAAATCGTAGTTCGCTTTTGGTGAAATAAATCGCAGTGAATCTTGAGAGGGTAGAGTAGATATGAATTCTGATCCAGATAAGTCAAGGTCTTGACCTCCTTCAGCAGCTGAAGCTTCTGTTGTTTTTGCATTTTTGCCCGATGATGAAAGCTCAAGCTCAAAATCATCCATAAACCATTTAAATTGGTCCATGAAACAGATGTATTTGTTCATGGGGAAATCAACGAATGAGGCACCTCCGTTTGCTAAGAATTCACCTTCACGCTTTACAAAATCAATTTTTGCATTAACGTCATTAGTTGCAAAGGCGATTCCTCCACCATCTGTTTGTACTGAATCAGCTTTTAATTTAAAGTCCGCTGTATCAGCATTAAAAGTCATATTTTGGAATTCAAAAATTTTCGACGTCAAATCAGCATTATCGAAATCTATTAATCCATCTCCTGTGAGTTCTTTGTGGTCGTATCTTAAAATTCCATGCATTTTAGCTTCTTCATAATACATCTCAATAGGAGTGCTTTTCTTTTTCATGTTGAAAAAATCATCAGTGGCATAATAAGCTACATCAACTTTCTTCCCTTTAACATCAGGGTATTCAACACCTGAAGTTTGTGGTTTAATTATAGATGATATTGCAGGAGCTTTCATTGAGTCTAAGTAAAATACAAAGGCTTTTGATTGCGTAGTGCTAGTAATGTATTCAAAATCACCATCTCCCATTAAACCGTTGTTACTTAAGATGATATCATTTTTGAAAGTGGCTTTCCCGCCATACATTGGGTATCCTTCAGGAGGTGTTTTTCTTCTAAATCCTAATGAGTGATCAGGCATTAATTTTAAATCCTCTTCAAAATTTGGGAAAATTCCCCCCGAAGTAAATCTTCCACTGAATCTTAATCCAGCGTTTGAAAAAGTTCCCATACTATCAACAGTAAAAGTATCTAGTTGGAAATATACTTTATCAGGGTTGTATGCATCACCTCTTGTGTTTCTTTTGTTATATCGTACATACGATTTTTTGTCTGAATGGAATCTAGGGAATTCAGGGAAAGAATCAGATAAGATACCTGATTTGTTAAAAGGCCAATCGATTTCTAATTTACCAGAAACATCTTCAATTACACTTTGAACCATGGCAACTGGGATTTGGCGCGTACCATCTTCTCTTGTTCTCCAAGTATCTTCATTAATCAACCCAGCCTGCAAACGAACTGAATCAACTTCAGAAAGAGATACACCGAAGTCCTCATAACTGAATTCAAATTTCTTGCCCCAAAATTCATAACGTTCTGATCTAATAATTCCACCAAATGACATAGCTCTGTTTCTGTGAAGCTTTAATGTTTGATTCTCAGGCATGAAACCAGTTTTACGAGCTCTACTCAATGCAACTCCATTAACACCTCTAAGTGTTACATCAAAGTTGATTAAATTCATACTTCCATTAGCTTCTCCTTTAATGTCGGAGATAATTTCAATATTATCGTAATCTCCTTTCTTGGATTTTGCATTCATCCATTCGAATAAACGATCTTGAACAGTGATAATTCCCTCTTCGATGTTGTAAACCATGAATCCTTGACTGGCTAAGCGAACACAAGACCTTTTAACAGATTCGTGATCTTTTCTAAGGTAGTTAGCTAAATCAGCATCTTTGAAAGTTCGTTCTCCTAAGTTTTCGTCCATTACAAACTTTTTGATATTGTAAAGAGGGTGGACTTCTTGGAGGCCTTGAAGAGACATGAATTTATCATCTGAATAGAAACTACTAGATTCTAATCGCATGATTCCAGAACTCGATCCTGGTATGGTTAAAAAGTCAATGTAGTCTTTATCGATGTGCCATTTTAACCATTCAATTTCCATGTCCACTTTATGGAAAGTGTTATAGTAAGGAGACACTCCAATACCTTTTCCTTCTCGGTAAAGTGTTAATTCTCTTTTGTCTGTAATGAACTTAAACTGTAAAGCAGGGTGGAAGATGGAGTCGGTATCCAAAATCATTGTAATAGTCGCGTATCTTGTTGCAATTCTTTCATCATTGATTGTGAATGATTGGGATTTAGCAATTAAGAAAGGTTCTCCTCGACGTTTTACAGTAATTTTCGCAGGTCGACCATCAACTATTTTACCAATGAATTTATCTCCTTTGATCATAAATCCACCTTCATAATCGATACTATCTTCGAGTTCTTCAATTAAAACCTTACCTGAGTAGGAAATGAAACGAGGGTAAGTAGCATTGTTTGTATCAACGTTAGCTAGTAGTTTCTCTTCTAATCTTCCTTGAATTAATTCATCAAAATACTTTTTGTTCAAATAAGTAACAGAATCTGCTTCATATCTACTAGATTTTAATTCAATCGAATAATCTGACAAATCTGCGTAAGATTGAGATTCAGGAATCCCAGCTCTAGTCCATAAAACACGACCTCCTTCGCCTCTCCATATACCAATAGTAGGGTAGAAGCTCCCTTTGGTTTTATAAATTCTGGCAGTATCACCTTTCGCTACACAGAATAAATCCATTTCAGGAAAAACAACTTTTGGTAAACTATCATAATCAAACGAGAAAGTAGATGATGTACCTAGCCATTTTACGTTTTGAGTGATATAAACAGCGTTGTATAAAAAGATGTTGTTACAGTTGTTTAAGAATACAGTAAAGTATCTTTTCTTTTCATCAATTAATTTGTTTGCTGTTATGTTCCAAGCATCAAAAGAGTCTTCTGTTTGATAGGTTGTGAAGAAACTAATCACAGAATATATGTATGATCTAAAGTCAGGGATTGCTTTCATTCTTTTGGAAAGCATTTTGTTACACATTTGAATAATCATCGAGATTTGATAATCATTCAATTTTCCGCTTTCAAATCCGTAAACAAATGAACTTTCAGCGTTAAGTTTTTTTAATCGAGCTTGGAAAACTGCGTTAGCTTGTTTGTATATTTTTTCTTCTTTTTTAGGGTTAACCATGTCCATTGGCCAAATCGCTTTAAGTTCGGACATAATCATACCTGCTTCATCTTCGCTTGTTTTGGCGATAAAAGACTCCAGTTCTTTTAAAAACTTCTCTTTATCATTGGAGAAATTAGTTAATGATTGTGCTTTAACAACCATTGGAGTAACAGAGATCAAGAATAGAAAAACTACTTTTTTGTAAAAGTTAAGCATAACCAGTTTTCTTTATTGAGTTTTTTTAATGGGGCGAAATTTTGAGATTTTGCACAATCTGTAATAGTTTGTTCATCGTCAGTTAAAAATCCGCTTAAAAATAAATTCCCTCCAGGTTTCAAATGAGATGCATAAACATCCATTTGATCAACTAGAATATTGCGATTGATATTGGCTAAAATAACGTCGAATTTCCTGTCTGAAATTTGTTCTTTACCGCCAAGTTTAACATTTAGTTCAACTTGATTTGTTTGTGCGTTTTCCAAACAATTTTCAACAGCCCACTCTTCTATATCAATTGCTTCAACATACGAAGCGCCCATCTTTTTTGCTAAAATTCCAAGAACCCCAGTTCCTGAGCCCATATCAAGAACATCTTTGTTTTCAAGCTTTAAATCTTGCATTCCTTGAACCATCATAAAGGTTGTTTCATGATGACCAGTTCCAAAAGACATTTTAGGTTCAATAACGATTGAGTACTTCGTTTCAAACGTATTTTGATGGAAAGGAGCGAGTATACTGCACCAGTTTCCCACTAAAATAGGTTCAAATGAAGATTCCCAAACTTCGTTCCAGTTTTGAGTAGGGATTTCTTCTAGTTTGAATTCAAACTTTAAATCTTCTCTTGTTATCAAATTTTGAAGAAAAGATTCTAGGTCGTTATTAAGATCGTTTGAAGGGATGTAGGCGTTAAATCCGTTTTCAGTTTCTTCAAAACTATCACAGCCTAAATTTCCTAATTCGTCAATAAAAACATCAACCCAGGGTGACCTGGGTTGAATGTTTATAGATATTTTATGGTAATCCATTATTAATTAAATGCTGTAATGATTCCAATGAAGTCTTCAGCTTTTAAAGAAGCACCTCCAATTAAACCACCATCAACATCTTTTTTACCGAAAATTTCAGCAGCGTTAGAAGGCTTACAAGAACCTCCATAAAGGATAGAAGTTTCGTCAGCAACAGCTTGTCCGTATTTATTAGCAACAAAACCTCTGATGAAAGCATGCATGTCTTGTGCTTGGTCAGGAGATGCTGTTAATCCAGTTCCAATAGCCCAAACTGGTTCGTATGCGATAACAACTTTCCCAAAATCTTCTGGAGATAAGTGAAATAACTCAGCTTCAATTTGACCTCCAACAACTTCATTTTGTTTTCCGCTTTCTCTTTCTTCTTTAACTTCTCCACAACAGTAAATAGGAGTTAAACCTTGAGCTATAACAGCATCTACTTTTTTCGCGATGTCAGCAGCGTTTTCTCCAAAGTATTCTCTTCTCTCAGAGTGTCCAATGATTACATAACCAACACCAACGCTTTTTAACATTTCTGCAGATATTTCTCCAGTATAAGCTCCATTTGCTTCTTGGTGAACGTTTTGTGCAGATACGTTTACAGAAGAACCATTAGCCGCTTTTACAGCTTCTGATAAGTTTACGTAAGGAGGAGAAACAACAACTGTTACGTCGCTAACTTCAACCTTAGCTAATTCATTTTTTAAATCTTCAATTAACTGTACTCCTTCGTTTACAGTTTTGTTCATTTTCCAGTTTCCTGCAACAATTTTACGTGCCATAACTATAGTTTAATTTAAAATATCGTCTTTTATTTCCTCAAAGGTCGGTAAATCATAGTAATGCCATTTACCTAAAACCAAATCTTTTTTCCACAAAAATAATCCTGGACTAGATCTTATCATTGTTTTCAACTCTTTATCATCACAATAATAGAATCTTACTTGTGTTTCCATTTCTTGTTTGAAAGCGTCAATTCTGTTGATATCATTCTCTGATGTCAGAATTGTAGTGTTTGCTTTCGCTTCTTTGTTAAAGTCATAGTAAAGATTTTGATACTGCTTGTAGTATTTTTCACCTTCAGCAGATTTGTTGAAATGCCACCCGTCGTTGGCTTCGGTAAATTCTCCAAAAAAGTCTAAACTTCTAACTACAAGTACCAATCTATAATTCGTGTCATTTAACATCTCGTCAATTCTATTCTCAAAATCGTCTCTAATCGATTCAGCTCTTAAATCAACAATTTTAGGATCAATATCAGGATAGAAATCTTGAGTTTCCTCTTTTATGAATTCCCATTCATCTTTTAGCTCGTCAGGTATTTCTGTTACTATATTATTCTGTCCAGTTGATTTAACCTTAATGTGAATTACAGTTAATTCTTCATGTACATTTCTAAAATAAGGAGCGGCAGAATCATTTGGATCTGCATAAGGTTCCCAGTTCTGATAATCATCCGGATAGTTTGCCATTTCAGCAACAACTCCGTTTGTTTTATTTTTTAGTTTGTATAGAATTAAAGGATTTCCAGGTTTAGTTTCCATTTGTTCCAGTAAGTTATTTCCCACTTTGTAAGCTCTGTGATCAGCAAAAGGTAAATGGTTGTATGCGTAGAAAGTAAATAAGAAAAAAACTATAAAAGAAGAGTAGATAGTTATTCTATCGCCTATTGGCGTTAATAATGAATGAATATTTTTCCTCGCAATAAAAATTGGAATAATTAACCCAAGAAGGATAAGGTCCTTAATGAAACTTTGCATTGGCGTAAGAGGGATAAAGTCTCCAAAACAACCACAAGATCTTACAATGTCGTATTCTGCACTTGCAAAAGTTAAAATGGTAAAGAATACAATAAGCGCCAATAACCACATGGAAACCTGTTTCATTTTGGTTCCTGTAAGCGTTAATATCCCTAAAACAATTTCCAAAACAACTATAAACATGGCTTGCGGCAGTGCAATTTGTTCAAGCCATTCAAGTGGAGTAGCGATAAACCCTAATCCATGATCGGTTGCAATTTTGGCAAACTCTACAAAATATTCTTCTAGTTTATATGAAAATCCAAGTGGGTCATTTGCCTTAACTAATCCTGAGAAAATGAAAAGACCACCAACAAGCAGTCTACAAATCCAAACAATAATTCTTAAAATAATATTCATTTTGATCCTGTTTTCTTTGAATTTAGATAAGGAATATATTGATCACGAATTTCTTAACAGTTTTAACTAAACATTAACGCTCTCAGCTTCGCCTAAACGAATCATAGCAAAAATAGAGTAGTTAATCATGTCTAAATAGTTAGCGTCTAAACCTTCACTTACGATAGTTTTACCCTCATTGTCTTCAATAGATTTAACTCTAAGTAATTTCATTAAAATCAAATCGGTTAAAGAGCTAACCCTCATTTCACGCCAAGCTTCACCATAATCATGATTTTTATTGGCCATTAAATCTTTAGCTGTTTGTAAATATTTAGCATGCAAAGAAGCAATTTTATCTTCTTCTGTATCATCATTCATAGCAGCTCCTAATTCTAATTGAATTAAAGCCATTACACAGTAATTGATGATTCCAATGTATTCTGGTACGATTCCTTCACCAACTTTAGACTCTCCATTTTGCTCAAGCGTTCTAATTCTTTGCGCTTTGATAAATATTTGATCAGTTAAGGATGTGGTTCTCAGAATTCTCCAAGCTGTACCATAATCTTTCATTTTCTTCAAAAACAAATCTGAACATTTCGAGATTATTACATCGAATTCCGCTGCTGTATTACTCATTTTCTATTTTTGCTAAATATGAACTTGAAAGATAGCCCATTTTCTAAAAAACACCGCCTTGAAATAGGAGAGAAAACTATTGATTTTTCAACACCCAAGGTAATGGGGGTACTAAACGTTACGCCAGATTCGTTTTTCGACGGTGGGAAAAATAATTCAATTGAGTCAGCTTTATCTCAAGCAGCGTTAATGATAAATGAAGGAGCCGATTTTATTGATGTTGGTGGATATTCTTCAAAACCGGGTGCCGATGAGTTTTCGATAGAAGAGGAAATAAATAGGACTGTCCCTGTTGTTCAAGCTATTCATGAAAAATTCCCGGAGGTTTTTATTTCGATTGATACTTTCAGACAAAATGTTGCACAAGAAAATATTAACGCTGGAGCAACATGGGTGAATGATATTTCTGCAGGGAATTTAGATGAAAAAATGATTCCTTGGATAAAGGAAAACAAGATACCATACATCGCTATGCATATGCGAGGAAATCCTCAAACAATGCAAAGTCAGTGCGAGTATATTGATTTAACTAAACAGATTTTGGCAGAACTGATATCTTCTGTAAGAGAACTTGAGTCCGATCATCCTTTAATTTTAGATCCCGGATTTGGATTTTCAAAAACATTGGATCAGAATTATGAATTGATGCGAAATCTTGATTTGTTTGCAGAGTTAGATCAACCATTTCTTGTTGGAATAAGTCGTAAATCAATGATTTACAAATTGCTGGGTACTTCTCCAGATATGGCTTTAAATGGAACAACGATTTTAAATACCATTGGAATTTTAAAAGGTGCAAGTGTATTAAGAGTTCACGATGTTAAAGAGGCTAGGGAAGTAGTTCAGTTGATAAAGAAATTGTATTCCTAAAATAAAACCCTCCATGAAAATACATGGAGGGTGAGAACAACATAAACCGTGGTGGTTTTAAAAGGTATAGCTACACGTAGCTAATTGAGAACAAACGATTTTACATTCCAAATCCATAATACGCTTTAGCGCCACTTGGATAAATTCCTTCAATTAAAACACCTCCTTTTGTGTTTTGAAGTGTTTCGATTAAGTGATCTGGAGATTTAATTTCTTTGTTATTTACTTTGGTGATGATGAAACCTTTCTTTAATCCTTCTTTTAAGAATTTTCCATATTTCAATTCATCAATTCTTGCTCCTCCATCAATTCCTAATTCTTTCTTTTCTTTGCTTGAGACCTTTCCTAACTTTGCACCTAGGAATGAAACTTCTTTAGCGATTGATTCGGTGGTTCCTAGTTTGTTTTTAAGAGTTAGAGAAGAATGTTCAATTTTTCCATCACGCTCAAATTCAATATTTACAAGATCTCCTGGTCTGTATTGACCAATTCTTTCTTGTAATTCTGCCGGAGACTTAACCTTTACGCCATTTATCGATCTAATAACATCACCATCTTCAAGTCCACCTTCAGAAGCAGAACTCCCGTCCATGACCTTTGAAATATAAACACCTTCTAAGTCTTCTATATTTTCTTTTTCAGCAAGATCTTGGTTTATTTCACGAATTTGAACTCCTAATAAAGCTCTTTGTACAGTACCGTGCTGTGCTAAATCACCCATGATTTTCTTTACCATGTTAACCGGTACGGCAAATGAGTATCCAGTGTAAGATCCCGTGTTGGATGCAATGGCTGTATTAATACCTATTAGTTCACCTTTCTGATTAACCAAAGCTCCTCCTGAGTTTCCTGGGTTAACTGCGGCATCTGTTTGAATAAAGCTCTCAATTGCATAATCTTCTTTAAGGATATTGATGTTTCTTCCTTTAGCTGATACAATTCCTGCTGTAACAGTTGATGTTAAGTTAAATGGATTTCCAACAGCGAGTACCCATTGGCCAACGTTTACCTCATCAGAATTTCCGTAGTAAATAGCAGGGAGATCTTTTTCTTCAATTTTAATTAAAGCTAAATCCGTTGTAGGATCTGTTCCAATGATTGTTCCGTTGTAAGTTCTTTTATCGTTTAAAGTAACTTCAATTTTTGTAGCCCCTTCAATCACGTGGTTGTTAGTAGCGATGTAACCGTCTTCCGAGATAATTACACCTGATCCAGATCCCGCAACTTCCTGCTTTGGCGCTTGTCTTGGTTGACCAAAGAAAAACTCTTGAAAAGGATCAAATTGCTGTTGTGCAACTTCACGAGTTGCTATTGTTTTGATGTGAACTACACTATTAACTGATTGACTGGCTGCTTGCTCAAATGTTGGCATGTTAGCCGTAAATGGAGCAGCTGAATTTGATAACTGAATTTGGGGTTGGGCTTCAATTATCGTTGGGGTTGAAGTTGCTGTTTTTGGATTTTCGTTCAAAATATAAAATCCTCCAAGCGCAAGAGCCGCTCCTAAACTGGCTGTTAAAATACTTTGACTAAACTTTTTCATTCTCAAAATCTTTTATTGTTCTACTGTTTTGAAAGCACCATGAATGGTTGCTAATCATAAAATTAGCGAGCTAAAAAGCTTTGCGATATAAGGGTCCGGTTAAAAAGTGTTAATTTTGTGCTTAACAAATGTTAATGCATTTAACACCTATGGAAATCACATTTTATAAATATCAAGGAGCAGGGAATGACTTCGTGATTATTGATGATAGAGACGAACAATTTGACAGGTCAAATACTGAACTTGTAAACTTTTTGTGTGACAGGAGGTTTGGCGTTGGAGGGGATGGTTTAATGCTATTGAGAAATAAGGAAGGATTTGATTTTGAAATGGTTTATTACAATTCTGATGGCAATGAATCTTCTATGTGTGGGAACGGTGGGAGATGTATTGTCGCCTTTGCAAAAAAGATGGGCGTAGTTGGAGATAGCTGCTATTTTATTGCAGTTGATGGTCCGCATGAAGCGAATGCTATTCAAACAGAGGAAGGAGAGTGGATTAGTTTAAAAATGATTGACGTTCCTGAAGTTGAGAAAGGACCAAGATATTGCTTCATGAATACAGGATCACCGCATTATGTTGCTTTTGAATCTAACTTAAAGTCTTTTGATTTAGTTGAAGAGGCACGTAAGATTAGATACAATAACAGATTTTCTGCGGAAGGAACAAATGTGAATTTTGTGAATATTGAAAATGATATTTTAAATATTCGTACTTATGAAAGAGGCGTTGAGGATGAAACACTTGCTTGTGGAACTGGTGTTACTGCTGCAGTTTTAGCAGCTCATTCAACAGGTCAGTTTTCTGGAGATGAGCTGAATGTAAAAGCTCAGGGAGGGAATTTGAAAGTTAAATTCCAAAAGGTTGATGATGGGTATCAAAATATTTGGTTAGAAGGACCAGCAGACTTCGTTTTTAAAGGAACTATCAATGTCTGATTTTAAGATTTTAAATCTACAATCCTTGGTTGAGGAACAACTATACGAAGGTGTTTATCTTTTGATATTAAATGCCCGTACAGTTCCTCCTCATTTATCTTTGACTGTTTCTGGTAAAGTGTATGGAATCAGTACCAAAGGTCCAACTTTCGATAAGGATGTAGATGTTTATCTTAATCACATAAAAAAGCAAAACGTGGAGAGCGTTTTTGTTAAGCTAAAACTTCCTTCGGTTTATTCAGATGTCCAAATGCTAGATGCTGTTAGACAAGTGGTAAAAGCTTATCCTAGAGTTGATATTGGAGCAGCAACCTGTTTAAGCCCGATAAAAGATTTTATGAGTTCAGCCTATCAAACTGAAGTGCATGATGTGCACTTGATTTTTGATCTTTTACCAAAACTTCAGTCTCAAGGAGTTATTGAGGGTTATTACCAAATGAATTTGGATGGCGCGATGGCTAAGGGGGAGTTGTTGATGAAAAGATACACTGTTTTTGAGGTGAATGAAGCAATTCATAAAGCGCTTCCTAAAGTGTTGAGTTGATTATTTCCCTCAGAGTACTCAGAGAGCTCAGAGTTTTTAAACTTTAAATTTTGGATTTACTTTTCTGTAAATTCCATTTTTAAGTTCGGACTCATTGAAATTGATTAACAATCCGCAGGGTTTGTTTGAAAGAGTTAAGTATGTTGTTAATTGTTTGTGATGAACTTTGTTTATTTCATTTACAGCCTTTAATTCAATTATTACTTTGTTTTCAACTATCAAATCTATTCTGAACCCTACCCTTAAATCTATTTGATTCCACTCTACCTTAATAGGTACTTCAGATTTAACATCTAATCCAATTTGTTGTAATTCAATTTCTAAAGCTTTTTGATAAACAGATTCAAGAAGTCAAGGGCCTAAGCCTGAATGTATTCGGAAAGCAGCCCCTCTAATTAGGTAGGTTATTTCGTTTATCTCCATCAAAGGAAATTATCTATTAACCATTTTAAATTCATACTTATCATTAAGAAAGTATTTGTTTTTATCTAATTTCTAATGATTTGGAAATTTTTTTAAAAAAATAATCTAAAAAACTCTGAGGTCTCTGAGTACTCTGAGGGAGAAAAAAACACTCCGCTGAAAAAAATCTCTTTCGTGACGGGTTTTTCGTTATGTTTGTTTTATGCTGTTGAAAGGTAAGAATATATCACTTCGTGCTCTTGAACCTACCGATTTGGAGGTGATATATTATTGGGAAAATGATCCTGAAATTTGGGAGGTTTCACATACTTTAGCTCCATTTTCGAGGTTTGTTCTGACGCAATACTTGGAGACTCAGCATCTAGATATCTATGCGTCTAAGCAACTAAGACTCGTTATAATAGATAAAAATAGAGTGCCTGTAGGTTTGATTGATTTGTTTGAATTTGAACCAAAACACAAGCGAGCAGGAGTTGGTATTTTAATAGATGTGAATGCCAGAGGTAAAGGATATGCAAGGGAATCTTTGGAGTTGATGGAGGAGTATTGTTTTAACCATCTAGATTTGCATCAGATTTATGCTAATATTGGAGTTTCCAATCAAGCCAGCTTAACACTTTTTGAAACTTTAGGTTACAAAAAGGTGGGAGTGAAAAAAGATTGGATTAAAAATGCCAATGGATTTGAAGACGAGGCTTTGTATCAAAAATTAAACTCCTAGTTGAGTGTTTACTTGGTTCATCATTTCATGATAATTCTTTCCCAGTCTTGCCATCATTTTTGAAATTCGATCAAAAGATTGTTGAGTCTCTGCTGAAATTTCTTTCTTTCCTAATTTCAAAGTCCACAACCCAAATAACCCTGTCATACAGGCCTCTATCTCAGTTACCTCGTTAGCTTGTTTCTTTTGCAATTCAAAAATATCAGCCCTAGCATTGTTGTAAAGAGGATTATAACCTTTGTCTGAATAGGTTTTAAGCAAGGTTTGATGTAGTAAAGAAAGCTCCGTGATTGTATCACGTGTAAAAGCAAGGTGACCTGTTTGCTGAAGGTTTTGACTCTTCATTTGTTGAATCAAATCAGCATACCATTCAGCTACTAATTCTTTATCATTTTCAGTAAGGCCTAATTGAGCTATTACATTCCCTTTAATAATCTCAAGATTAAATTGACAAGCACGAATAATATTCTCTACTTGCCACATGTAAAGCACATATTCTATAATGTTGTTTTTCTTTTTCTCTTGAGCTATAAACATGATTATTTATTGTTTTTGTTAACAACAAGGATAATTTGTTCCGAAATATCGTTTTTCTCATTTAGAGGGAAAAATGAAGTGTTCATTCCGTCTTGTACTAAAACATAATCAAGCTTTAATTTTTCATTGATCTCATCTAAAGCTTTTTGAACAATCTCATTTCTTTTTTGAGTGATTGTCATTTGACTTTTTTGCAAGTTTTCTGCTTTTGGTTTTAAATCCATTACTTTTTGCTCAGCTTCCGCTTGTTTTTGAGCCATCTCTTTCATTTCCATTTGATAGGTCATCTGATCTAACAAACCTTTGTCTTGCATTCTTTTTAGTTCGTTTTCTTTCTTAGATCGGTATGCGTCAAAGTCCTGGTAAATTTGAGCTTCTTGTCTTTGTAAACTTAATTGTTGTTGCTCAAGCTTTTTTAAATCGTTTTTCAAAACAGGGCATTGCTCAACTACTTTGAACATATTAATAAAACCAATTCTTGAGAAGTCGGCCTCTTTCAATGAATCTAATGAAGTAGTGTCACTTAAATCAATCATAGCAACAGAGTCTGTTACAGTTGAATCAATGGTTTCTTCAATTAGCACTTCTTCTTTTTCTGCCTTTCCAGTTGAATTAAAGTGAAGTATATATAAAACTATAAGTCCTACCGCTAATATTCCGTTCGTTAAATTGATTTTCATGTTACAAATTTTGGAGTGCAAATATAGAATTAATCGAACGATTTAATTATTTACTTCTTTTTAAATATTAAAGGAACTAAAATGAATTGAGTTCGTACCATACCTGTTAGCGATGAATAAAAGATATACGTTAGGTATAATAATTTCAATTTTAGTTTTGGTATTTAACCAAGCTTTTATTCAATATTGGCTTGAACAAAAGAAATCCGACGCCTACATGATTTAAGTGAGCCAGTTAGGAAAATAACAACTTTTTCTTCAGAACTTGAGAAAGATCTAAGCGGTAAATTAGAGTCTGATGAATCCTTTGCGCTCAATACCATTAAAAATTCTTCTATCCAGTTGAAGAATTACTTCATGGGAATTCTTCAGTTGAATGATATTGACGAGAAAAAGGGATGGGAATCATTTAATCTTAAAGAAGGAATTGAATCAATCTTCCTAAAATCTAAATCGGAGTTTAATCAAGAGGATTCAACAATAGAGTTTAAAATAGATGAACCTATTACCGTAAAATTTGATAAAGAGGAATTTTTCTTACTCTTCTTCGAAATGATTAAGAATAGCTTTGTTTATGCTAAAAAGGAAGAGTCGCTTAATATTTTGGTTTCGGGTGAAATTGAAGGTGATTTTATAGAAATCGCTTTCCAAGACAACGGAATTGGTTTAGATGCCAAATATGACTCTAAAGTTTTTCAAATGTTTCAAAGACTTCACACTAGAAAAGAATATCCCGGTTACGGTATTGGTTTAGCGCTATGTAAAAAGATTATTGAAACAATGGGAGGAGATATTTCGATTGATAGTGGTTATGTGGAAGGTGCACGTTTTATTATTCGTTTGCCTTCTCAATTATTATCGAAGTAGAGTCACAGTTCCGATTTTTTGATAATCATTTAATACACCTGTTTCTCTCTCTATTTGTTTGTAGTTTAGTTTGTAAACATATGTTCCTTGAGGTGCATTTTTTCCATCCCATTTATCGGTCAACTTATTGGTGCTGAAAATAACTTTTCCAAATCTATTGTAGATATTTAAACTGTAATAATAGGTTTCAATAGCTTCTGCTCCAAAAGTATCGTTAAATCCATCTCCGTTAGGTGTGAAAGCGTTGGGGATAAATAAATCTGTCGCACAAAAATCTTCAATTTTTATTCTGTCGGTAACAAAGCAATTAGCTCCGTTGTAAAGAGTTACTTTGTAAAAGCCGGGAGTTTTTGCAATGAAAATTGCATTTGTATCAAGCGTGTCATTGTGGCTCCAAACTATCCATTCAGCTTCTCCGGCATAAAGCTTCAAGCCATTTTTAATCTGTAAACATAGAGTAGTGTCACCTGGAAGTAAGCTTATTGGTGTTTCTTTTTCATTAACATTCATTGAATCAGATGCCAAACATCCAGAATCGTGGGAGATTTTAAGCCAATATTTACCGATATCATCAATATTAATTTCCTTTGTTGTTTCTCCAGTGGACCATTCATATGAAAAACCTGAATTGAATACGGTGTCGGCTTTTAATTTTACTTTATCTCCCGGACATATTGTTGTGTCGTTGTTTATTGTGAATTCTATATTGTCAATTACAGTTACTGATACCGAGTCTTCGGTGTAACAAACTTTATTAAAAGATATATCATCCATTGCGAAATCATTACCATTACTGGCTGTGTTTTCGTTTGTAATGCATATTTCGGCACTTGTATTGAGGCCTGAGTTCCAAATTTCAAAAAATTCATTCCATTCACATTCTTTTGGTTTAGCTTCAAATGGAGCGCCGATTGTATCACCATTAATTGTAAATTGTAAAATCGCATTGTTTAAGTTGAGAATGGATGTTACCCATGTTGATAAGGCGTAATCTTCATTTTGTTCTACATCAACCGTTTGACACCATATTTCTTCATTAGGAACGATAGCTCCGTCTGTTACAAACATATTTCCAATTCCCGTTTCTGTGTGGTCTGTGCAGTTTTTCCAACTAGGCCAATAAGTGTTTGTTTTGTTGTTAATGCAGTAACTTCCTTGTGGCATGCTACCGTTTAAACAACTTGACCAGTAATTAGATTGGAAATCCACGTTTCCAGATTCAAAATCACCATTTTTTATAAGGTTTTCTGGATGCAGTATTCTGTTTGAGACATAAAACTTTTGAGATTTTTGGATGTCAACTGTGATTTTTGCTAAAGTATCACTAGATGTTATACCTTCTCCAAACCATTTTACTTTACCTAAGTTATTTCCTTTAACCCATAAGTTAATTTCTGAAGGAGAACATATGGTTGTGTCTGGCATTTTTAAGAAGTCGCAATTCTTTTGTCCTTGAACAAAACCTAAAATGCAAATGAATATGAATAGCAGCCAAGTTTTCACAAAACCAATATATTCTTAATAGAGTCGACTGTCAATTAATGGAGTAGGACAAGCTTAGGACAACTAAAAAATTATGTAAAAATCCTTTAGTAGCTCTTGATACTCTTTAGTGTATCCAATGTCTTGGTTTCCTGATGTAAACTCTTGATATATAGTTTTTTCAGTTTGGTTTGTAAATTCAAAGATTGTTCTTTTTGAAGCCTTTTTGGGTGAAGAGAAAATTTTGGTTTGTTTGGAAATAGATAGGTTTAATTTTTTGCTTTCTACTTCAACACGCTCCGATTCCCAGGTTGGATATATAAGATATAATATTCCACTGTCTGATAAAAGAACTTTAGCTTTTTGCAATAAGGTGGTCAATGGAAGAAATTTTTCTTGTCTGGCTTGATTTCGATCTTCGTCATCACTTCCTGTTTCTTCAGTAAAAAACGGAGGGTTGGAAAGAATAAGATCAAATTTTTCATTTGGTTCAAAATCTTGCAATGAAGTCTTGATGAGTTCAAATCCCTTTTCAAAAGGAGAGTTGTTAAAATTTATTTTGGCTTGTTTAATTGCGTTGCTGTTGGGGTCGATTGTAGTGATTTCAGATAAAGGGAATTTTTGACGTAGCATCATTGGGATTAAACCAGTCCCTGTTCCAATATCTAAAATTTTTATAGGGTTAGAAGATGAGACCCAAGCAGCAAGTAAAGCTCCATCAAATCCAACCTTCATTGCACATTTGTCGTGTTCAATTGAAAATTGCTTGAATTGGAAAGGTTTGGCGTATTTACTCATTCAAATCAATAATTCCTTCAGGAAGGTCGAATACTACTTTCTTTTCATCTGTGTTGATTTCAACAATGAAATCATCAACAAAAGGAATAATGATTTCCTCATTTTGATATTCAACAAACATTATTGTTTGGGCTGTTTGATTATTAATCTCAGTGATTTCACCTATCTCACCTTTTTGTTTGTCAAAAAGTGTACAGCCAACCAGCTCGTGCATATAAAATTCCTCAGAGTCTAGTTCAGGCAACATTTCTTTTGGCAGGTAAAGAGACAGGTTTTTAATTCGATTAATATCATCATCTGAATTCAAACCTTCGAATTTTCCGAGGGCATTTCCTTTAGGATTCAGTTTATAGTGTGAAAGTGGATAGCTTACTAATTTTCTACCTATCAAAACGTAAACAGAATCCAAAGCTTCAGGCTCAATTGGACTATCATTGTCAATTATAATATTAACCTCTCCTTTAAAACCTTTTGGTTTACCAACTTTACCGAAATAAAAACAATCCTCTACTTTCATCTTTATATTTGTGACAAATTTAGTTCATGGAGAGAACAGAAGTAAATATTTCTAGTAATTTTCCTTTATTAAGTGTAAATGATCGAACACTTTTTTTAGGCTCTTGCTTTTCTGAAAATATTGGGCGAAAATTTCAAGAGTATAAATTACAAGCCACAGTTAATCCCCTAGGCGTGGTTTTTCATCCAATCCCTCTTTCTAATCAGATCAAAAGGGCTCTTTCAGATGATTTGTATATTGAAAGTGATTTTTTTGAGTTTAATGATTATTGGTTTAACTACGAATTGAGTGGATCGTGTGCCAAGTTTGACAAGCAAGAAGCAGTTAGTTGGGCAAATGAAAAATTAGGAGACCTGAAACAGAGGTTGAAAAAGTCGGAAAGATTATTTTTATCTCTAGGGAGTGCTGTTGAAAGATCATTTTTAGGAAATGTTGTGGCGAACTGCCATAAGCAACCAATTAAAAAATTTGAAAGAAAAATAACTGGAGTTCAAACCTTAGTTGAGAATATTTCCCCTGCCTTAGATAGTGTTTTTGCAATAAATCCAAATCTTAAAATTTACTTTACAGTTAGTCCAGTAAGACATTTAAAAGAAGGTTTGGTGGATAATACAATAAGTAAATCAACGCTTGTTTTATTGTGTCAAGAATTATGTAATCGTTTTAAGAATGTTGAGTACTTACCAATTTATGAAGTAGTTATTGATGAATTAAGAGATTACTCATTTTTTAAAGATGACTTACTTCATCCTAATGATAAGGCTATTGAGTATATTTGGCATAAGGTTAAAGAGTCTTTAGGAAGTTTAGAATTGAAGACTTATTTAGAGCATTCAAATAAATTAATTACAGCTTTTAATCACAATTCACTATATCCTAAATCTGCTTCAAACATAGCTTTTTTAAATAATCTGAAATTAAGTTTAGAGCAGCATCAAGAAGAATATAAATTGGATTGGACAGCAGAAATTGATATTGTTAAAGAAAAGTTGAAAAATATGGCATAATCATTGGCTTTTTACACAACAATTCTGAAGAAAGTGCGTAAAATGCCGAGAGTTGACTGAGTTATGAAGAAATTATTAATCCTACCATTACTATTTATTTTATCGTTTATTAATCAAGCAGAAGCCCAGAAAAAGGAGCCTACGCTTGAGTTGGCAACATTTTTAAAAGCTAAAACCAAGGTCAAGGATCCTATAATTACTGTTTATGATGAGTCTGGGAAGAAGCTAACCGTAAATTCTGCTACTACAGCTGGTGGTAGAATTCTTCTGTATTTTCCTTTTAATAAGAAATACAAAGTAGTAGTTGAAAGAGAGGGATTCGTAACAATAAACTTTACAGTAAACGCTAATTTACCTGAAGGTGAAAAGGCTGAGAATATGTCTTCAGATTTAGATTTGAAAATGATAGAACAGCCTTTGGATGGCTCAAAAGAAGTTTTTGATAAGCCTGTTGCAAAAGTTGATTACATCAAAAAGATTGGAATGTTTGATTTTGATTGGGATTATGATGATGAAATTTCTGATGAGTTAGCTGATTTAGAAAAGAAAATTAGAGATAAGGACAAGAAATATGAAAAAGACCTAAAGGATAAAGATTCTGAAATTGCGAAGGCAGAATTTGAAAAACAGAAGGCAGAAGAAGAAGCACGCAAGGCAGAAGCAGAGGCGGCTAAAGAGGCAGCGAGAAAAGCTGCGGAAGAGGAAGCTAAAAAAGCAGAGGCTGCAAAAGCAGCAGCAAAATTGGAAGAAGAGCGTTTAAAAGAGGAGCAGAGAAAAGCAGAGGAAGCTAGAAAAGCAAAAGAAGAAGAGTTAAAAAGATTAGCTGCTGAAGAAGAACAAGCCAGAAAAGAAGCAGAGGAGGCTCAAAGAAAAGCTGAAGAAGAGAGAAAGAAGCGTGAAGAGGAAGAGAAAAAATTAGAAGAGGAAAGAAGAAAAGCTGAAGAAGCTGCAAAAAAAGCTGAAGAAGAGAGATTAAAATTAGAGGAAGAAAAAAGGCTTGCTGCTGAAGCAGAAAAAGCAGCAAGAGAAGCTGAAGAAGAAAGAAAACGTAAAGAGGAAGAAGCTCGAAAAGCTGAGGAGGAAAAAAAGAGATTAGAGGAAGAGGAGAAAAAGAGATTAGAGGAGGAGAAACGTAAAGCTGAAGAAGAAGCAAAAAGAAAGGCGGAAGAAGAGGCCGCTAAAAAGGCTGAGGAGGAACGATTGAGAAAGGAAGAAGAAGCTAGAAAGAAAGCTGAGGAGGAAGCTAGAAAAGCAGAAGAGGAGCGAAAACGCAAAGAGGAAGAGGCTCGAAAAGCTGAAGAGGAAAGGAAAAAACAAGAAGAGTTAGCTAGAAAAGAGGAGGAAGAGCGTCAACGAAAATTAGAAGAAGAAAGAAAGCGTAAGGAAGAAGAAGCACGTGAAAAAGCTGAAGCTGAAGAGTTGGCAAGATTAGAAGCTTTAAAAAAGGCAAGAGAGGAGAGAGAAAAGCAAGAAGCTGAAAAAAGAGCAAAAGCTGAAGAGGAAAGAAAGCGTTTAGAAGAAGAAAGAAAGAGAGAACTAGCCGAAGCTGCTAGGCAAAAAGCTGTTGAAGATAGTTTAAGACAAGTTGAGTTGGCAAGAATAAAGGCTGAAGCTGAAGAGGCGAGACTAAAAGCAGAAGAGGAAAAGAAAAAAGCTGAGGAGGCTGCAAGGATAGCTGCAGAACAAAAGCGTTTAGAGGAGGAGGCTAGGAAGAAAGCTGAGGAAGAAGAGAGAAAGCGTAAAGAAGAAGAAGCTCGAATTGCTCAAGAAAAAGAAGAAGCTCGAAAAAGAGCCGAAGAGGCAAAGCGAAAAGCAGCAGAAGAAAAAAGATTGGCTGAGTTAGCCGCGGCTAGAGAGAAAGCAAGGACTGATAGTATTGCTAAAGTTAAAGTTGCTGAAGAAGCAAGAAGAAAAGAGGCAGAAGCAGAAGCTGCCAGAAGAGCAGAAGCTGTTAGGAAATATAAAGAAGAGCAAGAAAAAAGTGCTCAAACATTGTTAGCTTCTACTGAGCCTGATGATATTGATATTTCAAAATTACAAGGTGCAGCAAAAACCACATACCTATCCAATTTGGCTAAGAAATACGGAGAAGGAAAACATACTCGTAAAATTGAAGAGAAAAATAGAGTTATTACAATTGTAGTTGTTGTTAAAGACGGGAAAGCTACTGAATATAAGTGGGTGAAAACTTCATACGGAGGAAATTACTACTTCATGGACGGAACTTCGATTTCAAGAACTCAATACGGAATGGGAACTTCTTGATACGAGTAGAAGGTAGAAGGTTCTTCAATTAACACGAAATTTCAAGGTCACTTTTAGTGACCTTTTTTTGTCGTGGCCTATGAGAATAGGCCATAGCAAGCAAAAATGTTAAGTGGAATTAATATAATTCATCTCTTACAGTTTTTTATCCGCCTTTCATCTGCCATCACCACATGCCTCTTATTATATATCTTTGCAAAATGGTTGATGATAAAAAAACGCTTGCTATTCAAAAGGATTTGATGTCAGGTGATAAAGAAGTTATTTTAAAGGGATTGAAAGAAGTGAAAGAACACGGTAGTTCTGCTATAATGTTCCATTTGTTATCGGCTACATTTAAAAGTGGTTATTCCGAAGTTCTGGAGGAAGGGAAAAAGATCCTTTTTAATATTAAAGATCAAGGGGTAGTTGGAGAACTTTTAGCTGCTTTAAAAGGTCAGGATTTTGTAGAGTATCGAGCTGATATAGCTGCATCAATCTGGGAAGCGGGTCTGAATGCAGAAGATCGATTAATAGATTTAGTTGAGATAGCAGTGGTTTCAGATTACATGACAATTGTAGAGATCACAACTATCATTGAGAATATTGAGGCAGGCTTTCCTTATGATGAAGTAACGGAGGCTTCATTAATCATTAATGAGCATCTACATGAAATTGATGATGAGAGCAGAATAGCTTTATTATCAAGTTTAGCTGAAACATTAAACGGCATGGCGGCAGAATAATAAATTCTATTCCTGTCTTCCACAAACCATATGTACAAACTATCTTTGCATTTCTAAAAAGAAAAATTCATGCTTACAGTAAACAATTTAACCCTCCAGTTTGGAAAAAGAGTGTTGTTTGATGAGGTAAACTTAAAGTTTACTCAAGGGAACTGTTATGGGGTTATTGGTGCTAACGGTGCTGGTAAATCAACATTTTTAAAAATATTAACAGGTGATCAAGATGCTAATAAAGGGACAATTTCTTTAGAGCAAGGAAAAAGAATGGCTGTTTTAAAACAGGATCACTTTGAATTTGATGAATTTACTGTTTTGGATACAGTTATCATGGGGCATAAAGAGCTTTATGATATCATGAAGGAAAAAGAGGCTATTTATATGAAGCCAGATTTTTCTGATGAAGATGGAATAAAAGCATCAGAATTAGAAGAACAATATGGTGAAATGGGTGGTTGGACTGCAGAATCTGATGCAGCTCAATTACTAAGTGGTTTAGGAGTTCCTGAGCAATATCATTGGACTCAAATGGCCGATTTAGATAATAAGTATAAAGTTAGGGTTCTTTTAGCTCAAGCTTTATTTGGTGATCCAGATGTGCTTGTTTTGGATGAACCTACTAACGACTTAGATATTCAAACAATAACTTGGTTGGAAGATTTCTTGTTGGATTTTAAAAACACAGTAATTGTTGTTTCTCACGATAGACACTTTTTAGATACGGTTTGTACTTATATAGCAGATATTGATTTTGGGAAAATTTCGCTTTTTACTGGTAACTATACTTTCTGGTATAAATCCAGTCAGTTAGCTCTGCAACAAAAAGCCGATCAAAACAAGAAAAACGAAGACAAGAAAAAAGAGCTTCAAGAGTTTATTGCGCGATTCTCAGCTAATGCTTCTAAAAGTAAGCAAGCAACTGCTCGTAAGAAGATGTTGGATAAAATTGATGTTGAAACAATTACTGCATCTACAAGAAGATATCCTGCACTTATTTGGGATCAAGAAAGAGATGCTGGTGATCAAATTTTAGAAGTTGAAGGACTCAATTCTCATAATGATGAGGGGCCATTATTGAAAGATTTATCGTTCAGAATGGCAAAGGGTGATAAAATAATGTTTTACTCTAGGGATAGTAAGGTGACATCTTCTTTGTTTCAGATTTTAGCTGGAGTTGAAGAACTAGATTCTGGAAATTACAACTGGGGTCAAACCATTACTACAGCTTATGTTCCTAATGAAAACAGAGAATACTTTGAAGGTGTTAATCTTGATTTAGTTGATTGGTTAAGACAATATTCCGAAGAAAAAGATGAAGAGTTTATCAGAGGGTTCTTAGGTAAAATGTTATTCGCTGGTGAAGAGGTTAAAAAGAAATGTGACGTTCTTTCGGGAGGTGAAAAGGTTAGGTGTATGCTTTCAAGAGCAATGCTTCAAAGACCTAACGTGTTGATATTAGATGATCCAACAAATCACCTTGATCTTGAATCTATTACTGCATTAAACAACTCTTTAACTGATTATAAAGGGACAATTCTATTTACATCTCATGATCATGAATTTGTTCAAACAATTGCTAATAGAATCATTGAAATAACTCCAAATGGTATAATTGATAGAATGATGCCTTTTGATGAGTATTTAGCAAGTGATAAGATTAAAGCGATGAGAGAGGAGATGTATTCATAAAACTATAGTTGATATGAATTTAATTGAGCAAGGAAGTAAGTATTTACAAGAGTCAAATTTTGAAAAAGCAATTCAGTCTTTTACAGATTATTTGAAGATAGATGAATTGAATCCAAATGTGATTTGTTTAAGAGGTGTTGCTTTCCGAAAAGCTCAAAAGTTTCAAGAGTCTCTCGTTGATTTTCAAAAAGCTGCCAATCTAATTCCAACCAATGCTTCAGTTTATAGTGAATTGGCTGTTACTCAATTTCACTTAAAACAATTGGCAAGTGCTTTAACTAATATGAATAAAGCGCAAGAGTTAGAGCCCCAAAATCCTTACAGATATTCAAGCAGAGCATATATTAAAGACGCTTGTGGAGATTTAGAAGGAGCAATTGCTGATTATAAAAAATGTATTGAATTAGATCCCCAAGATGCAGTTGCGCATAATAATTTGGGTATGCTTGAGGAAAAGTTGGGTAGAAAACAAAAAGCCGAAAAACATTTTGCTAAAGCAGATGAAATCAGCAAGGATGAAAAGAGTCCATTTTTTGGGAAGTTTAATGCTTCTGGAGAGCAGGTTTTAAGTCAGGAAGAAGCTGCCAAAGAGGTTCAGAATGTAATTAAAGAAGCTCATGCCAAGGAAGAAGCCGAGAAAAAGCAAGCACAAGAAATAAAACAACAACTGGAAAAGAAAGAAGAGGAAAAGCCTTCGATTGGAAAGGTGATGTTGAGTGTTTTTAAAAGTAAGCAAGAATTTAAATCCTTCATCCAATTCATTAAAAATGGATTTAAATCCTAAATTTATAAGCCGAATAAAAATTATTAAATATGACAACTGCAGAGATTATTACAGAAAAAGGAAGTATGAAAGTGGAGTTTTATGATAAGGATGCTCCAAAAACAGTAGCGAACTTCGTGAAATTATCAAAAGAAGGATTTTATGATGGATTAACTTTTCACCGTGTAATTCCGGATTTCGTAATTCAAGGAGGTTGTCCTCAAGGAACAGGAATTGGTGGTCCTGGATATCAAATTGACTGTGAGTTAGATGGAGATAATCAATTTCATGATAGAGGAGTGTTAAGTATGGCACACGCTGGTAGAAATACTGGAGGTTCTCAGTTTTTTATCTGTCATTCAAGAAACAATACAGCTCACTTGGATAGAAACCATACTTGTTTTGGAAAAGTAGTTGAAGGTTTAGATGTTATCGATTCTATTTGTCAAGGTGATGAAATTGAGAAAATTGTTATTACTGAAGAGTAAAACTTAATTGTTTTTAAATATTAGAAAGGAAATGTAATTACTGCATTTCCTTTTTTGTTTGGATTAAAGTGAAATTGCTTGATTTGTTATCCAGGTATAAAAAGTGACAAAATGAAGAATTACACAAATGAATAAAAAGTAGTTATTGTATTTTGAAATGAAAATGATTTGTGATAAAATCATAAATAATGGAAAGATAACAGATATAAATCTAGGCATAGATGTTACCGAGCCAGAACATAAGGGTAATAACAAACTGATGAAAATTAAAGAGTTTAAACTGAATTTTATTTTTTTACGAAACCAAATAGCAAAAATGATAATTAGAATAGTGTAAATAGAATTGAATTGTGTGGCAAAATCTCCTCTTCTGAAAAAAGAAAGAATAGGAAACATAAATTCTCTGTACCATCCCTCTTGAGCTATACTAAAGGCAAAATAGAAGCCAGTTTTTTCAAATTGATAAAGGCAATAAGCCAGAAAGGCAACAGGAGAAGTAAGAAAAAATAAAGATTGTTTGATGTTGTTTAATTTAAAGATGTTTTTCCAGTTAAAAGTAAACTTCTTCAATAGTTCGTTTTGCTCCAAATGATATAAATAGAGTGGGAGTAATATAATAATTCCGTTAGGTCTTAAAAGAGTCAGTGGGATTAGTAACAGTCCAAGGAGCCAATATTTTCTATAATGAATTGCAATGAAGCTAAAAATCATAAATGAAAGAAAAACAGCTTCAGTGTAAAAAACAGAATAGTAGAATGAAAAGGGAAATGTGAAAATTAGGATTGTATTGTAAAATGCGATATTATTTTTTTCGAAATAAGTAACTCCAAACCAATACGTTCCAATTATAGCTAAAGTTGAAAAAAGCGTGCTCCAAATAAGGGCACTTGTATTAAAATGAATTCCTAATAAGTTTGATGTATACTTGTTTAAAGCTGGATAAAAAGGGAAGAATGCCCATTCACTTTGTTTATATTTTTCGGCCTTTGAAAAACCAATTTCTTCTCTTTTTCTTAATTCTGGATACCCTTTTTTTGATATTTTTTCATACCAGTAAGTGTCGTTTTTTTTCCCAATACTGATGTATTGATTATACAAGTTTGCTTTACTATCTGTTGTCGTGTAGTTGAAAATCAGATATAATACTTTAATAACCAAAGAAAATGATATTAGGAGGAAAATATGTTTCTTGTTCATTACTTATTTCTTTGGTACTGTAAAATTTTGCTTTCAAATTTATAGAAATTGAATTAATCTCATTTTGCTTTCTTTTAATAGTTATTCATACTTAAGTATTCTTGATATTTTCATTAATATTGTTCTTCCTTGAAACAAATCTTTTCCATAATAATTCTATTTGTAATCGTTGCATGTGACAGTGATTATCAAGATGTAAAAGTATACTATGAGTCTGGAGAGCTAAAGGCTGAAGGAGTTATGTATAAAACCTTTGAGCATGGTCCTTGGGTGAGGTATTATAAAAATGGGCAAAAGGAATCGGAAGGCGAATTTAATTTTGGAACACAGATTGGCGATTGGTTTTGGTATTTCGAGAATGGTCAATTAAAGGAAACTAGTCACTTTGAAGAAAATGACGCTCATGGTATTTCTAAAAGATATTTTGAAAATGGACAGTTAAGAGCTGAAGATTTTTGGGCTTATGACCTTAGGGACGGAAGAGCCAAAGCTTGGCATGAGAACGGAAGGTTAAATTATAACGGTTTATTTAATAGTGGTTTGCGTGATTCCGTTTGGGTTTGGTATTATGATAATGGTCAAATAGAAGATAGTGTGTTTTTTGGTCAAGGTTATGAGGAAGGTTTAGGTAGTTCATATCATAAAAACGGACAGAAAAAGTCTTACGGACAATGGCGAGCAGGTTATAAATTTGGTGTTTGGAGATATTTTAATGAAAAGGGCGAATTAACTCAAAGAGGCGAGTTTGATGAATATGGTTACCGAGATGGTAAATGGGTTATTAAAGATTCTATTGGGCTAACTGACTCAATAACTGTTTATGTTAATGGTTACATTGATACAACTTACAAAGTGGATGTAGATACAATTAATTACGATTCATTGAATATCAAGCCTTTCGAATTAAAAGGTGAAGAACGTCAACTTGAAATCGAAGAAGACCCATATTCTGACTATCAAGGTTAATGAAAGTCCCCAATAACAAATTATCATCTGTAAAAGACTTCTTTTTCAAAGAGTTGAGTTTTTTGGACCAAGCAGAGGTAAAGCGTTTTTTTGAATTTCTTTGTGAAGCATGGTTAGGATTAAGGAAGTCTGATTTGATTTTAAACCCAGATATGGAGTTATCTGAATCTGAGATATTGAAATTTCTTTATGGTATTAAAGATTTGAAAAAGAATAGACCTGTGCAGTATGTTGCAGGTTTAATGTGGTTTTATGGATTGGAAATTGGTGTTTCAGAAGGTGTTTTAATCCCGAGACCTGAGACAGAGGAATTGGTTGATTGGATAGTGAAGGATTACTCAAATGCTTCATTTATAGTTGATGTAGGGACCGGAAGTGGTTGTATTCCGTTGGCTTTGAAATCAAATCTTTCTGGTGCCAAAGTATTAGGTTTAGATATTTCAGTAGTAGCATTAGAAATAGCATCTAAAAATGCTTTTAAATTAAATTTGGAGGTTGATTTTAATGAATTTGATGCGTTGAATTGGTATCAATATAAATTTGAGGATAAGTTTGATGTAATAGTTAGCAATCCGCCATATATTCCTCATTCAGATAAAGAATTGATGCATGAAAATGTACTATCATTTGAACCTGAATTAGCGCTTTTTGTCCCAAATGATTCTCCTTTGTTATTTTATCAGGCCATAGCTGATTTTGCAAAGAGCAATTTAAAAATAGGGGGGGCATTGTTTTTTGAAATTCATGAAGGTTTTGGAGAAGACACGCTTAAAATGCTTCAAGTTAAAGGTTTTTCAAATTTAGAATTAAGACAAGATCTGCAAGGTAAAGATCGGATGATTAAAGCAATTTTTGGGTAGAGACGTCCCGCGGGGCGTCTAGAAAAACTTAGTTCATGCCATGAGATGCGCCTCGGCACGTCTCTACAGGGAGTTTATGAAATTTGTCCAATCTTTTATTACGGAATCCCAAAAGAAATCAGGTCTGGTTGATGAATTTGGGAAATCTAAAATTGAATTTTCAAGCGCTTTTACAAAACCATCTGGGAAATCATACAGAATTCCTGAAGACTCATTTTCAATTAAATGTTCTGGATAAGCTTGATGATTTGGTAGGATAGCAAAAACTCCCTGATTCATTGCTTCTGCAACACTTAATCCGAAGAAATCATGTTTGGAAGTAACAGGTAAATGAGTTGCCTGGGCTATCAAATCGTAATACTCTTCCTTTGTTTTAGCGAATCTGCAGTGTAGGGTTTCTTTCGGGAATTTTGAGAGAATTAATTTTTTTACTTTTTCGTCTTCAGTTCCTTTTCCAAGTACAATTAGTTTGAAAGCAATGTTTTTCGCTTGTAAATACTCCAAACCTTTAATAAACATATTTGGATTTTTATCAAATTCCCAGCGATGATTCCAGAGGATAATAGGGACATTTGATTGAGGCTTATTTCTAGGTGAGATTTTGTCAATTGCAGAATAAATGACTTTGCTTTTAATGTTGTTGAATGGTTTGACTAATGAATTGTCTGGTAGCTTTTTAATAAGTTTTGTAGCTCCTTCGTAAAACGACTTTCTGTTAAAATCCGAATTAAAAGTAACATAGTTTGCAAATAGAGCAGAAGTAATATTTATAAATCCGTAATGGTTGTCTCTGTTGTTTTTTTTGTCTGTGTCAAGTTCACTTTCGGGGTAGGCAAACTGATTTTCATGGAAGTAAATAATGCATGGGATTTCATCCTTGGTGATGCCTGCATATGCGTAAAATAACGGAAGGTTTACCATATCTGTAGCGATTATCAAATCGGGCTTTTTAGAGAGTTTTTTGAATTTCTCAGCCAATTCAATTGCCCCGCCTTCCATTCGCCATTTCCAGTACTTTCCAGATAAGGTTAGTAATTCTACTTCGAAAGGAAGTAGATTTTTCATTTGGGTGCCCCAGTATTTATGTGAGCCCGTAAAAAATGAATCTATTATGAGAATCATTTTACAATATTTTCAATTGTATAATAGCATTCAAAAGATTTATTGCCTGACAAGTTAATTACTCCATATTTGTCTCTGAAGTCGTTATGTAATCCAGCCTGATCCGCCATTCCGTTCCAAGGTTCAATACAAATAAAAGGGGCGTTGTTTAAAGGTTTCCAGATTCCCATATGGGGATAATTATGCCACCCTACTTTTACAGATTCTAAAGATTTTTCGGTTTCGATTAAAAGAAAAGAGCTTTTTAATTCATCGAAAATTAAAGCGTCTTCATTAAATAATTCTTCTTTCAGGTTTATTTCATTTGCATTTAGCCAATTGTTTGACCTTTTACCATTTCTAAAACCTTCAAGTGTCAACAGTATTCTGTCTGCTTCTTCATTGTGTTCAAACTTTAGTTTGTATTCATTAAAGTTTGAAGCGGAGTTAAAAGGGCAATTAAAACCAGGGTGAGCACCAATGCAGAAAAATATTTCAGTGCTTGAAGGGTTGATGACTCTATAAAGTACTTGAAGTTCTTTTGAATTTAAAATGAACTCAACCTGTAATTTAAACTCGAACGGATATATCTTTTTAAGATCATCGTTTGATTCAATTTCAAGTAAAATCGAGTTATCTGATTTATTTATTAGATTGAAAGACTGGTCTCTAGCAAAACCATGTTGACTTAAACTGTATACTTTATCTGCTATTCGATATTCATTCTTCTCAACTTTTCCTACAATTGGAAATAGAATAGGAGTGTGGCGTTTCCAGTGGTTTGGGTCTGCTTGCCAAATAATTTCTCTGTTAGTGGTTTTGTCGAAATAACTACAAAGTTCCGCACCTGTTTGCTTTATTTTGATTGATACAAGTTCGTTTTCGATAGAGAAAGTCATGAGAATAAATTTTAAGGTTCAAATATAGTCCTATTTCTAGTATTGAGATAGGATGAGTAGGTCTCGATAAAACTTTTCTATCCCCTTGAAAAGTGTTACTTTTGCCGTCACTAAATTTTGATTTTATGAATTTTTCATTTGTTAAAACAGCCCTTTTTTCAGCCTTATTGGCTTCTGCATCAATTTTAACTTCTTGCGATGGAGAAGTTAAAACGGAGCAAAATGTAGCAAGCATTAACAGACCAATTGGTTCTGAGCTTGATATTTTTTGGAATTTGGTTGAGAATGGTTACAAAAAGAAAAGTTCTTATTTGTCGGAGTTTATGATTACCAATAACTCTTCTAAAACATTAGATAGCACTGGTTGGGCAATTTATTTCCATCAACCAAGAAGAGTTATTTTAGATGCTACTTCTGAAAATATTAAAATCACTCATGTGAATGGTGATTATTTCAGATTAGAGCCTACTAAGTCTTTTCCTAAATTGAAAAGTGGTGAAGATGTTGTTGTTTCATTTGAAAGTGATGCATGGGCAATTAAAGAGGTAGATGCTCCAAATGGTTTGTTTATTGTTTTTACAGACACAGCTGGAGTTGAGTCGAAACCAGAAGTTTTGTCAAATGTGACTTATAGTCCGTTTGAAAATCCAGAGCAGTATAAAAGATTTAAGAATGATCCTATTGTTGAAACAAACAATCAAACAAGATTTGATTTTAATCAAACGCTTCAGTTTGGTGATAAAGAGGATTTAGTTAAAATTATCCCAACTCCTGTAAAATATGAAGAGTCAGAGGGGGAATACACATTATCAAGTGGTTTAACAATTGGTTATGATTCAGCATTTGATGCTGAAGCAACTTTTTTAGCAGAGAAACTTTTATCAGATGTTGGAATCAAAGCGGCTTTAAAAGCTGGAGCTGATGGAGATGTTGTTTTAAAGAAAGGCGATGTAAAAGTTAATGCAAGTTCAGAAGAAGCATATGGATTAGTTGTTTCTGGTAAAGGCGTTGAAATTCAAGCTGCTGATGCTGCTGGAGCATTTTATGGTGTTCAAAGTTTAAGAGCATTAATTCAAGCCAACGATTTATCAGCTAAATCTGGGTCGGCAAAAGTTCAATTCGTTGCTGTTGAAGATGCACCAAGATTTGGTTACAGAGGAATGCATTTAGATGTTGTAAGAAATTTCTCTAAAAAAGAAACAGTTTTGAATCTTATAGATTTTATGGCTTTTTACAAGTTGAATAAGTTTCATTTCCACATCACTGATGATGAAGGTTGGAGACTTGAAATTCCAGGTTTGCCAGAGTTAACTGAAGTTGGTTCAAGAAGAGGTTACTCAAAAGATGAGTCTGAAATGTTAAATCCAGCTTATGGTTCTGGTCCACATCCAGATGGAGAAAATTCTTACGGAACTGGTTTTTATTCAAAAGCTGATTTTATTGAAATTTTAAAATATGCTAAGGCTAGACATATTGAAGTGATACCAGAACTTGATTTTCCTGGTCACGCAAGGGCTGCAATTGTTTCAATGAAAGCTCGTCAAAAGAGATTAATTGCTGAAGGTAAAGAAGCGGAGGCTAATGAGTATATTTTACATGATCCAAATGATGCTTCAAGATACCGTTCTATTCAATTATATGATGACAACGTAATTTGTGTTTGTCAAGAGTCGACTTACAGCTTTTTATCAAAAGTAACCGACGAAGTTGTTAAGATGTACGAAGAGGCAGGGTTGAAATTGAAAAATGTTCATATTGGTGGAGATGAAGTTCCTCATCCAACTGCTGATGATCCTGATCACGGAGCTTGGAAAGGTTCCCCTAAATGTAACGCGCTTTTAGAGGCGGATGATGATTATAAAACTTCGGAAGAGTTATTCTACTACTTCGTAGATAGATTCTCTAAAATCTTAGAAGATAGAAATATTGAAACTGGAGGTTGGGAAGAAATTGGATTAAGAAAAAGACAAGATGAAGAGGGGGATATCAGAGTAGATTTAAATGCCGATTTCCAAGAAAGAGGATTCACTCCTTATGTGTGGAATACAGTTTGGAGTTGGGGAGATGAAGATAGAGGGTATAAGTTAGCTAATGCTGGATTTAAGGTTGTGCTTTCAAATGTATCTAATAACTATTTTGATTTAGCTTATGATACTGATCCTGCGGATCCAGGTTATTACTGGGGTGGATTTGTTGATACAAAAAAGGCTTGGGAATTTGCTCCGTTAAATGTTTATGCTGAGCCAATTACAAATAGAGAAGGTGTTAGATTAAATATTAAAGATGATTTTAAGAATCATACCAGATTAACGAAAGAAGGTGCAGCTAACATTAAAGGAATTCAAGGACAGTTATGGGCTGAAACAGTGAAAGGAAATGGTATGTTAGAGTATTATTTATTCCCAAAAATGTTAGGTCTTGTTGAAAGAGCATGGGCTCAATCTCCTGAGTGGGTTTCTATTGAAGAAGATTCAATTAGATTTGAAACTTTAGAAATAGAATGGGCTGTTTTTGCTAGCAGAATCGGAAACTTCGAATTGCCAAGATTGACTTATATGAATGGAGGTGTTAATTACCGTGTTGCTCCTCCAGGTGTTCAGGTGGTTGATGGTAAATTATATGTAAATTCAAATTACCCAGGAGTTCAGTTTGCATACACAACTGATGGTTCTGAGCCAACTGTTAATTCTGCTAAATTTACTGAGCCGGTTGCCGTAACTGGAAAAGTGATTAAAGTGATTGCGTTCTATCCAAATGGAAAAGTTAGTAGGGCTGCAGTTGTGAAACTTTAATTAACTAAGAAAATATAATTTTAAGGCTTTCTCAATGCGAGAAAGCCTTTTTTCTATCTCGTAGAGACGTCCCGAGGGGCGTCTAAAAAATATTGTGTTTTGGTGATTTGTTTTTTAGACGCGCCACGGCACGTCTCTACTATTACCCAATCATAATGTGAGCATCTGGGTATTTGTAGTTGTTAGATTTAACTTGCTTACTTAATGCCATAATTAACATTAATGTTCCTAAACGTCCCGTAAACATTGAAATGGTTAGAATAATTAAGCCTAAATCCGAAAACTCTCCAGTAATTCCCATTGATAATCCAACTGTAGAGAAGGCACTAAATTCTTCGAAAACTAGTTGGAGGATATCCATTTTACCACTTGCTAATGCATCCGATTCTGTAACAGTTAGCAAGAATATCCACAAGAATAAATTCACCAATGTGAAAAGCATTACTGCATAAGCTTTAATTAGAAGGTCATTAGCGATATTTTTCTTGTATAGCTCTGCATTTTTCTTTCCTCTTATTGTTGTGTATACAGAAACGAAAAGTAATGTAAATGTACTTGTTTTTATACCACCCGCAGTTGAACTTGATGATCCACCTATAAACATTAATAAGAGCATTACAATAATGAAGGGGATGGTTAATGTTCCTGTGTCAATGGAGGCAAATCCTGCCGTTCTGTTTACAACTTGAAATCCTGCTGTTATTGTTTTTTCAATGAAGTTTTCCTCTGGTAGAAAAGTACCGGAAACCCATTCTGTTAAAAGGAAACAAACAATACCGAAGATTAAAAGGTGAGTGTTACTCACCAAACCAACTCTTGATCCTATATCAAGCTTTTTCCATGGCTTAACCATTCTTTCTCTTAAGTCCTTAATGCTGATTACGTCTAAAATTGTAACAAATCCAAGCGCTCCCAAGAAGATAAGGACTCCCATCACACTTAATACAGGGTAGCAATGCGCAACAGCAGGGTTGGTGATTCCCCCTTCATAAAGAGATATTCCAGCATTGTTAAATGCACTAACTGAGTGGAATACAGAATAAAATAATCTATCGGAAAAAGTAGCAACTTCTGGAGATTCAGGTAAAAGGAAAAACAAACAGACAGTTCCTACAAGTTCAATTAGAGTTGATATGATGAAGATTTTGGTAAATAATCCTTGGGCACTTTGATAGTTTGATTTGTTTACAATGTCCTCAATAATATCGTGTTGTTTTACTCTAATTCCGAATCTGCTGAAAACAGCCATAAATATCCCAAATGCAACAATGTTTAAGCCTCCAATTTTGATAAGAAACATCAAAACTAATTGCCCTTGAAAGGTGAAGAATTGGGAAGTTTCTTCAACCATTAGTCCTGTTACACAGGTTGCGCTTGCTGATGTAAAAAGAGCATCAACGAAATTCCAATCCGATCCAGCTAGAGGGTTGATCATTTCGGGCAACATTAACATTCCTGCGCCACCAAAAATAACTCCAGCAAAAATGATTATAAATAAAACTGCGGGGTTGATGGCAAAGTTAGCTAGGTTCAAATTTATTCTACCAACCTCTAAATAAGCTAAGAATAATAAGTAGATCTGCATGAAAGTCACATACCATCCTTGAGGGTCTTCTGAACCAAAAAGTTCAAATACATTGTGCAATAAATCAGTGCCGAAGATGTAATATCCAGACGCATCAATGAATAGCAAAACAAGCATTATTCCTTCATGCCATGAAGATTTTATGAATTCTCGAGCGTCAAAAGAATAGAGTATTCTAACTCCGTAACTAAATATGTAATATCCGAAAAGGCCTTTGAAATAAGAAACAAGCATTTCTCTCTCTGCTTCAGAGTGAGGGAAACCGTAATAATACACCATTAATCCAAGTGCAAAGAACCCTACTAAAACAGAAATAGTTCTTAAAGCTCTAAGTGTGATGTTTTTGTTATTGTACAAAAACAGCTTAACACGCTCTTCAATATTCCTAAACAATCCCACTATTCAGCTCTTTTTAGAAACTCGCTTTTTAATCTTTCTTTATTAATTGGAACAACACCAACTTCTTCGCAAACAAGACCACCTGCTAGATTTGATATAGTGACTAAATCCTTTCCTCTAACTCCTTTGCAAAATGCTAGGGAAGCTGTTGAAATTACAGTGTCACCAGCGCCAGATACATCAGAAATGTTTCTTATCTCAGCAGGTATATGAGTTTTCACATCCTTGTTGTAAAGCATAACCCCGTGCTCTGATAAAGTTACCATTACGTTTGCAATGTTTTGCTCATTACTAAACGATTCAGCGTGATTCATTAAAGCATCAATATCTCCTTTATTGATATCCTCTTTAAGCCCAACGGTAAATTCCTTGAAGTTTGGTTTAAAGAGGGTAGTGCCTTTGTAATTTAAGAAGTTGTCCTTTTTAGGGTCAACACAGCTTGGTATTCCTTTTTGATTAAGAAATTCAACTATGGATTGAATGTTTGATTCGTTAAGTAATCCTTTATCGTAGTCTTCAAAAATTACAACATCAACATTTTCTTGATCGACTATTTCTTTTACTCTCGATATTAATTCTTGTGAATCAGATTCTGAAATAGCTTCAAGAACTTCTTCATCCACTCTTAGCATATGATGGCTTGAGCTAATGATTCTTGTTTTGCAAGTCGTTAATCTTTCTTCACTTTTTATTATTCCTTGATTGGATAATCCTTCTAGTTGAAGAACTTCTTCAAAAACTTTTCCTTTAATGTCATTACCGATAACACCGCATAAAATAGGTTTAGCACCTAGCGCTTGAATGTTTAAGGCAACATTTGCTGCACCACCTAATCTGTTTTCTCGCTTCTTAGCTTCAAAAACAGGTACGGGAGCCTCGGGAGAAATTCTATTTACATTTCCCCAGATGTAGGCATCTACCATAACATCACCAATTATTAAACAAGTTAAGTCGTTAAAGCTTTCGAAAAGTTTGTTAATCTCAGATTTCGTCATAAAGAGAATAATTGAAGCAAATTTAGTTAAAATTAAGGACTAGCGCCTTGAATAATAAGTGAGTTTCCCTTTTTAACATAGTTCAATAATATACTAACTTCGTGTACATGAATTTCTTCAGTGAAATAGCGCTCCCTATTGTACTTTTTATAATTATGATTGGTATTGGGTTAAGTACTCGATTGGAGGACTTTAAATCGCTTTGGAAGTTTCCCAAGGCTGCTATTCTCGGAATTCTTTCGCAATTAATTATACTTCCGCTGGTAGCTCTTTTTATTGGTTGGGTATTCAATTACAATGATGATGTAACACTAGGTTTATTGTTACTTAGTTTGTGCCCGTCTGGTACAGGATCAAATATCATCACCAAAATGGTTAAAGGAAATTTAGCTTTATCTGTTTCTTTAACCACAATTAGTAGTTTTAAAAGTCTGATTACGATACCTCTCTTTTTAAATATTTTCTTTTTGGAGATGGATAAAGCAATAGAATTGGATTACTGGAGTATGATTTCACAAGTCTTCTTTTTAACAATTATTCCAACTTTAATTGGTGTTGTAATGGGAGAGAAGATTCCTAAACTTGTTGAAGGGACTAAAAAGACTTTAAAATGGTTGCTGCCAGGACTTTTGTTTGGTGTTTTTTTAGCAATAATGATATTTGATGAGCCTAAAAATCAAGATGTTGATATTACAGAAATGATTATGCCGGCTATTCTAATCAATGTTGTTTCGATGCTTTCTTCTTTTGTTTTTGTGAAGTTGTTTAAAGTAGAAAAGCAGCAAGCATTGGCTATTTCTATAGAAAGTGGATTAAAGAACAGTGCTATTGGATTAATGATAGCAACAACTTTTTTGAAAATAGGTACAGTAGAATTACTAATATTGGCTTACAGCTTTATTAGTTTTTATCTAACGCTGGGAATATCAATACTGCTAAGGAAGTGGTAACGTGGAGTTATTTTGAAAACTCATCAACTTCTTGCTCTTCGTTGATTCCTGCAATTTTGTGGCGCTTACCAAATAAGTAAGTCTTGTTCTCATTGTTCTTTAGTAATCTCTGAATGTTCTTTTGATGAGTCACAACAATTAAGATTGCCACAACAGATGAAAAGATGATTAAAGAGGTTACTTGAGTTTTAAAAACAAGAGAGATAAACAAAGGAAAAGCAATTCCTGCCAACATCGAACCTAGAGAAACATATTTAGTAATTGTTAAAACAACCAAAAATATTCCTAAGCTGCATAAAGCTGCTTGAGGATGCACAGCTAATACAATTCCCAATAAAGTTGCAATTCCTTTTCCTCCACGGAAGCCAGCGAAAATAGGGAAGATGTGTCCTATAACGGCGCAAAATCCAAAAGCTAGTTTAAGGTTGGTGAATTGTGTTATTTCGTTTGAAAGGAAGTCAGCTTGAAACCAGACTAAGTTAACTGCAAGTGCTCCTTTAACTACATCCATCAGCAAAACAGGGATTCCTGCTTTTTTTCCAAGCACTCGGAAAGTGTTTGTTGCACCAGCATTTCCCGAACCATGTTCTCTTACATCAATTCCATGGAATGCTTTACCTATCCATACCGCTGAAGGAATTGATCCTATTAGGTAAGCAACAAGTAGTAATGCAATAATAGTTATACTCATAATCCTGTTTGAGTGGGTAAAAATATAAAAACGCTACTAGTTATTCAATTCCTGACTTTAGATTTAATTAACATTAAGATTTAATAAGTTGAATAGGAATGGATTATTCACTTTCGATACCAAAGTCATTCGTGAGTTTTAAAACCCTATCTGAAGTTTGAATTTGCTTGTCTATTAAGAATTTTTCAACAGCAGAGTTTGGTGTTTCTTCCGATAGCAGAGAAAATGGGATTAGGAAATCACATGTTTTTTTGAATTCAGAACAGCCAAAAGCCGATTTACCTTTCTTCATTTTTCCTTTTCCACATTTCGGACATGGAGCGTTTAAAGGTTTTTCAATTCTAACCTCAGTTTCAAAGTCACTTTTTAATAATGCAATTGTTTCATTTCCTTGAGCATCTTTTACCAGGGGTACTTTGCGCAGGTGAATTAGCTTGCTGGCCAGATTTCCGTCAATTTTATATTTGTTTACTTCAAATGGTATGGTAAATGAGCAACCATTTAACCACTCTGTGCAGCCAAAAGCCGATTTACCTTTTACAATTTTTCCTACTTCACATCTTGGGCATTTTAACACGCTTGCATGCGGGTTAACCGCAGAAACTTCTTTTACAAGGTCATCAACAAGATGCCTCATGCCGTCAATGAATTCATCCGAGCTGTATTCGCCAGCTTCAATATCCTTCATCTTCTTTTCCCATTGTCCTGTTAATCTAGGGGATTTTAAGGTAGGGTTGTCTATTAACTGAATAAGTTTAATTCCGACTTCTGTAGGAAGAATGTTTTTTTTCTTTTTCTCAATGTACTTTCTTCTAAAAAGCGTCTCGATAATGTTTGCTCTAGTAGAAGGTCGGCCAATTCCGTTTTCCTTCATTAATTGTTTCAATTCTTCATCGTCTACTTCTTTTCCAGCTGTTTCCATAGCGCGCAACAATGTTGCTTCTGTGTATGGTTTTGGAGGAGAAGTTTTTTTATTGGCTAATGAAGGTTGGTGCGGCCCAGATTCACCTTTGTCAAAGTGTGGGAGAATTTTATCTTCTTTAGATGAAGATTGTTGAGATTGATAAACAACTCTCCAACCTTGATCTAATATTTGTTTTCCAGTGGCTTTAAATTTGTATTTATCCACTTTTGCTCCAACTGTAGTGTTTGAAACTTTACATTCGGGATAGAAAGCGGCAATAAACCTTCTTGAAATAATGTCATAAATTGCGGCTTCATTTCCTGCTACATTTGTTGCGTTAACTCCAGTAGGAATAATGGCGTGGTGATCAGTAACCTTATTGTCGTTAAACACTTTTGTGCTTTTTTTAATAGGTTTTTGAAGCAGAGGCTCAACGAGGTTTCTATACATTGGTAGCCCTTGAAGTATACCTTTAATTTTCGGGTACTGATCTTTAGGTAAGAAAACAGTGTCGACCCTAGGATATGAAACTAGTTTCTTTTCATAAAGGGATTGAACAGTATTTAAAGTTTGTTCAGCACTTAAACCAAGTTTTTTGTTAGCTTCAACTTGTAAAGAGGTTAAATCGAAAAGGCTAGGAGGGTGTTCTTTTCCTTCTTTAATTTGAATTCCAGTTATTGTTAAAGGATGCTGAACCATTTCAGCTAGTAATTTGTCACCTTCTTCCTTCGTATCGATTTTACCTTTTTCAAAGGTGAAAGTAGTCTCTTTATATTCGGTTTTGATTTCAAAGTAAATACTTGGAACAAAGTTTTTAATATCAAAATGGCGTTTTACAATCATTGCCAGAGTAGGGGTTTGAACCCTTCCTACACTAAGTACTTGTTTGTTTTTTCCGAATTTTAGAGTAAACAGACGCGTTGCATTTATTCCATAAAGCCAATCTGATATTGCTCTACTTTTCCCAGCTTCAAATAAAGGATCGAAATCACTACCGTTCATCAGGTTTTTAAAACCTGCTTTAATAGCTTCTTCAGTTAGCGATGAAATCCATAGTCTTTTAATTGGAGCTTTGCAGCCAGCATGTTGAAGCACCCATCTTTGAATTAACTCTCCTTCTTGTCCGGCATCGCCACAGTTTATGACTTCAGTAGCATTTTGGACAAGGTTTTTGATTTTGTTAAACTGATTTTCAACCCCAGAATCTTTAATGACTTTGATTTTAAATTCTTTAGGTTGAATAGGTAGGGCGTATAGATTCCATTTTCTATACCCTTCATCGTAATCCCCTGGTTCATTTAAGGTGCAAAGATGTCCAAATGTCCATGTTACTTGATAACCATTCCCTTCGTAATAACCATCTCTTCGGGCAGTAGCTCCGATTATTTTGGCAATTTCTCCAGCAACACTGGGTTTCTCTGCAATACAAACCTTCATTAAATCTAAACTACGAGTTTAAAATCTAAAGTTTTAAGTTGGAGGTTTAAAGTTATCTACAGTTGTTAATTTCTGAACGATTTCAAAACCTTTAAAAGAAAAATCCCTTGAGATAACTTCTCAAGGGATTTAAATATTTGTTAGTGCGGAGATTTATCCTTTAAACTCTTCAATCAATTGAACATTCGCTTCACTAACTTTCTTGTTAGATAAAACATTCGGTGCGTTGAATAGATAATCTTCTCCAGAACCTGTTTTAGGGTAGGCCATTACGTCTCGAATGGAGTCTTTTTTCTCTAGGATCATCATTAAACGATCAAGTCCCCAAGCGATTCCTCCATGCGGTGGCGCTCCGTATTGGAAAGCTTTGTAAACATTTCCAACTGACGCCAACATTTCATCATGATTGTATCCCATGATTCTGAAAGTAGCAGCTAAAATATCCCCTCTATGGGCACGTACTGAACCTCCTCCAATTTCGTAACCGTTCAAGATTAAATCATATTGTTGCGCTAATATTTCTCCTGGGTTTTCTCCTTTCATGTGTTGTTCAACATATTCAGGTTTAGGCATTGAGAAAGGATTGTGTGAGAATGTCCATCCTCCTTCTTCTTTTTCCTCAAATTGAGGGAAGTCAATTACCCATGCAGGTTGCAATACATTCTTAGGTATCAAGTTTAACATCTTACCTAATTCTTGTCTAACTGCATCTAGTGCTTTGTTTGCTGTACTGAAATCAGCAGCTGAGAAGAAAACGATGTCTCCAACTTTCGCATCCATGATTTCGATGATTTTAGTACCTACATCTTCTCCTAGGAATTTGATTATTGGAGACTGTAAATCGTTCTCATTTACAATGATATATGCTAATCCACCTAAACCATGGCTTTGAGCTAATGAAGTAAGCTTTTCAATAGCTCCTTTAGACATTCTTGAGGTTCCCATTTCTTCTTTCGAAACCTTAATGGCTTTTACGATTCCACCATTTTCAATTGGGTTTCTAAATACTTGAAATGGAGTGTTGGCTACAACTTCAGTAATGGTTTTCATTGGTAAACCAAAACGTAAGTCTGGACGGTCACAACCATATTTTTCCATCGCTTCAGCGTAGGTAATAGTAATGAAGTCCTTCAACTGCCACTTTGAATTTTTGTAAACCGTTTTAACAACATTAACAAACATGTCACTGTTGAGTTTGATGATTTCGTCCATTGAAGCGAAAGACATCTCTAAGTCCATTTGTGTGAACTCTGGTTGACGATCACCTCTTGAATCCTCATCACGGAAACAACGAGCGATTTGGAAGTATCTTTCAAAGCTTCCTACCATCAACATTTGTTTGTATTGTTGTGGCGCTTGTGGAAGCGTATAGAATTTCCCTTTGTGCACCCTTGAAGGAACAATGAACTCACGAGCTCCTTCGTCTGTACCACCAGATAGGATAGGGGTTTCAACTTCAATAAAGTTCTGTTCGTCCAACATGTCACGGATTAATTTAATCACCTTGTGACGGTTGATGATTGCTTTTTTCGTAGACTGGTTTCTGTGGTCTAAGAATTTGTATTCCATACGAACAGATTCGTTCGTTTTATCAGCTTTCTTAATCTCGAAAGGTAAGTTCTTAGCAACGTTTAGGACGTCGATATGATTTGCAACTAATTCGATGTTACCTGTTCTGGTGTTAGGGTTAACATCATCAGCAGCTCTTTCTATAACCTGTCCTTTAACAGCAATTACAGATTCATCTTTCAATTTCGCGATATCGTCAATGTCTGCCACTTGATCACGAGTTACTCTAACTTGAAAAACTTCTCCAGAAGCGTCTCTAAGATCAATGAATACTAACTCACCGTGGTCTCTGATAGAGGCGATCCATCCACCAAGTGTTAGTTCTTGGTTTAAGTTTTCTTTGGAAACTTCTGTAATTCTATGTGTTCTGTAAGTATCCTTAACGATTCTTATATCTTGATACTTGGACGGCGTATCATCGTTTAAATCACGTTTCTTAGCCTCTTTAGTAACTCCTTTGGCTTGCTGTGAGTCACCAGCTCCTTCTGAAGCATTAGTATCTACTGTGCAGGCTGCAAGAATTTTCTCTCGAATAATCTTTCCAGAAACTCCTTTTCCAGTCTTTGCCATTACCTGAGGGACTAAACGACCAGCTTGTCCTTGATTTCCTCCTGCGATAGCAGCAACAATCTCGGCATTAGCAGCAACAGCTTCAGCTACTGCAGCGTCAATCTGTTCTTCACTTACCGTGTTGGCTTTGATGAATCCTTCATAATCAAAACCAGCGTCAGCATAAAGTTTTTGGAACCCTTCTTTTACAATATTTACAGGAATTGTGTTGTTAACAAATTCTTTAAGTAAAGATTGGTAAGGTTTTAATTCTGAGAAGTTTGAGTATTCTTCAGGTTTTACGTTGTTCATCAAGACAGTGGCTACTGCTTTAATATCGTTAATCCCTTTGTTTAGTCCAATTACAACTCTTGATCTTTCTTTATCTCCCGAAAAGAATTTAGCATCTTGCGGACGAACACCTCCAGTAATTAATTCTTCTTCTACAACTGTTGGTAATAACGAAACATCAACCTTAGTTCTTTCTTTTAGGTCTGAAACATCTAACCAAGGAATGTCAGGTTCTTGCGAGAAACGGTAATCAGCAGCATCTTCCTTAGAACGCATTACACGAGTTACTTGAGCTTCGGCATCCCATTGTGCTGTTACCTGATCTGGAGAGGGAACACCATGTTCCTCGTAATAGTTTAATTGCTTTGTAACAGCCTCTGCAACTGCTTTAGACATGAATGCAAAGGAGTTCAAGTTTTTAATCTCTGTACGCGGGTTTAAATCGTTTGTCCCTTTTTTTCTAAGTGAAATAGAAACATCCGAACGCATTTGACCTTTTTCCATGTCGGCATCCGAAACACCTAAATGACGAACGATTTTTTGGATATACTTAGCGTACGTCTCAGCGTCCTCTACTTTATGCAAACAAGGTTCTGTAACGATTTCAACAAGGGGAGTACCACATCTGTTGTAATCAACTAGAGAGTACTTATCTGTGTGAACTAACTTACCAGCATCTTCTTCTAAGTGTGCGTGGTGTAATTCAACAGTAAAATCAGTTCCGTCATCTCTAAAACATTTAACATAACCACCATCAATGATTGGATGATCAAGTTGAGTTAACTGGAAGTTTTTAGGTAAATCGGGGTATTGGTAGTGCTTACGATCCCATCTTACTAAATCTGGAATCTTAGCATTTAAACCAGCTCCAAGGATGATTGATTTCTCAACCGCTGCCTTGTTTAATTCAGGTAAAGTACCCATTTGCCCCGTACAAACCGGACAGATATTTTCGTTAGGAGTAGTTGATTCTTCATTATCACATGAACAAAACAACTTGGTTTTAGTGTTTAATTGTACGTGAGTTTCAACTCCCATTACAATTTCATATCCTAACTCTTCAATCTTTTTATCTAATGCAGTCATTGTTTTTAGTTCAAAGTTCAAAGTTCAAAGTTCAAAGTGACTTATCCCTTTTGACTAGTCGCTAGTCCTTGTTCTATAGCGTATGCAAATCTTAATATTTCTTCGTCTTTCCCTTTAGCAGCGGTGATTTGAACGTTGTTTGGAACGTCAAATGGTGCTGATAATGTAGGAAGACCTCCTAAGCTAAATCCAACAGTGTACATATCGCTCAAGTACATTGTTAAAGGATCTTTCATAGAATCTCCGATAGTTGGAGGTAAAAGCGGTGAAGTAGGAGAAAGTACAAAGTCAACTTCTTCGAAGTCCTTAGCGAACTTTGCTTCAATTCCTTTTCTCACTTTTAAGGCTTTCTTGTAAATCTCGTCTGAGTAACCAACAGATAATACTTGGTTACCAGCTATGATTCTTCTTTTAGTCTCTTCACTGAATCCTTCCCCACGAGTATCCAAATAAGTAGAGGCTAAATTGTCTCTATCCATTGCACGATTACCATAAGTAATCCCGTCAATTCGTGATAAATTACTTGCGGTTTCAGCTAAAGCAATGATGTAATAAGTTGTTGTAAGTGTATCACCGTCAAAGAAATCCAATTCTTTAATCTCTACACCTTTAGCTTTTAGTTTTTCAATTAAAGCATCAAATCCAGCTTTGATTGATGGCTCTAAAGAGGGGTGTTCTATAAACGATTTATACACTCCAATTTTAGTTCCTGGCTTGATGTCCGTGCTGAAAGAATCAATATCAATTTCGTTTGATGGAACTGTTGTTTGATCTTTTCCGTCTTTTCCGCTCATTACGTTTAACGTAGTCGCGATATCTTTCACTGTGTTAGCAAATGGCCCAACACAATCAGAAGAGGAAGTGTAAGCCATTAAGCCATATCTTGAAATCCTACCGTATGTTGGTTTTAAACCAAAAACTTTGTTGTAACCTGCTGGTTGACGAATTGAACCTCCTGTATCACCTCCAATGGAGAAAACAGTGCTTCCTTCAGCAACATTTACTGCAGATCCACCAGAAGATCCTCCAGCAACTTTAGTGTCATCAAAAGCGTTTTTCACGGGTCCAAAAACAGAGTTTTCATTGGTAGAACCATGTCCGAATTGATCACAGTTTTCTTTACAAACAGGAATAGCCCCTGCATCAATCAACTTTTGAATAGCAGTAGCTGTATAAGGTGATTTGTAGTTTTTAAGAATGTTTGAACTCGCCGTAGATATAGTTCCTTTCAACAAGTAAACATCTTTAACACCAAATGGGATTCCTTCTAAACTAGTTAATTTTCCACCTGCTGCTAACTTTTTATCGTAAGCTTCAGCTTGCTTTAAAGCTTGATCGGCAAGGATGGCGTTGTTGGCATTTTTAGTTGATGCGCTTAATGCATCAATCTTTTCTTGAACCAACTGAACACAAGAAATTTCCTTGTTGTTCAACTTATTTTGAATGTCTTGAATGATAGACTGACTCATCTTTATTGAATTACTTTAGGTACAACTAAATAAGTTCCTTGCTTAGCAGGGAAGTTTTCCATAATCAAAGCTTTTTCTTCAGGATCGCAATTTATAACCTCGTCTTCTCTTAGGTTGTCTGATTTAACGATGTGATCCTGAGCACCTTCAGTACTTATGTCTGAAACATTTTTAATCGTTTCAAAGAAGTCGGTGATTTTAGAGATGTTAACCTCCTCAGCTCTGATGTTTGAAAGTTGTTGTAGTTTATCCATTTTCAGTCCTTTTGGAATGATTGATTTTGACCCGCAAATTTCGTTAAATAAAACGAGGTGGCAAAAGGTTGGAGTTGAAAGTTCAAGGTTCAAAGTTTAAAGAAATTTTTGTCTGTATTAAACCTTTTTATTTTAGTTGAGTCAAACGTGAAATTGATGATAAAAAGTTTTTAGTTCAGAAGTAAAACTTTGAACTTTGAACTTTCAACTTTGAACAAAGCTTGAGCTGGACAGACGAAGAAATAATTGAGAAAATTCAAGATGAGAAGACTGTGAATTACGGTTTTAACTTGTTGATGGATAAGTATCAAGAGAAGGTGTATTGGGTGATTCGCCGGATGGTGATCGATCATGATGCTTCTGATGACATTGCTCAAGAAACGTTTGTGAAGGTTTGGAAAAACTTAAGTTCTTTTAAAGGTGATTCAAAACTGTATACATGGATTTACAGGATTGCAACAAATGAAGCGCTCAATCATTTAAGGAAAATGAAAAGAAGGTTCTTTTTACCAATCGGGGATGTTGAGCATGAATTAAGTTCGTCACTTGAATCAGATACTTATTACAGTGGGGATGAAATACAAATGAAGCTGCAAAAAGCCATATTGAAACTCCCTGAAAAACAGCGATTAGTATTTAATATGAAGTATTTTGAAGAGATGAAGTTTAAAGATATAGCAGAGGTGCTTGAGGTTTCTGTTGGTAATTTAAAGGCACAGTACCATCATGCAGTTAAAAAAATTGAACGTTTTTTAAAAGAGGATTAAACCTTTTGAAAAAGTAAACATCAAACACAACAAATGGAAGAGGATAAAAACATAAATGATGAAGCAATTAGAACTTTCCTAGGAAAGTCTGAAGGTTCTGATTTTAAAGTTCCTGAGAATTATTTTGAAGGGTTCCAAAAAAACGTTTATTCAAAAATATTAGACAATAAAAATCAATGGTGGAAATTGCCACAAGTGAAAATGACTTTGGTAGGGACTTTGAGTGTTTTTCTTGTAGTTATTGTTTTGATAGATTTCTCCAAGTCAATTAGTGTGGCAGAAGTTGATATGTCTGAACAAGAGTTACTAGCATATTATGCTGATAATATTGATGAGATTTCAGAATCGGAAATATTAGAAATAATGACTGAGGATGATTTGAATTCCATTTCTGAAGGTTTAATTGATTCAACGTACAAGAAAAAAGAAGAAGTAAGAGAAGAAAAAAAAGAAATTCCATCGCTTGATGATTTTACTGACGAGGAAATCTACGAGTATATGCTTGACGAAGGATATGATGATGGAGATTGGGATAATTTATAAACAGAAATTTTGAGACATGAAAAATAAAATTACAATTTTAGGTTTACTATTAATGTTGGTTAGTTTTCAACCAATATTTGCACAGGATCACAAAAAGCCTTCCATGGAGCAAATTGAAAAAAGGAAAGCGAAGATGAAGGCAATGAAAAGGGCTTTCATAGGAATAGAAATAGAATTAACTCCGGAAGAAGAAAAAGCATTTTGGCCAATTTATGACAAATATGAAGCTAAACGCGAAGCATTAAGAGCTGAGCACAAAGAGCTTAGAAAGCAATATAAAGGAAAGGAGCCAGAAGAAATGACTGAAGCAGAGGCTAAGGATATTTTGGCTAAAGAAGCTTCATTTAGAGAAAGAAGGTTAGAGATTGATAAAGGTTTTGATAATGAATTAAAATCTGTTTTATCCGCTAAGAAGATTTTGATGCTTCATAAAGCAGAGATGAAGTTTAAAAAGCAATTGCTAGATAGGATGAAAGGTAGGAGAGGTCCTGGTGGACATGGAGGTCCGAGAGGAGAATTTGGTCCGCCACCTCATATGATGGAAGATTAAGCGCAAAAAAAAACGAGTCAACTGACTCGTTTTTTTTTGTTTACAGAGAATTTAATGCTGAGATCAATTCATCATTTGTAAAGGGTTTTTTTAAGAATTTATCAACGCCTCTACTGAGTGCATCTTTTACGGCTGCTTCCTGTGCAACAGAGCTAACCATTAATATTTTTGATTTTCCTCCTTCAGATTTAATGGCCTCAGATGCTTCAACACCATTTAGTCCGGGCATTATATTATCCATTGTTACGTAATCGGGAGATTCATCTAAAACAACATCTATTGCTATTTCTCCATTTTTAGCTTCTCCTATTACTTCAAATCCTGCTGCGGTTAAAATGTCCGCAATTGTTTTTCTTTGATAAGCTGAATCATCAACTACTACAACCGTTTTTCCCATTTATTCTGAATTTCGTTTTGATACCGAATTTCATTAAAGAATGTTACTTTAAAAGCTGACAAATTGAATTTGAAATTACTTTTTTATTGAAATGCAGTTAAGATTAATAGCTCCTCTTTTTGTGCCTCTATTGTTGTAAAAAGAAGGAAGGCCTTTGATAATGAATTGCTTATGGTTGTTTTCTTTCAGATTTGAAAACAATTGGTTCACTTTTGAAAAGGGCAAATTAATATGTCCGCAAATTCGCTCTCCAGATTCGTTTTCTATTTGAGTGAAAGTGATCCATTTGGAGTTTTCTTGAAAATTCAGATATCCTGTTACAGTTATTTCTTTTTCGGGATTAGTTGAGTGTTGAATTAGAATCCAATCTCTTTGATGTCTTTCTCTTCTTGAACTCAATTATAAACTTTTTGAAAGTTGGTATTGGTCATCCATTTGCCCCAGGATTCATCATAGGTATGTACGAAGTTTGTATTCATGCCATTTGGAGCACAAACACTGTTGCTGTCGTTTACCCATTGTAAAATCCCTCCGTAAAGATTGTAAACGTTTTTGTATCCCTTCTTTTTAAGTTTTTCGGCAATCTTTTCACTTCGGTATCCTATTGTGCAGTAAACAACGATTTTATCATTTTTATCCAAGGTTAAATTTTTGAAGTCGGGATTGTCGTAGTCGATAAATTGAGCTCCTTTGATTTTGCTTGTAGAATACTCACTAGTGCTTCTAGCGTCAACTAATTTTACACTGTCTAATATACGAACAAGATGATTAGTTGAAATGGTATCAACAGTATAGTTTAAATATGAATTCACTGTCGCATCAAAATCTTTTTGTGCACAAGCGCTTAAAATGATAACTGAGAAAAATATTGAGAATATGTTACGCATAGTTTCTTGCTCCAAAAATTGAACTTCCAACCCTAACCATTGTACTTCCTTCTTCGATTGCTAATTGATAATCTCCACTCATTCCCATGCTAATAGTATTGAAAGAAGGAGAGTTTTCAAAGAATTCAGATTTCAGTGAATCAAATATCTGTTTTAAAGATTGGAATTCTTGTCTTATTTGCGACTCATTGTCCACAAATGATGCCATTCCCATAACTCCCGCAACTTTAATATTTTCTAAAGCTTGGAATTCATCCGATTTCAAAATATCACGAGCCTCGTCAATTTGTAATCCGAATTTTGTTGATTCAATCGCGATATGAAACTGAAGTAAAACGTTAATGATTCTGTTATTCTTTTTAGCTTGTTTGTTTATTTCTTCAAGAAGTTTGAAAGACTCAACCCCATGGATAAGCGATATGTAAGGAGCGATATATTTAACCTTGTTAGTTTGCATGTGGCCAATCATATGCCATTCAATATCTTTCGGTAGAGCAGGTTGTTTTTCTCTTAATTCTTGGACTTTGTTTTCTCCAAAAATCCTTTGACCAGCATCGTATGCCTCTTGTAAATCTGAAATTGGTTTTGTTTTACTAACGGCAACAAGTGTTACTTGGTCAGGTAGAGATTTTTTAATTTCCTTAAGGTTTGATGAAATTGACATTTCACAAATTTAAAATTTACCCATTAGAGCGCACAGAGATCTCGGAGTTATTTTATCTAAATCTATGTAAAGTTGAAATAATGACATGTTACTCATTAGACTCTGAGAACTCTGAGGGATTTTCTACCTAAAAAAGAAACCGAATAACTATATTTGGCAACCGAAAACAAGTCATTGAAAGTCCTATTTTGCATACCGTATCCCAAAGGAACAGCTGGAAGTCAGCGTTTTCGCTTTGAGCAATACATGGATTTTCTTGAAGAAAGAGGGATTGAATACCATGTATCTTCTTTTTGGGACGAGAAAGCATGGTCTGTTTTATATAAAAAAGGCGCTGTTATTTCGAAAATGTTAGCAACATTTAGAGGTTTAGTCAGACGTTATGCTTTGTTATTTACAGCCTTTAAATATGATAGGATTTTTATTCATCGAGAACTTTATCCTTTAGGACCTCAAATGGTTGAGTTTGTTTTAGCGAAAGTTTACAAAAAGAAAATTATCTACGATTTCGATGATGCCGTATGGTTGCCTAATTATGCTGCCAATAATTCAAAGTTCGCCTTCATAAAAAGCTATGGTCATGTTAAAAAGTTATGCAAGTATGCTTACAAGCTAAGCGTTGGTAATGATTATTTAGCAGACTTTGGTAGACAATACAATAAAAATGTAGTGGTTAATCCAACTACGATTGATACAGAGAATTATCATAATCAAATAAAAAATCAAGATTCACAAGAGTTTGTGATTGGTTGGACTGGGACTCACTCTACATTAAGGTACTTAACGGAAATGGTTCCCTTGTTTAAAAGACTGGAACAGGAGTTTGAATTTAAATTGGTGATTATTAGTGACAAAGACCCTGAGTTTGATTTGGACTCTTTAGTTTTTGTAAAATGGCAAAAGGAAACGGAAATAAAAGATTTATTGAGGTTTAATATTGGCTTGATGCCTTTGGTTGATGATAAATGGGCCAACGGGAAATGCGGCTTCAAAGCGCTTCAATATATGAGTTTAGGAATTCCTGCGATTGTTTCGCCAGTTGGTGTAAATACAAAAATTGTTGATCACGAAGTCAATGGTTATGTATGTAATACCATGGAGGAGTGGGAGAATACGTTAAGGTTGGTGTTGTCTGATAAAGAGAAAGTAAAAGAAGTTGCGAAGAATTCGCGAAAGAAAATAATAGACAACTATTCTGTGTTGTCGAACAAAGAAAATTTTATTCAATTATTTCAATAATCGATTATGAAGAAATTAGTGCTAAATGATATCCACGAAAAACTAGGAGGTAAAATGGTTGACTTTGCTGGTTTTAATATGCCTGTTCAATATGAAGGTGTTAAAGCAGAGCATGCTAACATTAGAACTAATGTTGGGGTATTTGATGTGAGTCACATGGGAGAATTTGTTGTTGAAGGAGAAGAAGCGGAGGCTTTTATTCAAAAAACAACTTCAAATGATATTACTTTAATTGGTGACGGACAAGTTCAATATTCATGTATTCCGAATGATAACGGTGGAATTGTAGATGATTTGTTGATTTACCGTTTCTCAAAAGATAAGTACCTATTGGTTGTTAATGCTTCGAATATTGAAAAAGATTGGGAGTGGTTTAACTCCAAAAATGATACTTTGGCAACATTAAAGAATTTAAGTGATGAGTGGAGTTTGTTTGCAGTTCAAGGTCCTAATTCTACAAAAGTCCTTTCTAAATTAACTGATTTGGATTTAGCTTCAATGAAATACTACACGCTTAAAATTGGCGAGTTTGCTGGAGTTCAAGGCGTTTTAATTTCAGCAACTGGATACACGGGTGCGGGAGGTTTTGAAATTTATGTAAAAAATGCTGATGCTGTAACAGTTTGGGAGGCAATAATGGAGGCTGGAGCTGAAGAAGGAATTAAACCAACTGGATTAGCTGCTCGTGATACATTAAGGTTAGAGATGGGGTACGCGCTTTACGGTAATGATATTGATGATACAACTTCGCCGCTTGAAGCCGGTTTAGGTTGGATTACCAAATTAGATACTAATTTTCCAAGTGTAGAAAAATTCAGAAAACAAAAAGAAAACGGAGTTGTTAGAAAACTTGTTGCTTTTGAATTGGTTGATCGCGGAATCCCTAGAAAAGATTACATAATTGTTAATGAAGGAGGTGATGTTATCGGTAGAGTTACCTCTGGAACAATGTCTCCAACTTTAGAAAAAGCTATAGGTTTAGGTTACGTGGCTAAAGAGTTTTCAAAAGTAGATTCTGAAATTTTTATTTCAATTCGTGATAAGAAAATAAAGGCAAAAGTGGTTCGATTGCCATTTGTAAAGCCTCAGGTGTAAAGTGAAATCTAGGCATTAACCATTATTATAGTTATCTTTCAATAGAGATGATTCGAATAAGGTTAGTTATACTTCTTTCATTTTTGGTTCATGTGGGGAATGCCCAAGATATCCATTTTACACAATGGATGCACGCTCCACATACTTACTCTCCTTCATCAATAGGTGATTTCGATGGTCAGTATAGATTTCATGGTAATTACCGAAATCAATGGTCCTCTGTAACAGTTCCCTTCGTGACTTTTGCAACCATGGCTGAGGCTAATACGCTCGAAGAACATGTGAAAGGGCTATCTGCTGCAGGAGGAATTGTTTATGATGTTACCGGTGATTCAAAGTTTTCTACAACACATTTAAACCTAGGTGCTGGATATAAGTTGCCATTACCAGATTCGGTAGGTATATTCAGGTTAGGGATTCAGCCTAGTTTTACCCAAAAGAAAATAGATTTAGAACAACTGAGATTTGATAATCAGTATAACGGCTATTTTTATGATGGGAGTTTACCAATAGGAGAAAACCTTCCTAGGCTTTCAAGATGGTATTTCGATTTAGCAATTGGGGCTCAGTTTGAAATGTGGTTATCGAAAAAGCTTAAAGCTCGTACTTCTTTGGCTGCATTTAATATTCTATCACCAAAACAAAGTTTTTTTAGTAATAACGATATAAGATTGGACAGAAGGTATAGTTTGCAAATCAATGGAGAATATCAATACAATGAAAAGATAAAAATTGAACCAGGAATCCAATTTTCAAATCAAGGAACCTACTATGCTGTAAATTTTGGTTCGTTGGTTCGTTATGACTTAAGTAAGAGTATTTATTTTAAACAAGCTTTTTTTGCAGGGCTTTATTTCAGAGCGGTTGACTCAGGTGATTTTATTGTTGGGATGGATTACGGGGATTGGAGAGTTGGAGTTAGTTATGATATTAATTATTCGGGACTAGTACCAGCATCAAATTACAGAGGTGGTTTTGAGTTAGCGGTAATCTATATTATTCCTAATAAAATTGAAAGACCGAGGTATAAAGTTTGTCCAGATTATTAATGAGAAATTTTCTTGTCATATTATCACTTTTCGTCGCTACCATTGTGAATGGACAGGCGAGAGTATGGGCAAACTTTGGGGAAGAGGCTTTGAGCGAAGGAGATCATTATGGTGCTTCAAGATTTTTCATCAAAGCTTGGAAGGAGGATTCTACTTATAAAAATCTAGTTTATAATTTGGGATTGTCTTTTAAAGGATATCACAACAACGAAAAAGCGTTGTACTATTTTAAAAAGATTGAAAAAAGTCAAGAGCTTCAAATTGCGCATCCAGATTATCATTTTTACTTAGCAGAGATATATAAGAGTTTGGGGAACTATTCCTTAGCTAAAGATTATTATGAAAAAAGTTTAAGAGTTAATCGCGACACCCGTTCGTTTGAATACCAAAAAGCAAAAAATGAGGTAAAGGTTTACAAAAACGTTATAGGCCTTTTGAATGACACGATTGATGTTAAGATTGAAAATTTAGGGAATCGCATAAATACTGGGGTAGCTGAGTATTATCCAGTTTGGATAAATGATTCAACAATTTTTTATTCAGCCTTAAGAGCTAAAAATGTAGACGCAGAAGGAGTGATTAAAGACAAGCATTATAATGTTAAAATTTATAACGCAGCGAAGAAGGATTCTATTTGGGCTTCTCAAGAAGTGCTGTTTTATGCTCCTTTTCAAAATGAATCATATTCCGATGGGAGTTTAGATGATAACGGAGATTTCTATTTTTCAAAACAACTTGAAAATCAAAATTATCAATTAGTAAAAGGAACGGTTCAAGTTAAAGAAAAAATAAAAGGAGAAGACAGTTTACAAGTCTTCGAACTTGATACTGTAATTCCTATTGTATTTTCTGAACTTGATGGGGAATATAATTTTCGTAATCCTTTTGTCTTTAACAAAGCAGGAAAGAAGTTTCTGTTTTTTTCTTCGAATATGCCAGGAGGAAAAGGAGGGATGGATTTGTGGTATTCGGAGCAAAGAGGTGGTGTATGGGGTGCTCCCAAAAACTTAGGAACGAAAATAAATACTCCTGGGAATGAGGTAGGTCCGAATTATAATACTTCAACCAATAGATTTTATTTCTCTTCAGATTTCCATTATGGATTAGGTGGTTTTGATGTTTTTGAAGCTTTGGGGAGCTTGAAACGTCCAGCATCAGTTATTAATCTTGGAATTCCATTTAATACTTCTGCCAACGATTTGTATTTTGCTCCGCTAGATTCCTTAAACGGATTATTTACCTCAACCAGAGAAGGATCATTAACCGATAAAGATGCTTCTTGTTGTAATGATTTGTATGTGTACAAATATCCAGAACCAGACATTGATTCGGCTTTACTAGAAATAACCGAAGTTTTATCCAGAGATTCAATTATGAAACGATTGCAAAAATTGGTGAAGGAGTTTCATGTAACATTGTATTTCCATAACGACCGTCCAAATCCAAACAACTGGGATACAATTACACCTTATACTTATATGGAAACATATGAGGCTTATTTGGATTCTATGCCAACTTATTTTAGGCGGAATACTCTTGCTAAAAATGGAGAAGACTCAGTTGCTGCTTTGAACAAAATAACAGGCTTCTTTGATGAATATGTTCATAAAGGAGTAGAGGATTTACGAATTTTTACAGGGGAGTTGATTAAAGAACTTGATGCTGGTCAGCAAATTTTATTGACTGTTAAAGGATATGCTTCCCCTTTGGCTAAGTCTGATTATAACGTCAACCTTACTTTAAGAAGGATAAATAGTTTACAAAATTATTTAAGGAGATACCCTGGTGGAGTATTTAATAAATATTTAGACGGAACTGCAGAGAATGGAGGACTTTTGAAAATCAAAAAAATACCATTCGGTGAGGTTCGGTCAGATACTACAGTTAGTGATAATTATTACAATACAAAGCAATCGGTGTATAGTAAAGAAGCGTCTCTGGAAAGGAAAATTGAAATCATCAACTTAGAACTAATTGAAGATTCTCTTCCAAAAGCTGATTTCTCTGTGAATTTAGACTCAGCAGAAACTGTGTTTAATCTTGGCTTACTAGATACTAATGAATTTGAATGGCGATTTAACTTACAAAACTTAGGTGTTGATCCATTAGAAATAGTAAGTATAGACTTAGGATGCCATTGTTTATCATCAGATAGAACTTCATGGAATTTAAAACCTGGAGAAACAGAACCTTTAGATATTAAGTTCGATTTGAGAGATTACACAGGGAAAATTGGCAGAAGAATAGTACTTACTTTAAAAGATGGGACAAAAAGAGTTATAACTCTTTTGATGGAGATTCCTAATCATCTTTTACCTAAAAAATAAAACCAGTTTACGACACAAAAATGAGAGCATTTCTAGTTTTAATTATTTTGGCTTCTATAATAAGTTGCGATTCGGCGAAGAGTCTAAATGGAAAAGGGAGTTTTAATGGTGTAGATTACTTAGTTTCTGACACTCTTTGTTGGGTAAGGTATTCTGATGAAAGTTTAAGCAGTGCAAGTCACGCACAACGAATGTCAACGAATACTTCGCAAGAGTTTAATTTATTCCCAAATGGTTTATTAAATGGAATTAATGGGATTAAATTTCAATAAAAGGAAAATCAATCCAAATTTTGGAAGAAAGTTCAGGTGTCTGAATCGATGTTAATTTATCCATCTAAAAAAGTGGTTTTTAAAGGTTTTACAGGTAAATCAAGTTCTCCGGATTTAGTGTTTCATGCCGTTTATATTGAGTTGGATAATATTAAACAGACTTATGGTGTAATCTTTTCGAATGAAGAAGATTCTGTAAATAGACGACATGTTATTTGTTCAATTGAGCATTTAGAGAATACACTCAAAACTAAAGTATTTCCAAATCAAGTTTTAAGTTCAGGGGATGGAATGGAATACGTTGATCTTAAAAATCAAATGGATTTAGTAAATAATAATTTGGTTAAAGCATTTGAAAAACTAGATGAAGGAGTTACACAGACTGTGAATTCATTTAACAAAGCAAATAGTAGTTTTTACAAAACAATTGACAAAGCTTTTGAGAAACGTGAATTGTCAATTTTAAAAGAAAAAGCGGACTCAACTAAGATTTTAGCGGGTTTTGCTGTAGCTCTTTTAGAAAACTATAAGGTGGATATGTTTTCTAAAACAGGAGGTTTTGATAAAAATGGTCTTCCTATTGGGAAAGATGATCATGAATTTGGTTTTAAATATCTTAAGCAAAAGAATAGGGGGGATTCGATTGTTTCTGTAATAAATGATTTCAAAGACTTCTTTATAAGTGATTTAGAGGAATACGATAATGAAAAGTCTCGATCTTTAGTGCAAAAGTATGCGAAGTTACTGGATACTGGGATGAGGATAGATCCATTTGATCCAGATGGCCAAGAAGTATCTTTTATCCATGCCTTGTCTGCTGATCTACCATTAGCAGCTGTTACAGCTAATTTAACACTCTGGCAGTCATATTTAAAAAATGCAGAGGCTGATTACATTAGTTTTCTAGCGTTTCAAATAGAGAAACAATAAGCTTTTGTTTTTTTAAAAAAAGATTCGCGAGATTCTCTAGATTCGTGGGCGAATCAATCTCAATCATTATATTTGCCCCATCAAAAAAACAATTGATATGTCAAACGGAATTTTAAAAGGAAAAAAAGGAATCATTTTCGGAGCTTTAGATGAAAATTCAATTGCTTGGAAAGTAGCTAAACAAGCAGCTGCAGAAGGTGCGCAATTTGTATTAACAAACGCTCCAATTGCTTTAAGAATGGGAGCTATTAACGAATTAGCAGCAAAAACTAACTCGAAAGTTATTCCTGCTGATGCAACTTCAAATGAGGACTTAGAAAATCTTTTCACTGAAGCTCAAGAGTTTTTAGGAGGTAAAGTTGATTTCGTTCTTCACTCAATTGGAATGTCTCCAAACGTTCGTAAGAAAAAACATTATACTGAGTTAAACTACGATTTCTATCAAAAGACTTTAGATATTTCAGCTTTATCTTTTCACAGAGTTTTAGCAACTGCTAAGAAATTAGATGCAATAAACGAGTGGGGATCAGTTGTAGCTTTATCATACATCGCTGCTCAAAGAACTTTCCCAGATTATTCGGATATGGCTGAAGCAAAATCGGTTTTAGAATCTATTGCTAGATCTTTTGGTTACCACTATGGTGTTGCTAAAAACATTAGAGTAAATACAATTTCTCAATCTCCTACAATGACAACTGCAGGAAAAGGAATTAAAGGATTTAATGGTTTTTACAACTACGCTGATCAAATGTCTCCGCTAGGAAACGCTCCGGCTGAAGATTGTGCGAACTACATTTTATCATTGTTCTCTGATTATACAAAGTATGTTACAATGCAGAATTTATTCCATGATGGAGGATTCTCTAGTACAGGGGTTTCTCAAGTTGTAATGGATAAATTTGAAGACGCAGAATAAGTTTATTCAATTGATATTTTCAAAGCCGCTCCAAGAGGAGCGGCTTTTTTGTTTTAAAGTTTATATCTTTTAATCATGAAGCCTGCATCAGTAAAAGATTTAAAGACAGAATTAATTTATAAGTCAAAAGAGGAGTTAGTGGACTTGTGCTTAACAATGGGGAAGTACAAAAAGGAAAATAAGGAATTGTTGACTTATTTGTTGTTTGAGCAACAAGATGAGGCGGATTATATTAAAGAAATAAAGTTTGAAGTTGATGGGCTTTTTAGTGAGTTAAATTATTCTAGCTATTATCAATCAACAAAAGGAGTAAGGAAGGTGCTGAGGTTGGTGAAAAAGTATATCAGATATTCAAAGAAAAAGGAGACGGAAGTTGAATTGCTAATTTATTTCTGTAGTAAAGTGAAATCTATTCTTGAATATTTTGAATACAATTCGACTTTACTTTCAATTTATGAAAAACAACTAGAGATAGTTCAGAAGAAAATCAAGTCTTTACATGAAGATTTACAATATGATTTTCGTTTAATGATAGAAGAGGAGTTGGGGATTAATGCGGAGTAAAGTTTGATTTATTGTTCTTCCTCTTTTCTTCTGAATAAATCTTTAAATGAATCAAAGCTTTTTTGGTAAGCAGCTCCTAAACCGTATGTTGTAGTTGTTTGGTTGTTTATTGCAGTTGCATCTGTTGTTGTTTTATGGTAAGCTTTTGCTTTAAGTGCTTCCGTAATTTTAAATTCGGCTTCGATATCTCCAACTTGATTGTTGATGTCGTAATCAGTGCTCAGACTTAGGTTTTTGTATTTAAAACCAGCAAGAAGTCTTAATTCATCGTTAGATAAATGACCTGTAGATCCAGATTCTTCAACGTTATTATAATCTACTCCTAAATCCAAATTAGGGTGAATAATTCTGCTAAGTGCATTGTTGATTTGTCCTTCAACAAATTGCATCCCGTTTTGAATCCCTGTTTTTCCTGATACAGCCGAACCTACTCCTGAAGATAGAGGGAGGAACTGATTGGTTAGAATAAGCGAGAAAGCTTGTCTGTTAATTTCATCTTCGCCAAATATCTTTTCTTGTAGGAAGTTTTTTTCTTCCGGAGTACCATTCGGTAGTGTAATACCAATTTTTAAATCGGGTTTCCATAAACTACCATTCAATCCAAGATTACTGTATACTGGTATTCGATTGTCAAATTTTGCCGAAAGAGAAGAGTAGTCAGGAACACTATTAGAGTCAATTAAATGAATAAGGTTTGCTCGGCTTTTGTAATAAGTATTAATGGCCATTTGAGCATCAAGTGGATCGCCGTCCCAGCTAATTTTACTTCCTGGTTCAACAATAAATCTCTTTCCTATAATATTTTGCAAAGTGAAATAATAACTCCCATCGGTAACGGTAAAGTCTCCAAACATATTGAATTTACCCAGTGTATTGATGTTCATTGAAACAGCGCCCTTTCCTCTGGCATTTATCTCATCACCAACGGCAGGGTCAAAGATGATTCGGATATTGGCTTCCGGATTAATTTTGAAATTAAAATCTAAGTCAAGTCCCGAAAGGTCAAAGTTTTCTTCAATTAGTTTCTTTTTGGATGAAGTATCAGAGAGATTAACGAAGGTTACAAATTCACTTATTTCTAGGTCTTCAGTTTGATCAAGCGGCAGTTCTAAACTAGTGTGAACTGGGACATATTTTTTTCGTTCTTTACTGAACTTAATGGTTTCGGTTGTTGAAACACTTCCTCCAATGGAATTAGATGTTGCGTTGCCACTAAAATGAAGAAGTCCATCAACGTAGGCTTGTCCATAATACGTTGAGTTTTCATTAACTGTTGTATTCAGACAATAAAATTGCTCCAGAATTACAGAGTCCATTTTGTAATTGATATTATTAAATCCGTCTAAGCCTACAAAGCCATTGATTCGAGCTTTTGATTTAGGGTGTAAATCATGAGATATAATAAAGTCTTTAAATAGGATGTTGTCCTTATTGAAACTTAGTGTTTGTCCATCTATGTTATACTTTACATTTAAGTAATCTACGCTAAAAAGCAGTTGGTCTATTTTTAATTTTCCATCCATATAAGGATGATCAATTTTTCCATAAATATCAATTTCGCCTGTAGCTTTTCCTCCTCTGAAATCTGAGAAAACTCCATCAAAATACTTTTCCATGAATTCAAGCTTAGCATTGTTAAAGCTGGCTTTCATATCTATTTTCCCTTCTTCAAAAGGGAAGTAGTTTCCTTGAATAACAATGTTATCGTATTTATTGAATTTGCTTCGGCTTTCAACTCTTAAAAGTAAATCTATGATTCCTGATGTTTTAATAAAATCACTTTTCAAGCTTACTAATCCAAATTCTTGATTATTGAACTTCATGTTGTTGATTTCAAGATTCGATGTGAATACCTGATCACCGAAAGCTCCATTCAACTTAAATTCACCTGTAGTATTTCCTTCAATATCAATATTTAGGTATTTCCATAAATAACCTAGTCCATCTAATTGGAAATTATCCATGTTGAAAACAATACTATCCGAGCTGTTTTCAGATGCAATTCCATTTACTTTTAGGTGTTGATCTTTTGAAATGAAATTAAAGTCTTTAATTGTAATGAGTTCTTTCGATATAGAAGCGTAGGCAGAAGTATCGATTTTCCATACTGTGTCCAGGTAAACAATTGCAGATTTGTTTACACCTAGTTTAATCGTGTCTAAGTCATTTAAATCAAGAAATCCAGCGATGTCTCCATGAGTAGAACTATTTTTTTTGTTTTGGTAACTCACATTATAATCAACATTGTTTGCAAGGATGCTAGATTTGAATTTAAGGTTGTCAATTCCCAAGCTGTTCATTAATTGCAAATATTTAGCTTGACCAACTAAATTCAGTTTATTGCCACGGTTATTTGAGGAGACTTTAATTCCTCTGATATTTTTTCCTCCTGCCAAAATTGAATCTGATGCGAATTGAAGAATAAAACTTTTTTGTTCGTCATCAAATCTCCCACTTAATCTTGTGTTGTCAGAGAAGTTAAGGTCGTTGGTAAATAGCTCATTTATTAATGCATAATCCTTTAGTTTAAACATCACGCTAAACTTATTTCCTCCTTTGTAATTGTTTAACTCAACAGCTGAAATTAATGAGGGTATCTCTTTTGAGAATACATTAATCATGGTAGGGTAGATTTCGGCTAGATTGTAGCTTCCTTCAATTTTGGCAATTAATAGGTCGGAATTGATAAACATCATTTCTCGTTCCTTTTCTTTAACTGCATTAAGGTTAACGGAATCAACCGTATAAGTTTTTCCTTTTTCAAACCAAGTAAGTTTTTTGAGCGTTAAGTTTCCGTCCAAATCCTCAAATTGATCCCCAGTCATTTGAACTTTTAATTTCCCACTTACTTGAGTGCTGGAATCTCTATTTACCCAATTTATTTTTTGAAGATTAGCTTTTTTGAGTTCTGCTTCAAAGTCATATTTCTGCTGGTTAGGAACACTAAAGTCAATACTTCCATCGAAATCAAAAACCAGGTTTGAATCGTTTACGTTTAGTTCACCATTAAAAATTTGATCTCTTACTGTTCCATCCATTTTAATATTGGAATAAGAGTAGTTTTTGTAATCTATTCTTGGGATTTCTCCTGAGAAAATTAAACGGTTATTTTCAAATTGAGCTAGGGCATCAAGTTCTCCGTTCATGGATAACAGACCAATGTCTTTAGAATTAAGAATTTGACCAAGATTAAATTCATTGGTTACAACTTTACCAACAATTCTTGTTTCGTCCTTCAATGTGTCACTTTTGAAAAATACATCGGATTTGATAATCCCCGCGTTGGTTTTTAAAATTCCGGTTGCTTTAAAGTTTGAAGTCGGGCCATTGAAATCTCCTGTAAATTCCATCTTTCCAATATTACCTAACCACTCCGGGGTTTTTATTCTTTTGTTAGAATCAAAAGGAGGAAGAGGGATGCTTTTAATATCTTTTTCAAATGTTACCAGATTGGTAATTTTTGCATTGATTGTAGGATCAGAAGAAGTACCTAAATTTTCAAACAAAATTTCACCTTGGAAGAAAGTTTCTTGTCCATATCTGAATTTTAAATTTTTTGCATTTAAATTACTAACAGTTCCGTTAATGTCTCCTTGAAATCTAATAGATCTATCTAATCCTTTAACTGCATCTGTAAAGTATTGTATGTCGTTTGAGCTTACTCTTGTTTCCTCAAAATAAGTATCGAGTTTAACCTCCTCTAGGAAATTGCTAAAAGCGTCAAAGCTTTCGTAGGATAAGCTAATGTCGCCGTTAATGTCTGTTTCATCTGTTTCAAACTCAAAGTATTTAAACAACATGTTCTTGCTGTCCATCATTAATTGACCGCTCATTCCCAAAAGTTCAAATCCTGATCTTTCTTCAAATGAAAATAATTCGGTGTTTACTCTTATTAAATCTTCTTGAACAATAAAGTTGTCTGCACCAAGATTTAAGTTTGATAATAAGATGTGGTCGTAATCAATTTTATCTTCTATGACAGGGGTGTTTTCATTCCAGAGTTTGAATTTTAGGTTTTCAAAAACCAACTCTTCAACATAAAATTTGGGTGATACATTCGGACTAGTAGTGTCCTTAGAAGACAGATGATTAATAAATTGAATAAGGTTACTTTCAGTTTCGTTAGGGTAGATGTTAATGTTTACGTAAGCTTCATAAAGTTCAAGTAAATCTAAATTGAACTCCATTTTTTCAAAATCATAATCATTGATTTCAATATAAAAATCATCGGCGAAAAGCATGGTGTCCTTATGATGATCTAGGATTAAAAGCTTTTTTAAAACAAAAGTGTCAAAAGGTCGGAAGTCAACTTCCTGAATAGTTATTGTAGTTTTTGATTTTTTAGATAGATAAGAGCTAACTTTTTGAGTAATAAATGTTTGTACATAACTACTTTTAAAAACTATGTATCCAAATATCAGCAAGAATAGTAATAGAAAACCACTCCATTTAAGGAGTTTTCGCGAATAACGTTTAGTTCTGATATATCTAGTTTTCCACCTCACTTTTTACTTCTACTAAAATAACGGTAATTGTTTCCAAAAGAGTGCCACGCTAGGACTTTTATTAACGTTCAATTGATAATTAGCGTAGATTTGAATAAGTTTGTTTCAACAAATAATTATGAAGGTTGATATTTTAGCATTTGCCGCTCATCCAGATGATGTGGAAATAAGTTGTGGAGGAACCATTTTAAAGCATGTTGAAATGGGGTATAAAGTAGCTGTTGTTGATTTGACTCAAGGAGAATTAGGAACAAGAGGTAGTGCTGAAACTCGTAAAGTTGAAGCTGCGGATGCATCTAAAATTTTAGGATTAGTGGCGCGTGAGAATTTGTTTATGCAGGATGGTTTTTTTACTAATTCTGAAGAGAATAAGAAAAAGATTGTTCAAGCGATTAGAAAGTATCAACCAAAAATTGTTCTGGCTAATTCTATTTCTGATCGTCATCCAGACCATGGCAGAGGAAGCTCAATTGTAAGTGATGCTTGTTTTTTAGCAGGTTTACCCAAAATAGAAACTTTTGATGGAGAGAAGTTGCAAGAGGCGTGGCGTCCAGAGGTAATTTATCATTACATACAAGATTATTGGATTGAACCAGATTTTATCGTTGATATCTCTAAGTTTATAGATCGAAAAGTTGAAGCGATATCTTCTTACAAAACACAGTTTTACGATCCCAACAGTACTGAGCCAGAAACGCCAATAAGCGGTAAAGAATTTTTCGATTTTATTAAAGCTCGAGCTATGCAATTCGGAAGATTAATAAAAACTGAATATGCTGAAGGCTTTACTGTTGAAGTACCAATGAAGGTAGAAGATCTTTTGAAAACTATTTAGTCTGATTTTTTTAGGCATTTTACAATATCTCTCGTCCGAGAAAACATTCTTAAATTAGTTGGATGCTCAAAAAGTTTTTCAAAATTCTTTTCGGAATCCTTGTTGTTTTATGCTTGTTTAACTGCAATTCAATTTGGTATGGCATTCAACAAGGGAAAGGGCAGTTAAGGATAGTTTGGAATGCAGAACCTCTTGAACATTTTTTAAACGATCCAAATTATCCAGATTCTCTTAAAGATAAAATTAGGTTAATTGAAGAGATTAAACAGTTTGCCTATGATTCATTGGGAATTTATCCCTCAAAGAATTACACTAAAATGTATGATCAGCAAGGTGAGCCAGGGATGTATGTGGTTACTGCTTGTGAACCTTTTGCTCTTAGGCCATATAAGTGGAGCTTTCCAATAGTTGGAGAGTTTTCTTACAAAGGGTATTTTAAGAAACGAAAAGCCATAAAGGAGGCAAATGAGTTAAAAGAGGACGGTTATGATACGGATATTGGAGAGGTAAATGCTTGGAGTACTTTAGGGTGGTTTAAGGATCCTGTTATGAGTAGCATGCTACAAAAAAGTGAGGGGCAATTAGCACGACTTTTAATTCATGAATTGACACATGGGACAATATTTGTTAAGAATGATGTGCAGTTTAATGAAAATTTAGCGTCATTTATCGGTGATAAAGGTGCTATTTTATTTTTGGAGAATAAATACGGAAAAGATTCAGAAGTGATGAAAGCGTATTTAGGTGAATTATCAGATTTAACTAAAATTAGAGCTCACATGCATAGGGCGGCTGATGAACTGAAAACATTTTATGAATCAAACAAGAACAGCCCTTCCATAGAAATCAAGAAAAATAAAATTCAGAAAATACTTTCAGATATGGACACGCTTTCACTAAGCTCTTTTAGGAAAGTAAAAGCTATTCAAGCTCAGAGTGATAGTATTAATAATACTTTCTTTACCGATTTCTTAATGTATAGGGAGGATCAAAAAGAGTTAGAGAGTATTTTTAAAGAAGATTTTCAAAGTGATTTCAATAAGTATTTTGATCATCTTAAAGAAAAGTATACCACGCTCTAATGAATTCATTTTTAGAAAGATTTGCTAAAGAAATAGCTTCGAGATTTGATTCTCCTAAGGATCTATGTATTGTTCTTCCAACAAAAAGAGCTGTTACATTTTTAAAGCAAGAATTAGCAAAAGCATATAACAAAACGTTTTGGGCTCCAACATTTTATTCTTTAGGTGAGTTTGTTGAGGGGTTAAGTAAAAATCAAAAAGAAGAGAGGCTGATATTAATTTTAGAACTCTATGAGGCTTATCTTTCAGTTGTAAAAGAAGAGCCTGAGGATTTAGGTTCTTTTTTGAAATGGGCGCCCACCTTATTATCTGATTTTGCGGAAATTGATAGGTATCTAATTGATCCTCAAAACATTTTTAGTTACATCAATGAAGCCAGAGCACTAGAATACTGGAATGTTAATGGTGAGCCTTTAACAGATGCTCAAAAGCATTACTTACATTTTTGGAAATTACTTGGTGAAATTTATTACGCTTTTCAAAAGCAATTAAACGCAAAAGGAAAGTCTTACGCGGGAATGCAATTTCGTGAAGTAGCTCAAAATATTGTTCAGTTAGAGGATGAGATTAAGCATAGTAAAGTCATTTTTGCTGGGTTTAACGCTTTGAGTTCTGCAGAAGAAAAAATTATTTATTCTTTAATAAAGCGTGGAAAGGCGGAAGTTTTTTGGGATTCAGATGATTACTATTTAAAATCAAATGAACAGGAGGCAGGGAGATTCATGCGCAGAATGTTGACTAAATATCCTAATATCCCATTTCAATGGTCTGTAAATGATATTTCAACAACAGAGAAGAAAATCAATTTGGTAGCTTGTAATACCGATTCGGCGCAATCACATTATGCTGGCTTGGTTTTACAAAAACATTTCGATCAAGCAACAGCTACTCGAACAGCGGTGATTTTAAACAATGAAGATTTATTGTTACCACTTTTATATAATTTGCCTCCTAATGTAAATGCGGCAAATATTACAATGGGGTATAGTTTAAAGCTTTCTCCATTAACTTCTTTTATTAATTCATTATTAGATTGTTGGAGTAATTACAGAGGAAAAGACGATAAGAAGGCATATTATTTTAAAAGTATTTTCCAGCTTATTGAGCATCCGTATTTTCAGCATTTAGTAAAAGGTAGCGTAAAGTCAATTCATAGTTTGAAAAGTGAGTTGGTTGATAAAAATGTAGTTTACGTTGGTAGAAATCGTTTTGAAAAGCATTTTAATTCATTTGATTTTGTTCCACTTTTATTTAATGAATCTGTTTCAACTCAGGAGTTTACTGAAGTATTACTGAAGATTTTAGGTTTGATTAAAGAAGGGGTGGCCGATTCTGAAATCTCTGATTTAGAAAAGTCGATACAAACTGAATACTTATATAACTACACTTTAATATTTAGGAAATTTCTAAGATTAGTTGATTATTCCGAGCACCTTCAAACTATTCATATTAAAGTGTTTAAGCGTTTAGTGAATCAATTAGTCGCAACCGAGTCGCTGGCATTCTTTGGAGAGCCGCTTAAGGGGTTGCAAATAATGGGGATGCTTGAAACACGATTGTTGGATTTTGATAGAATTATTATGCTTTCCGTTAATGAAAGTGTTTTGCCGCAAGGGAAAAAAGACAATTCTTTTATACCCTATGATATAAAGAGAGAGTTTGGTTTGCCAACTCACCATGATCATGATGCCGTTTTCGCAAACCATTTCTACAGGCTTTTACACAAAGTGAAGAATTTAGATTTGGTTTATTTAAATGGTCAAAACGACTTTGGGGCTGCTGCTGAAAGAAGTCGATTTATTGAACAAATTCTATTTGAATTACCTAGAGTGAATCCAAATGTTGTTTTTGAAGAATTTAGTCACAGTCCAAGTCCTTCATTAAGTGATTTGGAAATATCTTTTACAAAAGACGATCAAACAGAGAGTGCTATTATAGAAAGACTTGAGAAAGGAATATCACCATCGGCATTTAATAAATTCATTGCTTGTGGTTTGGACTTTTATTATAGATATGTTTTAAAGTTGGGAGAGGCTGATGAGGTTGAAGAAAATTTGAAACATTCAACCTTTGGGACGTGTGTTCATCACGCGCTTGAAATGGTTTTTGAGCCACATCTTAAAAAGAACTTGATGGTAAAGGATATTGAATTGATGAAAAAACAATTCGAGCCAATTTTAACTAAGAAATTCCTAGAGTTTTTAAGCAGAGAAGATTTAATGACAGGGAACAATCTGTTGACGTTTGAGGTAGCAAAACAATATGTGTCTAATTTCTTGGAATTAGAAATCAAAAATATTGTTGAAGCCCAAACAAAGAAATTGGAATATAGGGTTTTGTCTCAAGAAGATGAGTTAAGCTGGGTTTTACCAGTTGAATTAAATGGCAAAACAATTGAAGTGAAAATTAAAGGTTTTGCTGATAGGATAGGGCAGGTAGGTGATCAAATTCAATTAGTTGATTACAAAACTGGGAATGTTTCATCCAATGATTTAAGTTTTACAAATTGGGAAGACCTGATTGAAAAATCTACCAAAAGTAAAGCACTTCAATTGGCTTTATATGGCTATGTTTATCTAATGGCGAATCCGAGTGTTGATAATTTTGTAGCGGGTATTTACAGTTTTAGAAATCTAAAAGCCGGATTGCTTCAATTAAAATGTAATAGAAAGGCTGTTACTGCTGAAGACTTGAGAGAAAATATGCCTGGCGTTATTGAAGGTATTGTTTTTAATATGCTTGCAAATAGTAATGAGTTTAAGCATAACCCTGATGCGAAGTATTGTAATTATTGTTGATTTTTTTAGAGGCAATTAGCTATCTCCCCTCAGTCCTGCGGACAGCTCCCCTCGCTGGGGAGCGGTTCGAAATAAAACAAAGTTTTATTCTTAAAACTGCTTGTCAACCGCTCCCCAGCGAGGGGAGCTGTCCGCAGGACTGAGGGGAGAAAGCACGCTTAAAAACTAACCCTACTCACTCTTTTCCCTTTCTCGTATCTTTCCTTTTTATATAGAATCCCTTTTTTATCAAAGTAAAACCAATTCCCAGACTTTTCACCATTCTTATAATCTCCCGAAAATTCAATACTTCCATTTTTTCGAAACTGTTTAATAGAGAAAGTCTCAGTAGGATTTTTAAGCGCTCCAAAATCATTTATTGTATCCAATGATTCCTCAGGGTATTTTATTATTTCTTTAATATTTCCATTTGAATGAAAGGTCCACGTTAAAGCAGTTTTCAGTCCGTTGTGATCGTGAAAGGAAAGTTCATTAATGCCTTTATCTTTATTCCGTGTTTTACTCAAACCAACGTAAAATCTTAAATAATCAACTTTTTGATAGGTTACTGTTATTCTAGTTGGTTTAAAACCAAAACCTTCATTTGTATCAATTTCAAAAGTGTCAATTGGAGCTACCGACGATAAATACGCGGCATAGCTAGAGTCAGAATAATTATCGTTTTTTAGAAAATAGTCTTTCAGATAGATTGTTGATTTTAACGAATCCAAATACGTAGCCAAATTAAATTGCGCATCTGAATTAAGGGCAATTGAAAAGCTTAGTATGAATAATAAAATCCTCACTTGCATTAAAGTAAATATTCAATTCTTTTATGCTTGCTTTGTTAAAATTGTTTGAGTTGGGAAAGCGAAATCTAAACCTTCAGCATTGAATCTCTTTAATATTTGTAGATTAATTTTAGTCTGGGCTTCAAGAATATTTGCGCCAGGAGTAATGAAGTAAACAAATATTATGTTTAAACTGAAGTCGTTAAAAGCATTAAATCCAATGTGAAAAGTTTCTTCAATGTAGTTTTCTGTATGTTCTTTAGCTATTTCATCTAAGATAGACATTGCTCTTTCAAGCTTGGTTTCATCCATATCGTAGGTTAAGCCTAAATTCAAAATGATTTTTCGAGATGGCTCAGATGAGATGTTTTCGATAAAGCTGCTTGTGAAAGTAGAGTTAGGGATTGTTACCATTCTACCCTCTAAAGTTGTTAGTCTTGTTGATCTTAAACCAATTTCTGTAATCGACCCATCAAATCCCCCAACTTTAACCCTGTCTTTAATCTTGAAAGGTTTATCAACGAATATCATAATTCCTCCGAAAAGGTTTTTAACAGTGTCCTGCGCGGCTAGTGCAAGAGCTAAACCTCCTATCCCTAATCCAGCTAATAATGCTCCTACATCATATCCAGCGTTATCTAAACCAACTACAACCGCTATAATCCAAATTGCAGCTCTAATTGTTTTTCTAAGAATTGGTAATAATTGATCATCGAGGTCGCTTTCTGATTTTTCAACCAATGGTACAAGGTATTCTCTAATTAAAGCATCTACAATTCTTACTAAGCTCCATGCAATTGCAATGATTATTAAGAAGTAATAAGCCTTACCTAGAAGTGCTTCAATTCTAGGAGCGATTGTGAGCATATGAATTGAATACCATGACCCCGCTAAGGCAATCGTGAAAACCAATGGCTCTTCAATCATGTCATATACCAAATCGTCTAAAATAGTTTTAGATTTTTCAGCTCGTGGCTTTAAAATTTTATTAATAAACCAGTGTACTGCTCTTGCAACAAGAATTGATAAAATGATAAGACCAAATGCAATAGACCAGTCTTTTACAGTATTCAAATAAAAAGTCTTTTCAAAAAAATCCATAGCTAAAATTCTTACTGCAAATATTGCTTAAAATGTTTTAAACAAAAAAGAGTGCCATGCAATACCGTCTTCATTTAAAATTATGTTAGGTTTCAAATGATTAAATTTGCTCTAGAATTAATTAGAAATGTTTAAGTACAACAACAAAATTTGGTGGCAGTTTTTGTTTAAACCGAGCGGGTATTTTTTTGAAGGGATGGTTTGGAGTGTTTTGTTGTATGGGGCTATTACAGCTGGCTTAAACTTCCTTTATCTTAATTTTCCTTTTGGAGCTTTTAATATTCCTCCAACTTTTCATACCGTTTTAGGTTTAGTTATAGGTTTGTTGTTGGTTTTTAGAACAAATACCGCTTATGATAGATGGTGGGAAGGTAGAAAGCATTTGGGAATGCTGGTAAATACATCCAGACATTTCTCGATCAAGGTTGAGTCGTATTTGAATGATTTTCAATTTGTTGAGTTAATGAAAATCTATCCATATGTTCTTAAAGAGCATTTAAGAAAACAGGATTACATTGAGCTTGAAAGAAAAGCTCCAGAATGGATGAAAGAAGGATTGAAGAATTCATCGCATAAACCGAATTTTCTTTTAATTGAAATGAGTAAGAAAGTTGCTCTGGCCTTCAAACAAAATAATATTTCCGGTGAGCAGTTAATTGTTTTGGAGAATGAAATTGAGAAATTGTCTAATATTCAAGGAGCATGTGAAAGGATTAGAAATACGCCAATTCCTTTTGGATATGCGGTACATTTGAAACGTATTTTATTAATCTATTTGATGACCTTACCTTTTGGATTTGTAAAAACTTTGGGTTGGTATAGTGTTCCGTTAATGATGATGGTTTTCTTTACTATGATAGGGATTGAATTAATTGGGGAGGAAATTGAAGATCCATTTGGAAAGGATGTAAATGATTTACCTGTTGACGAATTACAAGATAAAATTGAGGCAAATATTGATGAGATTCATGAGCAATTTAAATTATAGTTTTTTAGTTTTCACAGTTCTTCTATTAACCGCTTGTGAAGGTGAACCTGTAAAATCTACAGAATATCCTATTAGCAAGAATTCAATAGAGATTATTGAACAAGATTTAGATTCCCTTTTTCAAGAAGAAAAAGACGTGTTTGTTGAAGAAGTAAATGAAATCATTCCGAATAAAGATTCTATTCTTTTTTCTCAATTAGTTGGTGAATGGAAAATGGTTTTGAGGATTAAAAAAGGGGAAGTTGAAATTGGGAATCAACCAATTACAGTTAAATATGCAAATGATTCATTGTTTGAAATGAATAAAATTGGCGTTAAGGGAAACTGGCTTGTAAAAGATAGTTTAGTAATTAAATCTTGGGTGGAAAAAGGGTTGACTAATTCAGATACGTCAAGAATAGTAAATGTGAATCAGGATTCGTTATCTGTTAGTCCAATAAATTCTGAGGAAATATTCAAATTAGCTAAGGTTAAATAGATATGAGTCAGCCATTAGCAGAGAGATTAAGACCAAATTCCCTTGATGATTACATGGGGCAAAAGCATTTGATTGGGCCTGAAGGACCAATAAGACTAGCTATTAAAAGCAATTTGTTGCCCAGTATGATATTCTGGGGGCCTCCAGGTGTTGGGAAAACTACGTTGGCTAACATTATTTCAAAACAGCTGGAAAGACCTTTTTATACATTAAGTGCAATTAACTCTGGTGTTAAAGATGTGCGAGAGGTGATAAAGAAGGCAGAGTCAAGCGGGTTGTTTAGCGGCGGACACTCTCCTGTTTTGTTTATTGACGAAATTCATAGGTTTAGTAAATCCCAACAAGATTCACTTTTAGGAGCAGTTGAAAAAGGTGTGGTGACTCTGATTGGTGCAACTACCGAAAATCCATCTTTTGAAGTTATATCGGCACTTTTATCTCGTTGTCAGGTTTATATTTTAGAGCATCATTCAAAAGAGGAATTAGAAGCTTTATTACAAAAAGCAATGAAGGAGGATAAAATTCTTCAGCAAAAGAAAATCATATTAAAAGAAACTGAAGCTTTAATTAAACTTAGTGGTGGTGATGCTCGGAAACTGCTAAATAATTTTGAGTTAGTTGTCAATTCGATTGGAGGAAATCAAATTGAAATTACAAATGATAAAGTGCAACAGCATGTTCAAAAGAATTTAGCGATATATGATAAATCTGGTGAACAGCATTATGATATTGTTTCGGCTTTTATAAAATCAATTAGAGGAAGTGATCCAAATGCTGCGGTTTACTATTTAGCAAGAATGATAGAGGGAGGTGAAGATCCTAAATTCATTGCAAGACGATTAGTAATAGCTGCTTCGGAAGATATTGGCTTGGCTAACCCAACTGCACTTGTAATGGCTAATGGATGCTTTGAAGCAGTTAAAAATATTGGTTATCCTGAATGTAGAATTCCATTATCTCAATGCACAATATACTTAGCAACTTCGCCCAAAAGTAACAGTGCGTATGAGGCGATTAATAAGGCATTACAAGTTGTGCAGCAAACGGGTGACTTGCCAATTCCTCTGCATTTAAGAAATGCTCCAACTAAGTTGATGAAAGACCTTAATTACGGAAAGGATTATCAATATTCTCATTCTGGAGAAGGTAATTTTATCAATCAAGAATTTTTTCCAGAAGGACTTTCAGGTACTAAATTTTATGAGCCAGGTAATAATAAAAAAGAACAACCAATAAGGGACTGGTTAAAGCAAATTTGGAAAGGGAAGTATTAATAATTTATAAATCCTAAGTTTTAAGTTTTTGAATTTTAATTGAAGAGTTACTTTCTCTCTAATTCAATGATTTGTAAATCCTTAAATTCTCCCGATTCTGAAATTTTTAATTTGATGGCTGTTTGAATTTTGTGAAAACCATGTTTTCCACAAGCTCCTGGATTTATATGTAAATGTTGAAGTTTTTGATCGTAAATGACTTTTAAAACATGAGAGTGGCCACAAATAAATAAATCTGGCTTTTCTCTTTGAATCAAATTCAGTGCATAAGGTTTGTATCTGTTTGGATAACCGGCGATGTGAGTGATGATAATCTTTTTATTATTTAAATTGAATATTTGATCTTTTGGGTATTCGGATCTTACAATATGATCATCAATGTTTCCCTGAACTCCAATAACGGGTTTCTGTTCCATAATTTCATCCATTACGGAAATGTTCCCAATATCACCAGCGTGTAATACTAAATCAACTGATTTGATATGCTTTATTAATCTTGGGTCTAAGTAAGAATGAGTGTCGGATAGAATAAGGATTTTAGTCATTGCTTTCTAAAACATCATAAACAGGCCCTCTAAAGAATTCATTTAAAGGTCTCATTTTAGCAAATTGTTCTAAACAATATCTATTGAAGTTTGGCTGTGTAATTAATTTGTCTTCCACCTGATGTATCATTAAAAAGTCCTTTCTTTTGATGTGTTCTATGGCAGGGTGTTCTTTGTCAAATCCCTTTGGAGGACGACTTAATTTATCACCTTCTAATTCTCCGAATGCTTTAACAAAATCTTTGTTACTTATTAGCTCATCAAAATTTTGAGCGTTGTAGGCAATTTCATTTCTAATAGACTTTAAAACTGAAGGTTGAGCATGGTAAATTCCACCACCAATAAAAGTTCCTCCGTTAGGTTTTATGTGGATGTAATATCCAGGATACTCACTTTTTCTACCTCCTTTGGAGATAGCAGCCCCGAAATGTGTTTTGTAAGGGTCTTTATTTTTTGAAAATCTAACATCTTTAAAAATTCTAAAAATGGTATTCTTTGGAGTTGCGTCCGTAATGAAGTTGTCTATTTTTTGAATATCTAAAATTAATTCTTCTATAAATGAAGAGAAATTATCTCTTGCTATCTCGTATGACTTACGATTATCGTTAAACCAATCTCTATTATTGTTCTCTTCAAGATCTTTTAAAAATTGGATGGTAGATTGTTCAATCATTTCCTTTTACATTAAGTTGAATGCCATTCTAAATTAATACTTTTGTTACAACAATGAATATTCATCTTAATATAAAGGTTTACGGTAAGGTGCAAGGTGTTGGGTTTAGAAATTTCACTCAACGTATTGCCAATGAGCGAAGTATAAAAGGCTTTTGTCAAAATGAATCAGACGGAACTGTTTATGCGGAGATAGAAACAACCCAAATGAAAGCCGATGAATTTTTGGAGTGGATTTATCGTGGGCCAATTATGGCAAAAGTTTCCAAAATTAATGTAGAACCAAGTAAGCTAGTTGGTTTTAAGTTTTTCGAAATTAGAAGATGATGGAGTTGATTTACGTGGTGTGTTCTTCCGTACAAGAGGCAAAGTTGATTGGTAAAAGTTTAGTTGACGAAAGGTTATGCGCTTGCGTGAATATTATACCTGGAATGGAATCTATTTATCATTGGGACGGGAAAATTGTTGAGGATAAAGAAGTTGTTTTGCTAATTAAGACTTTAAAGGGGACTTTTGATAAGATTAGTTTAAAAGTGAAAGAATTGCATTCATATGATGTGCCTTCAATATTTTCAATTGAAACTTTAAATGTTGATGTTGAATATTTGAAATGGATTGAAGCTTCCGTTAGTTAAAAAAGGATGTCATAGAAAGTGAGATATTTAATAAGGTTAAAATATAATGGTTCCGAATTCAACGGATGGCAAATTCAGCCTAATGCACCTTCAGTTCAAGAAACTTTAGAGCAGAAGTTAAGCATGCTTTTAAATGAGGAAATAAAAGTTATTGGGTGCGGAAGGACGGATACAGGTGTACATGCTGCTGACTTTTATGTGCATTTTGATACAGAAAAAGAGGGGGTAGATTCGGATAATCTCAAGTATAAACTTAATTCTGTAGTTTCCAATTCTATTGCGATTACAGAATTAAGAAAAGTATCTGATGAATTTCATGCTCGATTTTCAGCAACATCTCGAGAGTACAAATATTATATTACATTATCCAAAAATCCATTTAATGATAATGTTTGGTGGGTAAGACAATCTGTGGATGTTGCCGCTATGAAAGAAGCAGGTAGTTATATTTTAAACTATAAAGATTTCACATCTTTTTCCAAGTTACATACAGATGTAAATAACAATTTATGCGCTGTAACTAAGGTTGATTTGGAATGTATTGGTGATGATATAGTTTTAACCATTGCTGCTAATAGATTTTTAAGAAACATGGTTCGTGCAATTGTGGGGACTTTGGTTGAAATTGGTCAGGGGAAAAGAGAGCCTCAAGATATGAAGAGAATTATTGAGGCTGAAGATAGAGGTGAAGCTGGTGTAAGTGCTCCTGCACAAGGTTTGTTTTTGAATAAGATTGTTTACCCAGCGGAATTAATAAAAGGAATAGAATAAGTGAGTAAAGAAGTAACGGGAAAAGCGATTGATGGAAAGGTATTGAGACGTACAATGAAGTATGTTAGGCCATTCCGAACAGCATTTTATGGAACTGCTGCAATAACAATTCTTTTGTCCTTTATGGCTCCTGTTCGTACTTATTTGGTGAAAATTACGGTAGATGATAAAATTCAATTTGGAGATGTTGAGGGGTTAAAACAAATTATTGCGGTTTTGGTTGTGCTATTAGTTTTTCATGCTGGACTTCAATTTTTACAATCTTATTTAGCTAATTGGTTAGGTCAGGCCGTTATTTTAGATATTCGAAAAAAGCTTTTCAAACATGTTGTTTCTTTCAAGTTGAAGTATTTTGATAATACGCCTATTGGGACTTTAGTAACAAGAGTAACAAGTGATATTCAAACAATAGCCGATGTGTTTTCGAGCGGATTATTGAATATAGTTTCGGATATACTTCAATTGATAATGGTGCTCGGGTTTATGTTTTATATCAATTGGGAGTTAACCTTGATTGTTTTGGTACCAGTTCCAATTTTATTAATATCAACTATTTTCTTCAAAAGAGCGATTAAGACAGCATTTATAGAGGTTAGAAAGAATGTTGCTAAGATTAATACATTCATTCAGGAGCATGTTACGGGAATGAATATTGTTCAAATATTCAATAGAGAAGAGGAAGAGATGCGCCGCTTCAAAGAAGTTAATAAGGAGCACCGAGATGCTTGGTTAAAAACTGTTTGGGCTAACGCAGTGTTTTTTCCTGTTGTTGAAATTCTTTCTGCAGCATCAATTGCACTATTGGTTTGGTGGGGTGCTAGAGGGGTGATTTCGGGATATGCGAATATTGGTGATGTAATGGCTTTTATTCTTTTTATTCATATGATTTATCGACCTATCAGACAGTTGGCAGATCGATTTAATACCTTACAAATGGGAATGGTAGCAGCAAATCGTGTGTTTAATGTTTTGGATACTAAAGAGCATATCTCAGATGAGGGGGCGAACGCCGAAATCAATGTTAAAGGTGATATTTCATTTAAAGATGTTTGGTTTGCTTATAAAGAGGGTAATTATGTTCTGAAAGGAGTTTCTTTTGATGTTAAAGAGGGTCAAACTCTTGCATTAGTTGGTGCTACAGGAGCGGGTAAGTCTTCAATTATTAATGTGCTGACTAAATTTTATGAAATTCAAAAAGGAACTATCTCAATTGATGGTTTAAATATCAATGAATTTACACTTGAACATTTGCGAAGAGTTACAGCAGTGGTTTTACAAGATGTTTTCTTATTTGATGATTCTATTCTTAATAACATTACTCTGAATAATGATTCAATTACGAAAGATAAAGTCATTGAGGGTGCAAAATTGATAGGAGTTCATGACTATATAATGAGTTTAGAAGGTGGTTATGATTATCAGGTAAGAGAACGAGGAGCAATGCTTTCTGTGGGGCAGCGTCAGTTACTCGCTTTTTTGAGAGCCTATGTTTACAATCCTCAGATTTTAATTCTAGACGAAGCTACATCTTCAGTTGATACGCAATCAGAACAATTAATTCAAAGAGCAATAGAAAAACTTACCGAAGGTAGAACGTCAATTGTTATCGCTCATAGATTATCAACAATTCAAAATGCCGATCAAATAATTGTAATGGATCAAGGTGAGAAGGTAGAGCAAGGAACGCACAAAGAATTGCTTAACACAGAAGGTTATTACAAAAAGCTTTTCGATTACCAGTTCAAAACAGAATAGGTTGTAGAGACGTCCCGCGGGGCGTCTGATACAGTTTTTCTTTTATTTTGCAATAGACGCGCCTTGGCACGTCTCTACAAAAAAAAAAAACGCCCCACAATTGGAGCGCCCTTTTCAAAATCTGACTTATTAGTCGATTTTAGTATCCTTTTTCTAATTTTTCCATTTCCTTTTCGAAAGTCTCTTTAAATTTCTCGTAATCGTAATCAATTCTTAAAGACTCCTCTTTAGTGATTCTATCGTTGATAGCATCTAAGATTTCTCCAGCTTTCATTTCGATAGCACAGTAGTAAACGTATGTTTTAGAACCATCATTCTTTTGAGTTAAAGTTTTACAGATAGTAATAACATTAGCTAATTTTTGATTGATAACCTCTCTTGATAAAGCCTCAAATCTTTCTTCTACTTGCTCTCTGTTATTCATTTCACGAGAGTTAACGTAGTTGTCAATTGTAGCTTTAATCTTTGTTTCAACAGATCCAGCTAATTTAGTTTTTGCTTCGTTCAATGATTTTTTCATTGCTGTAGCTTTGTCTAAGCTTTCTCCAATTCCTGTTGCTCTTAAGAACTTCTTTGTTGAAATCGTTTCAGGACCGTCACAGTACATTTCAACTACTGTTTCTCCTTTTACTTTAGGTTCTTCTTTCTTTTGTTTTCCCTTACAACCAGTTAAAGCTAATGATCCTGCAATAACTAATACTCCTAATAATGATTTTGAAATTTTCATCGTAAATGTTTTTAAATTCTGATCGGGTTAAAACAAACCTCGTGCCAAAAATGTTTTTAGTTAACGATTTTAAAAATAGCTGAAAATTTTTAGAAAAAATGAAAACGCTTGTAACAAAATATCTATGAGGTTGTTTTAGCTAATGCTGATTTTAAGACGTTCTTTATTCCCGAATTGCCAAAACTCAGAGCATACTTTAATCAAGGCAGGATTTTAGAGATATGTTCTGAGTTTTATTTTTTTAAGTGAGTCGTCCTAAAATAGGTTGACAGTTTTTAAAGATAAATTAATTAGACCGAAGTAGATTTTCTGCTTCGTTTTTTTGATGCATAAAATTAGGTGTTTTAAAATTTAAACTAGTGTGTGGTCTTCTGTTGTTATAACTAT
>CAXRIN010000084.1:0-3269 GCA_964230605.1 Flavobacteriaceae bacterium
AAGCGTAGACAACTTTTTAGTCAATTTAATAGGTGGACTTATTGCATACCATTTTCTACCAAAAAAGCCTTCACTTAGATCGGAAGTTGTTGATAATGAAAGATTAGGATTGGATGCTTAGATCGAACTCACGTTAATTAATATGAAAAAAACATTCCTAACCTTATCAGCTGTTTTGATGACAGCATCTATTGTTTTAGTCAAGAATCCGAAAATATTGACGAATTAATCACAGATAGACCAGACCAAACTGAATCAGCTAGTATTGTTCCTGTAGGGTCAATTCAATTAGAAACAGGAGGTTTTATTGAAAAAGACAATCCTATCGAAAACGTAAATTATTCGAACTTAACTTATAACACATCCTTGTTTAGAATTGGATTAACAAAAACTTTTGAATTAAGATTAATACAAGAAGTCTTTCAAGAAGAAATAAAAAGTGACTTTTTCAAGAGTAAAAATGAAGGTTTTGGTCCATTAGCCGTAGGAGGAAAATTTAAAATTTCCGAGGAAAATGGATTAATTCCTGAAGCTGCCTTCTTAACGCATGTAACAATACCAACTGGAAAAGATATTTTCCAACCACAACATGCCGCAATGGATTTCCGATTCATTGGAGAAAATACGCTTTCAGAAAAATGGGGATTCGCCTATAATTTTGGAGGTGAATGGAGTGGCGACGATCTACTTTTCACAGGAATTTACACGGCGGTTCTGGGAACTGACATAACAAATCAAGGAGGAATATTTATTATAAATGAAGATGAAAACAACAATACTACTTTGGAACTAACAGGATGCTATGCCTACGGTCGTCAAAAATTTCTCGAAAAAATTATTAAACCAGGAGAAGGTTTAGTTGGCCAATGTTACCTGGAGCGACAACCAATCTTTATAACAGATGTCCCACAAGGATACACTAAAATACAATTTGGCTTAGGTGATTCTACACCAAACTGCATATATATATTTCCACTTATTGTTAATGATGAAATCTACGGAATTTTAGAAATTGCTTCTTTTGAAATTTTCACTGATACTCAAAAAGAATTCCTGGAAAAGGTTTCTGAGAGTATTGCCGCGACATTAAAGAACGCTAAAACAGGATCTGTAACAACTAAGTTATTAGCTGAAGCGCAAGAAATGGCAGAAGTAATGAGTCAACAAGAAGATGAAATGCGTCAAAACATGGAGGAAATGCAAGCTACTTCTGAGACAATGAATCAAATGGTAGAACAAAAAGATTCAGAAATTGCTGAATTAAAAAAACAAATTAGATTATTAAACTCGTGAGAAAAAAATTAATTGAAACTCTCAAATACATATTTAATCACTTCCCTCACTTTGGGAATATTTCTATCTAGTTTAATATGGTTTGTTGACTATAAAAGCTCAAGTGCTGTTGCTAAAGAAATACCTCTTTTAAAACTTGGTGATCAGGTTAAGAATTTAACTACAACCTCTCACCTTTGGTTTGAAGAGCATTTAACTGGTGATAGCACTGTAAATTTTAAAGAGGATATTATTGATAAAGTAGAAAAAGTAAGGACTTTATTAAATGTTTTTTTAAAGGATGAAAAATATCCAGAAATCATCCTTAACAATCTAAAAAGCATTCAATCTTCTGTTGTAAAATATGAATCGACTTTACTAAAAAGAAAAGCACTTTTTGACAAATTCGGAAACGAGATTGCAGGTACGGAACTAGATTCTGACTTTGATGCTCATTACGAATCTGTAATTAAATATGCAGATGAATTAGTCCAATTATCGAACTTAAATTTAAATTCAGCAATTGATTCTTCATCTCGATATACAGCAATCATAATCCTGTTGGTTTTAGGAGTATTTATATCAAAAGGAATTCTTTTACGAAAAGCTCAAGCGAAAGACGAAAAAGCGAAAGAAATTCTTGAATCAGAAGTTGAAAGAATTGAACTAATTGGGAACTTCGTTAATGATATAGCAAACGAGCGATATCATAGCTCCGTTCCCTTCGATCCAAAAGAAGATGAACTTGGTAGAATGCTAGTTGTCATGAGGGATAAACTTTTAGACACAATCCTAAACTTGCAAAACAAAAATGAAGAACTTAATAAATTTGCTCACATTGCCTCTCACGATCTAAAAAGCCCGCTAAGAGCGATAAGTACTATTGTTGATTTTATTGAAGATGATTTAGAAGGTTACGAACTTCCAACCGAAGTTCGAGACAATTTTAAAACAATAAAGCATAGAGTAAAATTTATGAACAACTTGATAAACGATATTATATCCTACTCTCAAGCTGAAGTTGATGACATTACTAAGGAAAACATAGATTTAGATATATTATGTATCGAAATTAAGGACAACATCAACACTCGTAACAAAGACGTTAACTTCACTATTAATAAGCATGTTAATCAGTTCCACTTCAATAAGACAAAACTTTATCAGATTTTAGCTAATATTATCGATAATGCAATAAAGTACAATGACAAAGAGAATATTCTTGTTTCCTTATCTATAAATAAAGAAAATGAAAACTTGATATTTTACATTGAAGATAATGGTCTAGGAATACCTGAAAAATATAGGAATAAAGTTTTAGAAATATTCCAAACTTTAGAGAAATCAAAAACAACTGAGTCCACAGGTATAGGCCTTTCCATCGCTAATAAAATTATTAATCAGGCAAGAGGGACTATTAGTATATCCGACTCAAAAACTCTAGGAGGAGCTTGTTTTTCAATTAAACTCCCTATTAAATAAGACAAGTGAAACAATCGCGTTTTTTTGTCACCCTGAGCTTGTCGAAGGGCTATCTCAACTTTCACCAAGTCTTGGACAGGCTAAGACGGACATAACTACTTCGTAGATTAAAAACTAATTATTACTTAGTCGGAATCGTATACTCCTTATCACCTAATTTCATGGTGTAAGTTTCGAATTTCATCATTTGCTCAGTAATATCATATCTAACACCAATATATCCATCAGGCTTACCATTTGCGCCCATTTTCGGAGCAATTACCGCATCAACCCAATAAGCAGTTCCATCTTTTGATCTGTTTTTTACTATTGCTCTAAAAGATTCTCCTTTTCCAATTGTAGCCCAGCAAGCTTTCCAAGCTTCAGCTGGCATATCTGGATGAACTGTGTTTAAAAACAAATATTTCTTTGATAATTTTCATCATATTTTTGGTTTGATTTAGCAACAGCAAAAGCTTGCTTGAGCAGTTTGTTTGCAATAGCGATTTTAATAACTCTTTCGGGCTTACCTCTTT
>CAXRIN010000085.1:0-32732 GCA_964230605.1 Flavobacteriaceae bacterium
TAAAAGGTAAATATCTACAAGCGTATTTAGACGAGTTTTGCTATAAACTTAACAGAAGGTATTTCGGAGAACGATTATTTGATAGACTTGTATTAGCTGTAGCTAAAATTTATAGGTAAGATTGTGGGGAATCAGATTATAAAACATTAAGAAGTCCGGCCAACCAGGAACTCTTCATTATTTCTTAGCTCTACCTTGAAGGATTTTCACAACATCTTCCAGCTTGTATCCTTTTGCTTGTAATAAAACTAAATAGTGAAATAGTAAATCAGCTGATTCATTTAAGAACAATTCTTCATTGTCATCTTTAGCCTCAATAACAACTTCAACAGCCTCCTCACCTACTTTTTGAGCAACTTTATTAATTCCAGATTCTAATAGAGACTTAACGTAAGATTTTCCAGCATCAGCACTTTTTCTAGACTCAATCGTATCTTCCAACTCTGAGATGAAATCCAAAGTTCCTTTTTCATTATCCTCTGCCCAACAATTACCTGTTCCTTTATGACAAGCCGGTCCAACAGGATTTACTTGAACTAAAAGCGTATCATTATCACAATCGTTTTTAATAGAAACCAAGTTTAAGAAGTTCCCACTCTCCTCTCCTTTAGTCCATAATCTATTCTTACTTCTTGAGAAAAAAGTCACTTTCCCAGTCTCGTTTGTTTTATCAAACGCATCTTGATTCATGTAACCAAGCATCAAAACTTTTTTTGTCACTGAATCTTGAATAATTGCAGGAACTAATCCGTCTCCTTTTGAAAAATCGATAGTCATAACTGGAAATTTTACGCGAAAATAAGATATCTATACCGAAACTACTATTTAACAAGAGTCAAAACTCGGCTTAAAGCTGAAAGTATTGTTTTCTCAACAACTCTTTCACGCCCTTTTCCCATTTGAAACTGTTCTGCAATCACAACATCTGGCGTTGCAATTCCTATCCAAACTGTTCCTACTGGTTTCTCCTCCGTACCACCATCTGGCCCAGCAATTCCAGAAGTTGAAATAGCATAATCAGTTCCAAACAATTGTTTTGCACCCAAAGCCATTTGCTTTACAGTTTGTTCACTAACTGCTCCTACAGTATTTAAAATCTCTTCGGAAACTCCTAACTGATTCTTCTTAACTTCATTGGAATAAGCCACAACACTTCCCATGAAATATTTTGATGAACCTGGTATCGATGTTATTCGAGCAGCCAAAGCACCACTTGTGCATGATTCCGCAGTAGAAATCGTTAATCCTTTCTCCGCCAACTTCTCACCTAAAACCTCTTCTAGCTTAGCCTCTTTGTTAGAAAAGACAGCATCAGGAATTCGGGCAATAATTTGATCAAATATATTAGCAATTTCTTGCTCCAAAACCACCCTATCACTTCCCTTACCTGTTAATCTTAACTTCACCAATCCTGGAGAAGGTAAATAAGCTAGTTTGATGTACTCAGGCAAATTATCTTCAATATCAGAAATTTCTTCAGCAATGTAAGACTCTCCCAAACCTTGAGTCATAATTGTGTGATGTACGATTGAGGGTAAGTCGAAACTTTTTTGAATTCGAGGCAATACCTCATACAACATCAAATACTTCATCTCGCTAGGAACACCCGGCATACTTACAAAGATCGCTTCTTCGTTTTCCATCCACATTCCTGGAGCAGTTCCAGCTTTATTCAATAACATCTGACAACCTGCAGGAACTAAAGCCTGTAATTTATTTACTGGAAGCATTTCTCGGTTGTAACGCTTGAAAAACCATTCTACATTCTCCAGCGCCCTTTTATTCTCAACTAAAGGAGCATTAAAATATTCTGCAAATACCTTTTTGGTAATATCGTCTTTAGTAGGACCTAAACCACCCGTAATTAAAACTAAATCAGCTTTGGATTCGGCATACGATAATGCTTGCTCGATAGCGTGGCGTTTATCAGAAATCGTTAAAACCTCAATAACATCAACACCAATTTTATTAAGCTCAGCACCCATCCAGCCCGAATTGGTATTGATGGTTTGACCGATTAATAATTCATCACCTATTGATATAATTATGCAGTTCATAAAATTCGTTTCGCGTTGAACGCATTTATTTCAGAGCATTGTAAAAAATCTCAACAGTATGCATAGCCTTTCTACCGGTACCATCTTTTATTTGGTGACGGCAACTTGTTCCAGGCGCTGCGATTATAACATCTTTTGGTTGCTTCCTAACAGTTGGGAATAATACTAGTTCACCAACAGCCATACTTACATCATAATGCTCCTTCTCATAACCAAAACTTCCAGCCATACCACAACATCCACTAGGAATATTGTGAACTGTATAATTTTTTGGTAATCCTAAGAAACGTTTAGAATGAACAACACTTGACAAAGCTTTTTGATGACAATGACCATGTAGCTTAATCAATTGTTCTTCCTCAGTAAACATATCAGGAGTTAACTCACCATCCTCAACGAGTTTCCCTAAAAATTCGTCCATTAAGTAAGTATTATCCGCAATTTTTTGAGCTGCTTCATTATCTTTCCCCGAAGTTAAATCCAAATACTCATCACGGAAAATCAAGATTGAACTTGGTTCTATTCCAATCAATGGCGTATTTTCAGAAACTAGATTTTTCAAGATTTGAACATTATCAAGAATCGGCTTTTTGGCTTTTGAAACTAAACCTTTACTCAGCCAAGTTCTTCCGCTCTCTTTCACTTTAGGAGCTATTACTTCGTATCCTAACTTAGCTAATGTTTTGATAGCAATCTTTCCTTCGTGCTCATCATTATAGTTGGTGAACTCATCGATAAAGAAAATTACTTTTCCTTTAGTTGGAGATGGAAAGCCAAAATTATTAGGCTTGTTCTTTTTATAGAATTTAGCCACAGTTTCAGATGCAATTTTTGGAATCGGCCTTTGTTTTGCAAAACCAGCAATTCCCTTCACCATATTTCCAATAGCATTCTCGCCATTCACAAAATTGTAAACACCTGGCACAATGGCTCCTAATTTATTAGTTGCATTTACGTTCGCAATCATTTTAGCCCTAAAAGGAATAGGATTGTTTTTAAAATATTGCTCGTAAAACTCAGCTTTTAATTTAGCTACATCAACATTTGACGGACATTCTTTCTTACAACCTTTACAGCTTAAACATAAGTCCATCACCTCTTTGATTTCCTTACTATCAAACTTATTTGGCTTAGTAGAATTGGTCAGAATCTCACGCATAATATTCGCACGAGCCCTGGTGGTGTGCTTTTCGTTTTTAGTCGCCATGAAACTTGGACACATTGTTCCCCCGCTCAACTCACTTTTTCTACAATCACCTGAACCATTACATAATTCAGCAGCTCTTAAAATACCTTGATTTTTTTCGAAAGAGAATTCAGTTTTAAAATCAGGTGTATCTTGCCCAGCTTTATACCTCAAATTGGTATCCATTGGTGGCGCATCAACAATTTTATTTGGATTGAAGATGTTGTTTTTATCCCAACTCTTTTTAACCTCTTTCAGTAATTGATAGTTTTTAGGACCTACCATTTGCTCAATAAACTCAGCTCTCAACCTACCATCACCATGCTCTCCACTTAATGAACCTTTATACTTCTTAACTAATTTCGCAATATCCTCAGCAGTTTTCCTGAACAAGTCATGCCCCTCTTGAGTTTTCATGTTCAAAACAGGACGAAGATGAATTTCACCAGATCCAGCGTGCGCATAATGCACACATTTTTGCCCATAACCTTCCATGATCACATTGAACTCCGCAATGAACTCAGGTAAATCCTGAACATCTACAGCTGTATCTTCGATAACAGGAACAGCATTATCATCACCTGGAATATTAGCCAACAAACCTAAACCTGCCTTTCTTAGAGTTAAAGCCTTATTAATATCCGCACCATAAAGAACAGGGAAATCATACCCTAAACCTGCTTCACGATAACTTGCTTCTAAATCTTTTAAAGCTTGATCTAGCTCTTCTTTAGTTTCTCGGTGTAACTCCACCATTAAAACTGCCTTGGGGTCACCATTAACAAAAACTCTATTTTCTCTTTGTTCGATGTTAGATTTAGTACACTCTAAAACTATATCATCCATTAATTCAACTTGAGATGGTTTATGTTTTAGTGCCACTAAAGTACCTCGCAAAGAAGCATCAATAGTATCAAAATGAGGACACATCATTGCCACATTCTTTGGCAACACTGGTACACAATTGATTTTAATTTCTGTAATCAAACAAAGCGTACCCTCAGACCCAGCTATTAACTTGCAAAAATTAAATGGCTCCCCATCATTATTGAAAGGTTGAGAATCAGACAATAGATCAATAGCATAACCTGTATTTCTTCTAGGAATTGATTTTTTAGGAAACTCTCTTTCAATCTCCTCTCTATTCTCTTCATTACTCAACATTTCACGAATATCAAAGTAAATCTGATTTTCAACCTCTCCGGCTACTCCTATTCCATTGGCTTTATTCAAAAACTCTTCTGGCGTCAAATCCTTCAAAACAGCCTTTGTTCCATCAGCTAAGATTGCAGTAACCTCTAAAAGATGATCGCGGGTTGAACCGTATATCACTGAGCGAGATCCACATGAGTTGTTTCCAACCATTCCCCCAATCATACATCTACTTGATGTAGAAGTCTCTGGTCCGAAAAACAAATCATAGTCCTTTAAGAACTTGTTCAAATCATCACGGATTACCCCTGGCTGAACTCTTACCCAATGTTCTTCTTTATTAATTTCAAGAATTTCTCTAAAATTCACTGATAAATCAACTACAATTCCGTTTCCTACAACTTGTCCTGCTAGTGATGTTCCTGCTGTTCTTGGTATGATGGAAGATCCGTTTTCTCTGGCAAAATTCACCAGTTCAAATAAATCATTTTCAGTTTTAGGTATAGCAACTGCCAAAGGCATTTCTCTATATGCTGAAGCATCCGTTGCGTAAAGCGTTCGCATTACTTCATCGTAATGTAATTCACCTTCCAACTTCACTTGTAATTCCTGTAATTTTTGAACGTCCATCTCTTAAAGAATTGAAGTGCAAAAATATGAAATAAAGACTTTTTAAAACAGCGTTTTCAATGGTTTAAGTTTTGAACCTTAATTAGACGGTAAATAACCTTTTATGCACTTCTGAAGTAATAATGCTTAAAATCAGTAAAAAACTAATTATGAGAAATTTAATAGCTGTTTTAATGTTGAGTTTGTTTTTCTTTTCATGTGAAGAAGAAAAAAAGGTTGTTAATATAACTGAAGTAGTTAACAAAGTTGAAAAAGAACCTCTTGAAGAAAAACCTCAAATTGAAGCTATAACAGATTTTGAAAAAGTAGAAGAACTAAAAAACAAAATAAAAGAGGAACAAGCAGCAGCTGAAAGAGCTCGATTAGACACTTTACCACTCTCCTTGAGACTAGCAGAAAACGATTCATTAGCGTTTGATTCTATTAATGCATTACTTAACTCTGGAAACACAAAAGAAATAAATGATTTTCTTAACCAGTTTTTGAGGTTCAAACCTATAAAGTACAAACTCTCAGAAAAATCTATTAAGTCTAACTTTTACAAACTGTTATCAGATACTAACACTGAGAGATTAGCAATGAAAACGATTGGAATTCTTAATTTGAATTATGAAGCGGCATTCGTTAATCAATACAAAAGCACATCATCAAAACTTAAAGATAAATATTTTTATTGGCTTGGTAGAAAAGGAAGAAACATGGAAGTGCTACAAGATGTTAGTGACCAAATCAAAAGAAATAAAATACCTAAAGAGCAACAAGAATATATCTTATATGGTTTAAAACAATTTTCCAACTCTAAAGATGAAGCCGTAAAAGACAAAGCAATAACAACAGCTCTTTTAGCATACAAAAACAAATGGGTTACTCCACAAGACATTGCTACTTTAAAAGAAAAAGATAATCGCAGTGAAAAAGCAGAAGCCTTTCTTAAAATGATGCTTGCAAATGGTGGAGAAAAAGCCAAATCAATTCACAATGTATGCTTAAAACAAGGAGTTTTAATTCATAAGGTTTTTGAAAACTTAGTAGATACTAAAGACGGTAGAGCAAAATCAATTTTATTAAAACAATTATCTGATAGAAAGATGTTTTTAAAAACATTACCAGCTGTACCTATGGTATATAAAATGCAGGAGGATTCAACAATCCCCATTAAAACTATTCAAATGCTCTCAAAACATAAGTACATGAGTCCAGAAGTTGGAGAAAAAGTACATTACATTTTTGAAAAAATGAATTGTATCAATTATTTAAAAAATGCAGACAAATACATAAAAGACAAAGATTTAATTACTGCTTTAAAAAAACAGGCGCAACGACCAAAACCTGCGCCCCAAACCTACGAAGAAATTGTATTAGACTTATTTGCATCTAAAATCACAGATTCAATAGATTACAATACCCTTCAACAAATCAAAACAAATGAAGTTTATCAAGGTAAAAACGCTTTGATTAAAAACGTTTTACACCACAACAAACAGATTGTAACAATTGATAAGTGGGCCGCCAAAACTCCCATTGACTATGATTTCATTCTAAATGGCATCAAAAAACAATTAGATAATGAATTAAGTCAATTAATCTTTAAATCCGAATTCTCCAATAGTGCCTACTCTATTTTAATGATTGGAATTGACAAAGCTTTATTTGTTCATCCAGAGAACAAAAAAGACGAAATAGAAGCCAAACTATTAATCGATGCTATTAACGAATTAATTAAAGGTAAAAAGCTCCACATTATTTATGATGATCCAGATTTTATTGAAGCATTTTTGGGTACTGAAAATGAATTAAATATTCTGAAAGGATTGATGCAAAAAAACAACCAAGGAGATTTACCAATTTAATACTCTAAAAAGTGAACAGATCCCGAAAACATAGTATCCTATCAGGACTAGTATGTTTAAGCATGATAATATGGGGAGTAAGCTGGTCGTCAGCTAAAGTTTTAGGCAGATACGGTGATGCGCTTTCTGTCGCATTTATTCGATTTTTCGTTGTAATAGCAGTTTTACTTCCTACTATCCCAGTTTTAAAACTACGATTTGAAATTAAGCGGGAAGGATTGAAATACTTACTTTTCGCCTCTATATTCTTAGGACTTTACACAACTTCTTTCTTCCGAGGGCTACAATTGGGAAATGCTGGGGCAGCCGGAGTCTTGGTAACAATTACAAACCCACTATTCGCTTTTATTATAGGAGTCATAATAAGTAAAATAGTACCCAGAAAAATAGAATTATTAGGCCTTTTATTAGGTTTAACCGCAGGTGGTTTTTTATTAAAGATTTGGGAAAACACCGATTCAATTTTCGAATCTGGTAACTTGCTATTCATTGCTGCTTCAATTCTTTGGGCACTAATGAGTAAAATGACTTCTCTGTCCAAACCCTTTACCCACCCAATCGTTTTTAGTTTCTGGCTTCATACTACTGTTCCTGTATTAATGATTCCTTTCGTTGATTTTAGCGATGTTCTAAACATATTTAAAACAGCAGACAGTTTATTTTGGTGGAACATGGCCTACTTTGGCATTATCAACTCTAGCTTTGCCACTGTAACTTACTTATCCGCAACTACAGTTATCGGCGCAGAAAAAGCAAGCACTTTTATTTTTCTAGTTCCTGTAAGTGCTATTGCTACCTCATACTTCACCTTAAATGAAATTATTCATTGGCACACAGTTGTAGGAATGACACTTGGCGTTATAGCTGTAATGGTGATTAACGGAACGATAAAAAAATAAAAACGAAAAATTAGGCAACCCAAATAACCAAACATCGTTTAAAGAGCAAATCTTAACTATATGAAATACACAAGAAACATTACACTGGCAGCCATAGCAGCTGGTTTAGCATTAACATCATGTAAAAAGACTGAAGAAGGTGATGAAGAGAATAAATCAACTTCTCCATGTGATATGAAAATCACCAATTCCGACGCTCCAAAAACTGGTGAAACATTTATAATTTCGGACGCTGACTACAGTGAATTAAACGTTGACTCACTTTTAAACATTGTAGGTAACGACCAAACTTGGGATTTTTCTTCAATCTCACCTACTGAAGAATATGATACAATTCCATTTACCTCTCCTGCATCTATTCCTAGTGGAGTAACAGCAAATCTTGAAGTAAAAAGTGATGAGGCTAATTTACTTTTTGACGCTTCTGCATCTGGATTAAATTTATCTGCTATGATACTTCCAGAAGATCAAGAAAACGATATTGAAATTTCTTTAACTAACCCACTAACACTTATACCTTACACCCTTACAAAATCAACCTCTGTAATTGATGATTATGAGTTTAATGTTGTATTTAAAGATACAATTGACACAATTATATTTGGAACTCCTTTGGAACTGCCTATAGTTGCGGAAGTAAAACAAGAAAACCAAAATTCATTTACGGTTGATGGTTGTGGAACAGTAGTTACTCCAAGTGGTGAATACGATTGTTTAAGATATGTTGTTGAACCAGGTGAACCAACTTATTCAGGAACTGTTACAATTGCTGCATTAAACACAACTTATCCTCTTACAAACCAAGACATAGAAGATTACGGAGCTGACGAAGACAGTAATTTCTTTGAAGGAAAAACATACGTTTGGATAAACAAAGAATCAGGAATGCCAATTCTTGAGGTAACGGTTGATTCCAATAATGATGTTACTGGAATAAGTTATTTAAAATAAATTTTCAATCATAAAAAAGCCCTTAAGTTAATTCTTAAGGGCTTTTTTTATGGAGTATCCTATTATTCTAAACTTTCTTTATTACCAACCTTAACCATTACAAAGTCTTCCCATTTAAAAAATTCATTAACGATATTTTTCAAATCCTCTGGTGTTATATTTTCTAGTTCTTGTATATAACAATCATAATAGCCCCAATCTAAGCCAAAAGAATCAACACTGAAAAAACGATCAATCTGCTCAAAAGCTCCATCAAAACTCTTTAGCAATTTTCCTTTCAAGTAGTTTTTAAGAACAGATAATTCTTGTTCAGAAACTAATTCACTTTGCAACAATTCTATCTCCTTTTTCACCTCCTGAATTACTGCATCACCTTTGTCTTTTAAAACATCAGCAGAAATCATCAAACTAGTTTCATTTTCGTAATTCAATATAGATGAATGAATTCCATACGTCCACCCTTTATCCTCACGAATATTCTGCATTAATCTTGAACCGAAATATCCGCCGAACAAGGTATTAGCAATACTGATTTTATGAATTTCTGGATGCATTTTATTAGGCATTATCTTACCCAACAAAACAGTGCATTGTTCACTATCCTTTTCTATGAAATGTAATCCTACTTTAGGTTTTGAAGCAACAGCTTTTTTAGAAGACAAGTTACCCTCTATTTTCAAACCACTTGCAAATTCATTCAATATTGATTTGGAACTATCTGAAACACATCCTGCTACTAATAATTTGAATGGCGAATCAACGATATAATCATTTATAAAGTTCGCTGATAAATTATACCCTACCTTTTCAAAATCATCATGGTGGGCAACCTTTCCATATTCACTCTCATTAAATAAAACTTCCGCAAACCTCTGTCTGGCCAAAAAACTTGTTTTCTCACTATCAATTAAAAAGTCATTCTTCTGTTTTACTCTAAGTCTATTAAATTCTTCTTCAGGCAAATTAGGCTCTGTAATCAAGTCTTTTATAATACCTAATAAAGCCTTTAAATTTCGTTCAAGCACATAAAAAGACAAGGTCCCAAAGTCTTTCGAAATCTCAAATCCGTAATAAACTCCTAAACCATTAATTGCTTCCTTAAAATCTTTACCATTAAGTTTTTTAGAACCATCTTTTAATATGTCAAAAGCTAGAGAGGCTACTAATGGTTGAGTTTGATACTTTGAGCCAGCATGATAAATCAACTCTATTTTCAATAATGGAGCGCTTCCTCCACTAACGTAACAGATTTCAATTCCATTTATTTTAACTTTCTCAACCGGTAGCTTTGTTAGTTCCACCTGATTGTTGATTTGTGGCGCTATACTCCTATCCATTCTGATGCTTTTTAACGATTAACTGACAAAGTTTCTCTTCCGCTATAAATTCATTTAACCAATGTTTAATCCCACTAACGGTAACATTTTGATAAGCTAATAATTCAGTATTGATATCCTCAACATCATTACATAACTCAGCATAACTTAAGTTCATGGCTTTGTTCATTACATTCATTTCACCATATACATGAGCTGTTTCGAATTTATTTTTAACTTTTTGTAGTTCCTGTTCTGTTGGGCCATGCTCTTTTAAGATGTTAATAATATTCCAAATTTCAACCTCTACCTCTTCATGTTTTACCCCATCATTCAACTTCCCAGAGACCATGAACATCCCCGGACCTCTATCACCTGTAACGTAACAACTGACAGAAGAAACAAGATTCAATTCAACTGCAAGTTTCTGATACAATAAAGAACTTTCATCCCGACCAATTAAATCGCTGCATAAATCTGCTGTAGGAAAATCTGCATCAATTCTTGATCCAATTTTAAAAGACCAAAGAAAAGCCTCTAAAGGAACCTTCTCCTCAACAACTTCTACTCGTTTTTGAGTTTGAACCTCTTCTGCCACATAGACTGGTCTATTAATTGCTGATGCAGGAATATCTGCAAACCATTTTTTCACCAAACCATAAACTTCTTCACAGTCAATATCTCCACATATCGAAAGCACACAGTTATTAGGCGCATAAAACTGTTTATAAAAATCCAAAGCATCTTCTAAAGTAACTTTCTCAATGTGACTTATATCTTTACCTATTGTGGCCCATTTATAAGGATGGTTTTTATAAGTTAAAGCTCGTAACTGAGCCATATTATTTCCATAAGGCTGATTTAAATATCTCTGCTTAAACTCCTCAATTACAACCTGACGTTGAGTTTCAAGATTTTTTGTATCCAAATTCAATTGAAACAATCTATCACTCTCTAACCACAATGCCAACTCAACATTTGTTTTAGGTAGCGTAACATAATAATTAGTATAATCATTTGTTGTAAAAGCATTATTCTGCCCCCCTGCATTCTGGACATGAATATCATAATCAGGCGCATTTTTAGAACCTGAAAACATTAAATGCTCAAAATAATGCGCTAACCCTGTCATTTCAGGATTTTCATCTCTGGCCCCAACATCAAATGCTAGGTTTACAGCTACAATTGGAGTTGATTGGTCTTTGTGTAAAATAACCTTCAACCCATTATCCAATTGATACTTTTTGTATTCAATCATCGAATGTAAATAAGTTTGATTTTGCCGATTCGTATTCAGCTATAATTTCTTTGATAATATCTTTAACGGAATCCACCGAATTAATGATGGCTGATATTTGCCCGATTTCTAAATTCCCTTCTTTTAAATCTCCTTCAAAAATTCCTTTTTTTATTCTGGCTCTCCCTACCAACTCCGAAAGTTCTTGCTTATTAGTCCCTTTTTGATAGAGCGCTAAAATCTGATTGTAGAATTCATTCTTTAGCATTCTTACAGGCGCCAATTCTTTTAAAGTTAAAACAGTGTCTCCGTCTTTAGCATCAACAACATATTGCTTAAACAATTCATGAGCGCTAGATTCTTTTGAAATTGCGAATCGACTACCAATTTGAACGGCATCAGCTCCTAAACTCATTGCTGCTAACATAGTTCTTCCCGTTCCAATTCCACCAGCGGCAATAACTGGAATATTTACGGATTGAATAATCGAAGGAACTAAACACATAGTAGTAATTTCATCTCTACCATTATGTCCGCCAGCCTCAAAACCTTCTGCAACGACAGCATCAACTCCAGCTTCTTCTGCTTTTTTGGCAAATTTCACATTTGCAATTACATGAATGACTGTCATCCCCGCCTCTTTCATTCGTTTGGTATACAAACCAGGATTACCTCCAGAAGTGATTACAATCTTCACATTTTCCTCAAAAAGAATTTCAAATAACTCTTCAATTTGGGGATAAAACAAAGGTATATTAACAGCGAAAGGTTCATCTGTAGCTTGCTTACATTTTTGAATGTGCTCTCTTAAGACATCGGGATACATACTTCCTGCTCCTATAACTCCTAAAGCTCCGTTGTTTGATGCAGCAGAAGCTAATTTCCATCCACTACACCAAACCATCCCGGCTTGAATTATAGGATATTTTATTCCTAAAAGATTTGTTATTTTATTCATGATCCGACAACTGAACTTCTGAGACCAATCCTTCATCACACTTCAAAACCCTTCCTGGATACTTATTTACAATATCCATATCGTGGGTTGCCATAATTATGGCTGTTCCTCCTTTTGAAATAGCTGATAATAAATTCATAATCTCTTGGGAAGACTCAGGATCTAAATTCCCTGTTGGTTCATCTGCAAGAATAACTTTAGGAGAATTAATCATTGCTCTAGCAATTGCAACTTTCTGCTGCTGACCTCCAGATAATTGATGTGGGAATTTAGCTGCAACATCAGATAGGTTAACCTGATTAAGGGTTAACTCAGCATGACTTTTCATTGCCTTTTTATCTTTCCAGCCCGTTGCTTCCATTACAAACAATAAATTGTCCTCAACAGTTCTATCGGGCAACAACTGGAAGTCTTGAAAAATCACCCCTAACTGTCTTCGTAATTTATGAACCTTAGAATACTTCAATTTTATCAAATCCAATCCAACAACTTCTCCACTTCCTTCAGCTATATCCATTTCTTTGTACAATACTTTCAAAATAGAACTTTTCCCGCTTCCGGTTTTACCAATTAAGTAAACAAACTCTCCTTTATTAACGGTTAAATCAACACCATTTAAAATTTGCTTTTTCCTATGAAAGGCTTTAATACCTTTTAATTCTACTAATGTTTGATTTTCCATATTAATAGATATTTACTTCTCTCTCTAATTGAACACCAAATTTCTCTTTGATTGATATCAAAATTTCTTCTGACAAATCATATATCTGTTTCCCAGTGGCACCTCCATAATTAACCAAAACTAATGCTTGATTTTTATGAACTCCATAGTTTCCGATTGTTTTACCTTTCCATCCTGCTTGATCAATTAACCAACCTGCAGCTAACTTCATTTCATTTTCACCGGCAGGATAAGCCACTAAATCAGGGTATTCCGACTTTACTTTATCAAATAACGATTTAGTAACGATGGGGTTTTTAAAGAAACTTCCAGAATTCCCAATTTCCTTCGGATCTGGTAGTTTTGATTGTCTGATAGCGATTACTGCATCAGATACAGATTTAACAGATAACTCCTGAATCCCCATAGCTTCGAGCTGCTTTTCTATTGCTCCATATGAAATTTTGAAATCAGCTTTCTTTTTAAGCTTATAAGTTACTCTTGAAATTAGGTATTCTCCTTTGTGTTTGTTTTTGAAAACACTTTCACGGTAACCAAATTCGCAATCTGAATTATCAAAATAATCAATTTCTCCTGTTTTTAAATTAATTGCTTCTAACTCATGAAAAACCTCCTTAATTTCAACTCCGTATGCCCCAATATTTTGCATTGGACTAGCACCTACGCTACCCGGAATTAAACTTAAATTCTCAACACCATACCAACCTTGATTAATACAATAAAGTACAAACTCGTGCCAAACAACACCTCCACCAGCTTTTACCAGCACATAATCATTTGTTTCCTTTACAACTTCAATTCCTTGGATTGCATTTCTTAAAACAATACCGTCAAAATCTTTAGTAAACAAAACATTCGAACCTCCTCCCAAAATCAAATTTGAATTAGATAAAAATTCTTTGGTTTGTATAATAGAACGAACCTGATCCTCATTTTGAGCTTCTGCAAAAAAATGAGCTGCGACATCAATTCCAAAGGTGTTGAATTGCTTTAAGGAAACATCAGACTTAATCATATTCTAAAAATAATTATAAGCCAACCTCAAAATTCAAATTGAGCGATTATCTCTTCACAATAAATATGTTGATATGTACTCTGGAGAATTCATTTGAAGAAAAATACATCTTCAAATGAAACTAGAATATCTAAAAAAAGAATCTAAGGAGATTAATTTCCTTTCAAAATCTTATTATACTTTTTGGTATTTCCGGGATCAATCTTAATAAGAACAGGAACTAATTTTTCCTTTTGTTGATCAGTTGCGTTTTGAAAAATATTAACGACCTCATCCGATTTAGCATTGAAGTAAACTTGCAGTAAATAAGAGGAAGGCTGACGTTTATGTACTTCTTCTAAAGCCAACAATGAATTATAAATAGCGTATTCACCTTGCTTTTTATTCCCTTGCATAACATCCAATCCTTCACGATGGTACTTATACAAACACTCTCTGAAATTTTTAAAGGCCGCATTATTAATATTCTCTATTAACCAATAACGATTTTGGCTTCCATCCGCTGATCTCCAACCTGTACCACCATTTTGAGCTAAGTTTACTATATCAAAAGCTTTTGAAAAATGCGGAGCTCCTCCATCTGGAGAAAAAGAATCATAATCTATACCTATAATTAAGTAAGAATAATAAGCTAAAACAGATGTTAGATTAGAAGTGAATTCGTTTGAATTAAAGTCTAAAGGTTGTTGATCAACATAAGAAAAATCAAAATCATTATCGTTCACAATGAACATTGTTGATTTGTAATTTGTCCCATAAATTGGTCTACCACTTTGAACTTGCAATGTACCACTGAAAGAGTTTACATTTCGGCTTTGAATTGTAACAAAAAAGGAACACTCTATTCTCTCCTCTAATTTGAATTTATCCCCGGTCCATTTTCTGTTATTCAAAAACTCAATAAACGACTTTTTCATATTATCATATATGTAGTCATCTGAACTTTGAACCTGTTGGTGATTAATTACAACATTTGCTATAAGCTCTTGTGATTTTGATAGGAATGGAGTGATTAAAACTCCTAGAAAAAATAAATACTTAATCATTTAATAACTCTTTAACCTCGTCTGCAATATCCTTTGCCACATCAAGTTTAGATTTTAACTTGAATTCCTTGATTTTATTGTCTCCAAAAACAAATGTCACTTTATTAGTATCACTTTTAAAACCAGCTCCTTTTTCTCTTAAAGAATTAAGAACGATGAAATCTGCATTTTTAGCTACAACCTTTTTTGAAGCATTTTCCAATTCGTTTTGAGTTTCCATTGCAAATCCAACCAATACTTGCCCAGATTGCTTCACCTCACCCAAAGACTTGAGGATATCCCTTGTTCTTTTAAGATCAATTTTTAAATCGCCTTCTTTCTTTTTAACCTTCTCCGTTGATTTTTCTAGAGGGATATAATCTGCAACCGCAGCTGCCATTACAGCAACATCTATACCCGATTTATTTTCAAAAACGGCGTTATACATTTCCTCCGCCGAAGTAATATTAATTCTATTAACCTTGCTATTTTCAGATTTAACTGATGAAGGACCACAAACTAAAGTAACATCAGCTCCTCTATTTGCAAATTCATCAGCAATAGCAATTCCCATTTTCCCACTTGAATGATTACCTATAAATCTAACAGGATCAATAGATTCATAAGTTGGTCCAGCGGTAACAATTACTTTTCGCCCTTTATAATCTTGATTTTTAGAAAAATAACTTTCTATTAATTCTGAAATCACTTCAGGCTCTTCCATTCTTCCTTTACCAACTAATCCGCTCGCTAGCTCACCACTAGTTGGTTCAATACATTTATTCCCATATTCAATTAACTTCTGAATATTTGCAATTGAACTGGGGTGCTTATACATGTCTAAATCCATTGCTGGAGCAAACCAAACAGGACATTTAGCACTCAAGTAAGTAGCGATCAATAAATTATCACAAACACCATTCGCCATTTTTGCGATAGTGTTTGCGCTTGCTGGCGCAATAACCATTAAATCAGCCCAAAGACCAAGTTCAACATGATTAGTCCATTCACCATACTCTTTGTCTGCAAATTTTGAATAAACCGGATTACAAGAAACGGTAGACAGCGTTAGAGGCCCTATAAACTCAGAAGCGGAGGCAGTCATTACAACTTTCACCTCCGCTTTTTGTTTTTTTAAGGCTCTTACAAGATAGGCAGTTTTATAAGCGGCAATACTGCCAGAAACTCCTACTAGTATTTTCTTACCCTCAAGCATTAAGGATAAACCTTTTATTTTTCCTCAGAATCCTCTTCGTTGTTCGGATTTCTGAAATAGATTTCTTTGTTTTTCCACTCCTCTTGCGCTATTAATACAGGCTTTGGAAGTTTTTCATAGAATTTTGAAATTTCAATTTGCTCTCTGTTTTCAAAAATCTCTTCTAAGTTATCAGTAGTTGATGCGAACTCCTCAAGCTTCGAATTTAACTCCTGCTTTAACTCAGTACCAATTTGATCAGCTCTCTTTGCTAAAACATTCAATACTTCATAAACGTTTTCACCTTGTGAGAAATCAGTTACATCTCTTGTAATTGTTGATCCAGGCGCAGTTGTTTTTTTGTAATCCATTACTCCTCTTTTATTTGATACTTAATTAATCCTTTTTCAATTTTTTGCTTCACCTTGTCTAATTTCACCTTGAAGTTTTCTCCTTCAACTCTTGAAACATAAGACTTATAAAGCTTTTCGGCGTTTGTAAAACGTTCATATCGCTCAAAACGTTTTCCTTTCTTTGCGTGTTTCACAGCCGCAGCAATCAGCAAATATACAATTTCTTCTTCATCTTTCTTACTTAAATTCGATCTAAGTAAGTTTTGAGCCCTTCCTAAACAAACCTTATACTTTCCATTTTGATAGGGCTCTTTGATAAGTGCTACTGGAAAATCAGTTAAATCAGACTTAACCTTCAAGAATAACTTTCCAATTTTTGAATCATAACTAGATGGCTTTTCTTTTGTTTGAGCCATCACCTTACTCTCATAAGTAATAATTGAATCAAGTTGTAACAATCTTGATTGCGCTTCCAAATCAAGAGCATATTTATAATTGGCGTTGATAAAGAAATACCAATCTTTTGCAGTATTCTTTATTGAAGTATCATTTAAAAGCTTTTTGTATTGTTGAACTGAATTAAAAAACTTCCCTTCCTTATATAACTGATATGCTGCTGTTGATTTATGAAATTGATACCCCATTTTAGCTGATTCAACTTCCTTAGAGATTTTGTTATTAATGAAATCTCTATTAACCACACTTAATTCGTTATAAAACTTCATTAAAGTCTCATAATTCTCAACCTTGTTTTGAGTATTTGCTTTCTGACATTTTGTGTGATGAACTTTAAACATTTGAACAGCATAATTTTGTTGTTCCACAGTAGTTTTAGATCTTCTTAAAAGAGTTTCATATAACGCAATAGACTTATCGTATTCACCAATTCTATGATAGTACTCTGGTAATTCTTTCTTTAATCTTATGATTTCATCATTGCTTACTTTAGTTATATTCTCCGCTCTTTTTGAATAATCACTTTCTTTATATTTCTTTTGAAAATCTTGTGAAGCTTTTTTCGCTTTTGTATAGCGTTCAATCTTTTTAGACTCAATACTCTTTTTGGCCAATTTAAACTGAGAATCGGCAATTAAGAAAGTAACTTCTTCAGCATGTTTTGAATCTGGAAATTCATTTAATAAATTCTCTAAAAAAACTGTTGAAGATTTGTACTCTCCCATGTTGTAAAACAACTTTGCTTGGTTGTACATTTTGATTTCCAATTTCGAAGTTAGTTCATCAACCTTTTTATTTACCTCCTCCCTTTTATCACTTTTTGGATACTTATCCAAAAACAGCTGAAAAGACTCAATAGCTCTGTAAGTATAATCTTGATCTAAAAATGAAGGCGGCGATTTTTTGTAGTTTGACATCCCAATGTAAAATTGAGACTCTTCAGAATATTTTCCTCTAGGGAACTTTTGGATCAATCTTTCAAATTCATAAGCAGCCAGTCCATAGTCACCCATTTTATAGTCACAAAGTGCATAGTAAAAAAACATTTTCTCTATGTCCTCTCCATTCTTTTTATCTTGAATTAACGATTTGAATAAATCAGATGCCTTGTAATAATCTTCTTTTTCGTAAAGTTCAAAAGCGAGTTTTTCCTTTTTTTCAATATCACGACTATTTAAAGTTTCTTCAAATGTGGATTTACATCCAAACATTAAAATAACAGTCGCAACTAATAATAAATTTCGCATCCGGCAAAAGTATATCGATTCATTTAAAGTACCAACCGAATTAGTTGATTTCGATGAACAAACGATTAGTAGTAAAGTTTATTTCATTTTTAAATTAGAATTGTTCTTTAGGTAGGCCTATTGCTCCAATAAAAACTCAATAGTTGCTTGAACTGCTTTTTGAGTGTGATTTGGTAATTCATTTTCATCCCAGGGATGTTTTCCTCCAAAAACGTGATTAGCTCCCTGAATAAGAACAAGTTTTGAATTCGGATTCCATGCATGAATATCTTTTGCATTTTGAACAGAAACCGCATCATCATTGGTGCCATGGAGTACTAAATGAGGTTTGTTCATCTTTTGAGCAGCAGACTTGATGTTTAAACGATCTCTATTGCTCAATAATGATTCTACAAATTGATATTTCATAGGCATATTTTGATTTGTGCGCCCATTCATAACATATCGAACACCTTCATCTTCCCATTTTTTTAATTCAGAATCATTTGGCAATCTGTTAATGCAATCACTTATCCCTGCCCAACTAACCACCTTGGTCACTTTTTCATTTTCACTTCCTGCAATTGTCACCATTCCTCCACCTCTGCTATGTCCCAAAAGAAATATATCGCCATTCCAATTAGGAATCGCGATTTCCCTTTTCTCTATTAATTGAATTAAATGGTGAATATCCTCTACTTCTTTTAGATAATTATTTTCAGAGAAAGCTTCAAGGTCTGGAAAATCAATAACCTCAGCTGTTGTCCCTCCATTATAAGTGAAATTAGATTTTAAGACTATCAATCCGGCTTGGGCAAATGAATCAGCAATTAAATTGAAATATCCCCAATCTTTAAACCCCTTAAATCCATGACAAAAAATCAACAAAGGTTTTTCTTTTGAGTCACCTATGTAACGAAAGTCATAAACTGAATTTCGGCCATGACAGCTTTCAAAAACTACATTATCGCTTTTTATCATTTAACTAAATGTTTAATTGATTTTTGATTTTCAATTTGAATTAAATACAAACCAGTTTTATAACCAGATAGGTCGATGGCACTACTAATCCCTTTTTCTATGATTTGCCCTTGTATATTAAAAACCTGATACTCAATAAGGCCGCATTCAAGCCTTAACACATCTCCCGAAAAACTATAACATTTATTTAGATCTTCAATACTCCAAGTATGGAACTCAGCGGAAAAATCATCAATTGCAGCATCTATAATATTCCATGGATTTAAATCATCAGTAATACTAAAAATGACTCTAAATTTTTTCTTTTCAGCACCCCCATAAACTTCAAGGTTAGCTGCTGTCCATTGTCTTTGATAATCATCAATAGTAAAATAATCTAAATAAGTTGTATCAGTCCCTTGGATAACACCAACTTTCATCGAATCCTCAGCATTACTAGAAAAACTCAACCAGTAATTAAAGGATATCATGCAATTCTCTTTTAGTTCTGGCCACTCAAGCTTTGGAGAAACCAAATAATTTGTCCAATTCACGTTAGTTTCAGCAGCTGGTAGGTTTGAATCAACTTTTGTTATATATGCCCAATCGCCGCAATCTCCTAATGATGCATCAACATCAGGATCATGCTGAGTTCCTGAATTAGGATCATAAGAAGCCTGAGGTTGAACTCGTTCAAAAACAGGATCTTCATTTACACTAAAAACTTCCCAGCCTTGATTAGCAGAGAAATCATCATGATAACCTTCATCTAACTCAATTACGACTAATGTATCAGAACTGAAACCAATATCAAAACATGAGTTCCAATTTCCCCATTTGCCAGCGTATACATTATATTCTCCTACGGAAAGAATCAAACTTACCTTTCCACTCACATCAGTAGTTATTTCTTTTAAATAGTTTACGCCTGATAGAGTAACTGATGCCCCTTCCAATAATTCACCAGTTTTACTTTTTAATTGAAAACTTACGTCTATTTCCTTCAGCTTTTCCAGTTTAACATCCTTTTGAACTACAACATCCTCTAAAAGGTTAATTTCTAAAGTATCAGTCTTATACCCTTGCTTACTAAAAATCACTTTAATTAAACCACTGCCTGCTCTACCCAATTTATACTCTCCGTTAAAAGATGTTTTATCAACTTTTTCCATTTCCAAAACTTCAATTTTAACATTCGACAAAGGAAAACCCGTTGAATAGTCAGTTACTACACCCTCCAAATAAGCAGCATTAACTTGATTGAAACTAAATGTAAATAAGCCTTTAAAAATATCAGAAACCAGAATCGTTCCACTAGGCAAGTACAGATAAACACCCCATGCTCCACCCATCATACTAATAAAATAATTCCTTTCGGTATCGTAACGGGCTACTTCAACCAAATTATCTGGTCTACTTGCATCTACAACTACTAAACCTTCAACATAATAGGAAGTAAATAAAAAAGAATCTTTCACATGGACATTATGCGGAAGTTCATTTCCAGCAATAGTAGACTTATACGTATCCACTAACTCTGGATCAGTTGGATCAGAAATATCGTATGATGAAATCAAAGAACCTTTAAGTTCATCAGTTGCAAAAACATGTTTCCCATCATCAGAAAGCCATGCATTGTGCGTAAATCTGTTTGGCGTTTCAACTGCCGAAATTTGAGTAATAGCATTTGGATTTTTAACATCAAGAATTATCAATTGCCCTTGCATTGTAGCCGAAACAAAAGCGGTATCATTTCTTACATAAATGTCATGAATATAATTTTGATCGTACTCCCCAATTTTAACAGGACTTAAAGGGTTCGATGTCAAATCATATACAATAAAACCCTTTATAGTATTTGTTCCGCAAACAAACGCCCTACCTTTCTCATCTATAAAGATATTGTGAGCAGTTTTAAAATCTTCCCCGGTATTTCCTGCAAAATTTTCAAATGGAATATTTGTGTTTTCTGGAAGTCCTGATAAATCATAAATCCTCATCCCGCTATCTCCTTCATTTGTTACAAATGCATAGTCCTGATAGGTTTTGATATCTCTCCAAATTGTATTCGGACCTTTAGCTCTAAAAACTTGATGTGAATTTGAAGGATCGGATACATCCACAACACTAAATCCATCCTCTAAACCTACCAAAGCATATTCATTCCCCTCCTTATCTACATAGCCCCAAATATCATTAAGTCTAACATCATAAACAACGTTATCAAGACTATCCAGTTGAGCAATAAGGCTTGAGTAAAAAAACAAAGGAAGCAACCATTTAAACATCTCATTAAATTCCTAATTTTTATTGATTTATGAAAGTTCTTTTTAATTACATTTGGCGCTTATTTTAATGCGTAATGTCGACTTATTCATATTTTGAGCTTCAAGAGGCTGATTTAGCCGCTTCTCCCGAGTTTAAAGTTAACAAGAGTGGAGATTTAACTTTTCATGGAATTGATTTAAATAAGGTTGTCCGAGAACACGGGACTCCTTTAAAAATCACTTACCTCCCTATTGTATCACAACAAATTCAAAAGGCAAAAGAAATGTTTTATTCGTCTATGAAAAAGTTAGATTACAAAGGAAGTTATACTTATTGCTACTGTACTAAAAGTTCGCATTTTTCATTCATATTAGATGAAGTGTTAAAGAACGATGTTCACATTGAAACCAGTTCTGCTTTTGACATACCAATTTTATGGAAGCTTTTTGAAAAAGGAAAAATTTCCAAAGACAGCTATATTGTTTGTAATGGGTTCAAAAGATCTAAATACACGCAAAACATTATAGGGTTAATCCAAAATGGATTCAAAAATGTTATTCCTGTGCTGGATAACATTGATGAAATTGACAAATACCAAGAAGTTGACCAACCATTTAATATTGGAATTAGAATTGCTACTGAGGAGATTCCCAACTTTAAATTCTATACATCAAGATTAGGTATTCAGCCAAAAAGAATTTTGGACTATTACAATGAAAGAATTAAAAATCACCCTCAGGCGTCTTTAACGATGTTACACTTTTTCATTAACACAGGAATAAAAGATCATATTTATTACTGGAATGAATTAGCGAAATGTTTAAAGATTTACGCTGAATTAAAAAAGGTTTGCCCTACACTTAAAACCTTAAATATTGGTGGTGGATTACCTTTCAAAAACAGCTTAACTTTTGATTACGATTACGAGGATTTCATTTATAATATTTTAAAAGAAATCAAAACAATTTGCGAAGAAGCAAACATTGAAGAACCAAATATCTTTACAGAATTTGGAAGTTTTACAGTTGCTGAAGCAAGTGCTAATATCTACTCTGTCATCAACGAAAAAAAACAAAATGATAGGGAGTCTTGGTATATGATTAACAATTCATTAATGACTACCTTGCCTGATATTTGGGGACTTGACCAAAGGTTTATAATACTTCCTTTAAACAACTGGCATAGAGATTATAAAACAGCTTATATTGGAGGATTAACTTGTGATAGCATGGATTTTTATGATGCTGACATTCACAACAACAAGCAATTCTTACCGATTTTAGATAAGTCTGATGAAAGCCCTCAACTGATCGGATTTTTCAATACTGGAGCTTACCAAGAATCAATTTCAGGTTTCGGAGGAATTAAACACTGTTTAATCCCCTCTCCTAAGCATGTGATTTTAGAAAGAAACGAAGAAGGAGAATTAATTTCAAAGGTTTTCGCTAAAGAACAAGACCCTGAAGAAATGCTTAAAATATTAGGTTACTAAATATTTAGACAACGAATACAAAATAAAAATGGTCGAGAAATTCTCGACCATTTTTATTTGCGGTAAATATTATTTTAAAAATTCAAAGAAGCCGCACCAATAATACCTGCTTCATTCTTTAAAGATGCCTTTTGAATAATAAGGTTTTCTGTATAATAAGGCCCCAAATATTTATTAATCTCTTCCATCATTGGGCCTTCCATATATTTAAACGTTTTAGAAACCCCACCACCTAAAAGAATAGTGTTTATATCCAGAACTCTCATTGCCGAAACTAAGTTTCTACCTAACCATTTTCCAAAATGAGCAAATACCTTTTTGGCTAATTTATCTTTTACTTTTAGAGCCTCTTCAATATCCTTAGCTGTCAACTCCTCTTCAGGAATAGCGGCCAAAACTGAATCTTTGTATTTATCCTTTGATAGCTTCTTTAACACATAAGCAACCATCGCTCTTTTAGAAATATAATCCTCATAAATCGAATCTTCGTCGGCTAACATATGTCCAACTTCAACTCCGTTTCCATTTCCTCCAATAAATAACTGACCATCAATTACAGCAGCTCCTCCTATCCCTGTTCCAAGAGTAACCATTAGAAATGTATTTGGAAGATCATGCTCAGAAAAATAAAACTCTCCTAAACAAGCTGCATTTGCATCATTTTCCAAAGCAAACTGATAACCTGGTAGTAGAGATTCCAATTCATTTAAAAGCTGTACACCACTCAACAAAGGAATATTAGCCAATTTCATTAAGGATCTTCTGTCTTTTGAAATTAAACCTGGTATACCAATACCAACCTTTTTAATATCTGGATTTGTATCAAGAATCTCTTTTAATACAACACTAAAATTCTGAACATACCCTACACCTTTGGCTAACTCAGCAGTAGGATGCTTAATTTTCTCAATTAATTCACCTTCTCTTGTTACTATTCCAATTTTTGTGTTGGTTCCTCCAATATCTACGCCTATGAATCTTTCCACTTTAGTGTTTATTTTGAATTATGTTCGAAAAATACAAAAATGATTGAAGTCATCAAGTAAATCAACGCATTATTAATTAACATTCAGTAAATACAGAATTATCTTAACTTTGACAGTATGATTAAAGCAACCAACATTAAAAAGTCTTTTGGTGATAACACAATCCTAAATGGAATTGATTTAGAGATCAGTAAAGGTGAATTGGTTGCTATCATTGGAGCCTCTGGAGCAGGAAAAACTAGTTTACTTCAAATCCTAGGAACTTTAGACAAACCTGATTCTGGGGAATTATTCATCAACGATAAGGCAATTCATAACATGAATGATAAAACCTTATCAAGATTCAGAAATTCTGATATAGGATTTGTTTTTCAATTCCATCATTTACTACCTGAATTTACTGCTTTAGAAAATGTATCAATGCCAGGTTTAATAAAAGGAACTAACAAAGCTGAAGTAAAAGCTAGAGCTCTAGAACTTTTAAAATCTCTTAAAGTAGACCACCGCGCTAGTCATAAACCGAGTGAAATGAGTGGTGGTGAACAACAAAGGGTTGCTGTAGCAAGAGCTTTAATTAATAGCCCATCGGTGATTTTAGCTGATGAACCCTCAGGAAATTTGGATTCCAACAATGCTAATGATTTGCATGATCTATTCGTGGATTTAAAAAATGAATTTAATCAAACTTTTATTATCGTCACACATAACCGAGAACTTGCTAAGCTTGCAGATAGAGTTATTGAAATAGCAGACGGTAAAATTGTTAGCGATGAATAAAATTGAGCTTAAAGAGTTTCTGGAAGAAAAATTCAATCAATACAATACATTCGAATTTATTCCTGAAGACCCACTGCAAATCCCCCATCGTTTTACCTTATTACAAGACATTGAAATTTCTGGTCTATTCTCTGCCGTACTAGCATGGGGTAACAGAAAATCAATTATAAAAAATGCAAATAGTTTAATGGAAAGAATGGATGAATCTCCCTATCTCTTCATTAAAAACTTTAGTGAAAAGGATTATTCCAACTTTGACGGTTTTGTGCACAGAACTTTTAATCACTTGGATTGTATAACATTTTGCTGGGCATTAAAGAAAATTTATCAAACGCACTCGTCTTTAGGCGCATATTTTAAATCTCTTTTTGACCAACATCATAATCAAGCGGAAGTATTACATCATTTCAAAAACCACTTTTTTGAAAATGCTTACGCAGAGCGCTCAAAAAAACATCTTCCAGATCCTCTTAAAGGATCTGCTGCAAAAAGACTTTGCATGTATTTCCGCTGGATGACCAGAAAAGACAAGTATGGAGTTGATTTGGGCATCTGGCATGAATTAATCCCTACCAGTTTATTACATCTACCCCTTGACGTCCACACAAGTAATGTTTCAAGAAGTTTAGGGTTCTTGAAAAGAAAGCAAAACGACTGGAAAGCTGTTGAAGAACTTACAAACAACCTTAAAAACCTAGATCCAAAAGACCCTACTAAATATGATTTTGCTCTATTTAGTTTAGGAGTAAACGAAGGGTTTAAATAAAACCTTTTATTTCATATTCAAAATCTGAATAAAAGCATTCATTACTCTCAGTTGAAATTTTGTTCAAAAATGAATTTTAACCTACATATCCAAAACATTATATTTGCGCCTCCCAAAACTATTTGAACTTATGAAAACACCATTTTTTTTAACAGCTATTGCTGCAATTACTTTTGCAAGCTGTAGCAAAGAAACAACCGAGTACAACGGATTTGTTAAAAACTCATCAAGCGAAACAATTGAAATTACAGTTGTAAGCGAAACTTCATTACTTGAAACAGCAACTATTGAAAGTGGCGAAACAGTAAAAGTTGCATTTTCTACAGAAAATGGAGATTATGAAATATATGATTGTACTTCATTCTTTGACACAATCTATTATTCTACGGGTGAAAACACCGCTTCAATCTATGCCGAAAACGCAGTTATTGGAAGTGAATCTTCAGTTGGAGGAGATGGAACTAGAGTTCACAACTGTACTGTTGAGATAAAATAAAGAGGAAAAATTAACTGTTTAAAAAAACGTGACAACTTGTTGTTGCGTTTTTTTGTTTTTAAGAAAAAAGCAAACAAATTTGAACTGTAGAAGTGACTTACCAACAAATCATAAAAGACATATCTAAGGGAGACTATTCGCCTATCTATTTTTTACATGGTGATGAACCTTACTTTATAGATTTAATTGAGAAGTTCGCAACGTCCAAAATAGTAGATGAATCAGCTAAAGATTTTGACCAAACCATTCTTTATGGTAAAGATACCGAACTTCAAACCGTAGTTAATTCTGCGAAAAGATTCCCAATGATGGGGGCAATTCAGTTAATATCTGTTAGAGAAGCGCAAAATTTCAAAAGTTTTGAACCTCTAATAAAATATGCTGAAAACCCTCAAAAACAAACAATTTTAATCTTTTCTCACAAAGGAAAAAAGCTAGATAAAAGAGTTGAGAAAAAGTTCAAAGACACCCCTGTTCTGTTTTTCGAGTCTAAAAAACTTTACGATAATCAAATTCCAGCCTGGGTAGTGAATCATGTTGCAAGCATGAAACTTCAAATTTCTGAAAAATCATCTAGCCTAATCAGTGAATTTCTAGGAAATGATTTAGCTAAAATTGATAATGAATTAAAAAAACTGGCTATTTCTCTACCTAAAAACTCAATTATCACACCTGAAATAATTGAGCAAAACATCGGAATAAGTAAGGATTTTAATTTTTTCGAATTATCAACAGCCCTAGCTAACAGAGACATTATAAAAGCCAACAGAATAGTTAATCATTTCGCTGCAAATGAAAAAAACTATCCTTTGGTTGTCACTATTCCAAATCTCTACAGATTGTTTTCTAAAATAATGGGGGTTTATTTCGCCCCTTCCGACAACCCTGAAGTGGTCGCTAAAACCATTGGAATAAATAAGTTTTTTCTAAAAGACTATACTTCTGGAAAACGTAATTACTCTAAAAGACAATTGTTTAATATCATATCAATTCTAAATGAATATGATTTAAAATCAAAAGGTTACGGCAACTCAACTACAAGTGAAGGAGATTTGCTTAAAGAAATGGTTTTTAAGATCCTACATTAAGAGAAAGATTATTTACCACCATACCTAGTTTTTGAAAAGTTAATTAATTAGGCTACTTTTATTTTTCTCCCCCTGTTTTTTCTTAGTATTTTTGTCCCCTGTTAAAAGTAACAGATCAATGTCCAACACTAAGTACATTTTCGTAACAGGTGGAGTGACCTCTTCTTTAGGAAAAGGTATCGTTTCTGCCTCCCTAGCCAAATTATTACAAGCAAGAGGATACTCCGCTACGATTCAGAAATTAGACCCATACATTAATGTGGATCCTGGAACGTTAAACCCTTACGAACACGGAGAGTGTTTTGTAACAGATGATGGTGCGGAAACTGATTTAGATCTTGGTCATTATGAGCGTTTTTTAAGCGTACCTACTTCTCAAGCTAATAATATTACAACAGGTAGAATCTATCAAAACGTAATTAACAAAGAAAGAAGAGGCGAATACCTTGGAAAAACAGTTCAAATTATTCCTCATATTACTGATGAAATTAAATCAAGCATTCAATTACTTGGTGAAAAAGGCAATTGGGATTTTGTAATCACAGAAATTGGAGGAACTGTTGGAGATATTGAGTCCTTACCATACATTGAAGCTGTTCGTCAATTAAGATGGGAATTAGGGAAGGATTCATTGGTTATTCATTTAACGCTTATCCCATACTTAGCAGCATCAGGCGAATTAAAAACGAAGCCTACTCAACACTCAGTAAAAAAACTATTGGAATATGGTTTACAACCTGATGTTCTGGTTTGTAGAGCTGAGCATGAAATCCCTCAAGATGTCAGAGATAAAGTTGCAAGATTCTGTAATGTTGAAACAGAAGCTGTAATAGCATCTTTAGATGCTGAAACAATTTATGATGTTCCATTATTAATGATGGAAGAAAAATTGGATCAGGTTGTATTGAAAAAATTAGCGCTTGAAATTGGTGAAGAGCCAGCTCTAAAAACTTGGAAAACTTTCCTTAGTAAATTGAAAAACCCTAAAAACTCAGTTAAAATAGGTTTAGTTGGGAAATATGTTGAATTAAAAGATTCATACAAATCAATAGCGGAAGGATTTATTCATGCTGGTGCACACAATGAATGTGCTGTTGAATTGGAGTGGATTCATTCAGAATCAATTACTCAATTAAACGCAAAAGAAAAACTCGGCCATTTAAATGGAATACTTGTAGCGCCTGGTTTTGGAGAGAGAGGAATTTCTGGAAAATTAGCTGCTGTTAAGTATGCAAGAGAAAGCAAAACTCCTTTCTTTGGAATTTGTTTAGGAATGCAATGTGCTGTTGTTGAATTCGCTCAAAACGTGCTTGGTCTCTCATCCTCTTCTAGAGAAATAGATGACAGAACAAATCATCCTGTTATTGATTTAATGGCCGAGCAAAAACAAGTTAAAGACATGGGTGGAACTATGAGACTTGGTGCTTATCCGTGCGTTATAGAGGAAGGTTCATTTGCACACAAAGCTTATGGCACTACTGAAATTTCAGAAAGACATCGTCACCGTTATGAATTTAACAGTGCATACAAAGAAGATTTTGAAAAAGCTGGAATGAAAGCATCAGGAGTTAATCCTGATACTGGATTAGTAGAAATCGTGGAAATTCCAGATCACCCATATTTTATAGGAGTTCAATTCCACCCAGAATACAAAAGTACAGTAGCTAATCCTCACCCTCTTTTTATTGAATTTGTGAGAGTAGCATTAGAAAACAAATAAGAATTATTGAAGATTATTATTGATGGATAGAAATCAGATTATTGGATGGATATTAATTGTAGGAATTGTAATTGGTTTTGTTGCCTATAATTCATCTCAAGTAGAAGACTTACCACAAGAAAACACAACTCAAAACAATGGGATTGACTCAACCAAAAATGAACCGGTTGAATTAGCTCAACCTCAAGCTCCTAAATCAACTATTCAATTAGACTCTAATTCAACAAAAGAGGATTCAATTAAAGCCCAATTAATTAACGAGCAATTAGTTGCTGAGTTTGGAATTTTTGCTAATTCAGCAAACCTGACTGGTGAAGAAATTATTCTTGAAAACAATAAGATTAAACTTTTCGTCAATACTAAAGGGGCTTATGTTTCAAAAACAATTCTTAAAGAGTTCCGTTCATATTCAGATTATGCTCAAAATCAAGATGGAGAATTAACTTTGTTTGAAGGTGAAGGAAATGAGCAAATTATAGAGTTCAAACATAAAGGAAATAAGCTTTTTACAAGTGATTTTGTTTTTCAACCATCCTCAAATGGTTTGAATGTTACACAAGGAACAAACAGTATTAAATTTACCCTTCCTGCAGATAATGGTATTGGACAAATAGAGTATGTATACACTTTAAAATCTGATGATTATTTAATCGACTTCAGTGTAAACATTGACGGACTTGAAAGAACAATTGACCCAACTAACGCTAATAATCTTTCATTAATTTGGAATCAAAAACCACAATCTGTAGAAAAATGTCTTTCTATCGAGCGTCAAAGTGCTTCTATCTTTTACCACTCTCAAGAAGATGGATATGATTGGTTAAATGAAAGAGGGAATGACGATGATGTTGCTGAATTTAAAACTGATTGGATTTCCTTTAAACAACAATTCTTCTCAAATATTTTAATTGCAAAAGGGGAAGCTTTTTCAAAACCATTCATGGAAATAAAATACAACGATGAAGACACTACTTACTTAAAGAAGTACTCAGCTTTAATTCCGTTGGAATGGAATCCTTCTAAAGACAACAGATATGATTTCGCAATGTATTTCGGGCCTAATGACTATAATGTGTTAGCATCTATTGAAGATGGAAGTTTAGAGTTAGAAGATCAAATCAACTTAGGTTGGGGAATATTCAGAGCCGTTAATAAATACGTGCTATATCCCCTATTCCAATTAATCCTTGAATACTTAGGTGTATCAATCGGTATCGGAATCATTCTGTTAACTTTCGCGATCAAACTTTTACTTTTCCCAATTACTTACAAAAACTACTTGAGCTCTGCTAAAATGAGAGTCATCAAGCCACAATTGGAAAAATTAAATGAAGAAAATAAGGATGCTGATCCGATGAAAAAGCAACAAGCCACAATGGCGCTTTATAAACAAACAGGAGTCAACCCGCTTGCTGGTTGTATTCCAGCATTGCTTCAAATGCCAATCTTGATTGCGTTATACCGTTTATTCCCTGCATCTATAGAATTAAGACACAAAGGCTTCCTTTGGGCAGATGATTTGTCTTCTGTGGATGATTACATAAATCTTGGATTCTCTATTCCACTTTATGGTGATCACGTTAGTATTTTCACATTATTGATGGCGATTTCAATGTTCTTCTACATGCGTTTCAACAATCAAATGACACCAAGTCAAAGTGGTGGTGGAGAAATGCAAGAAGCAATTCAAAAGAACATGAAAGTAATGATGAACTTAATGCCGTTATTCATGTTATTCATGTTTAACAATTATGCAGCTGGTTTAAGTTTCTATTACTTCCTTGCGAATACAATCACAATAGGACAAACATTGACTATCAAAAAATTCATCATCGATGAAAAGGCTATTTTGGCAAAAATTGAGAATCAAATGAAACAGCCGATGAAGAAATCTCGTTGGCAAAAGAAGATTGAAGAAATTCAATCCAAACAACAAGGCAAAAGATAAATGAGAAAATCAACAAGAAATATAATAAAGGCAACACTATTTGTGTTGCCTTTATTTTTTGTGGGATGTTTAAATCATTCTAAACAATCTACACAAAAAAATCAGCTAGTAATAGTATTAGAAAAAACACCCTGTTTTGGTAAATGCCCTACATACAAGGCATACTTTTATATTAACGACAGTATTAAAGTTTTCCCAAAAGAAAATTTCATTGTTAAGCAAAAAAGTGCTTCTAAGCTTGAAAAAGGAACTGTGAAAAAACTGCTAGCAAAAGCAAATGCTATCAACTTTTGGAATTTTGAAGACGAATACGACAATAAAAAACTAATGGATGTGCCTTCTACCTTCATTAAGGTAGATTATAACGGCAAAATGAAAAGCATTAAAGTAAGGGCAAATGCACCAAATGAGTTAACTCAGTTCATTAAAGATGTTGAAACAACAATCAAAAATATCAAATGGCAACCTTTAAAATAAAAGATTGATAGACACTTTCTTGGCATTCGTCTAAGCTGTTAAAATCTTAAGGAATAATTTCGCCTAAAAACTTGAAAAGTACAGTAATTAATCGGAAATTTGTTGGCTTACGGAAACAAGAACAAAATGACAAAAGTATTTACTAACTGCTCAATTTTCAACGGTGAGACATTTGTCGGTAACCGTGCCGTTGTAACTGAGGGGAACCAAATCAAAAAGGTCGTTCACAAAAGTAACCTATTTGGGTACGACGATATTATTGATTTAAAAGGAGCTCTTTTAGTTCCTGGTTTCATTGACCTTCAAGTAAATGGTGGTGGTGGAGCTTTTTATACACAAGAAGCATCCATTGCAAATTACAAAGTCTCAAATAAAGCTCATTTAGATTTTGGAACTACCGCCTTACTACCTACTCTAGTTTCTACATCATTAGATAATATTATTGCTCAATGTGATATTGTTAGAGAAATGATGAAGGATCCTGATTCAGGTGTTATTGGACTACATGTTGAAGGGCCTTATTTCAACCCAGATAAAAAAGGAGCTCACTCTTTAGATTTTATTAGAGAAGCAACTGATTATGAGATTGAAAAATTAATTGAACACGGAAAAGGTGTTATTAAGATTTTAACTTGTGCTCCAGAGGTTGTAAAAGAAAAGCATATTAGAATGTTGGTTGAAGCTGGCATCCCAGTTTCTGCAGGACACAGTAACTGTACTTACGAGCAAGCAATGAAAGCTTTTGATGCTGGTGTTACAAAAGTTACTCACTTATATAATGCTCAATCACAGTTTACAAGTAGAGCTCCTGGATTAGTTGGTGCTTTCTTGGATTCTCCTGACAATGTTTATGGAGGTATTATTGTTGATGGAGTTCACTGTAACTATGCATCTGTAAGAATTGCACACAGAGCTAAAAAAGGAAAATTATTCCTAGTGTCTGATGCTTCTTTCGTTAAACATCCAGTTGACAATTTTGAAATTGATGAATTCAAGATTTTCTTCAAAGACGGAATGTACTTGACTGAAACTGGAAACTTAGCTGGTTCTGCAGTTTCAATGTTAGACTCAGTTCAAAATTGTTTTAAAGAAGCAAACATCGAACTAGCTGAAACTTTAAAGATGTCGTCAAGATACCCTGCTGAATTTATGGGAATTGATAATGAATACGGATACATCAAAAAAGGATACAGAGCTGATTTCGTAGTTCTTGAAAGAGATACTTTAAACTTAATTGATGTTTACAAATCAGGAGAAAAAGTAATAATTGACGAAGTGGTTACTGCAGAGTAAGCACTTAATTTCAAAATATAGAGAAAGGCTGTCATTTGACAGCCTTTCTTTTTTTTTAGCTTGTGGGCCTAAGCATGCCAAAAGCTTGTTAATATTAGCACAAACCATTCAATAAGTTAATGGCGCCCCCCCTAATTAGTCGCTCCTTAAAAAAACCACAATCAACTAATTATTAATTATTTATATTGAAAACTATTGTGTTTTAGATGTTCTAAATTGCAAGAAAACTGGTAACTTAATGTAAAACCCTTGCAATTTTGGTTGGAAAAAAGA